>DATJOY010000132.1:0-5976 GCA_035506695.1 Dissulfurispiraceae bacterium
CTGATCCTGAGAAGTTGAAGATAATTGCTAATCACATTCAGATACATAACCTTCCGCCGGGATTCTGCCGATATTTTGATAGCAGGATGTTTTCAGAATTACTTGTCATTGTTATTTCACCGTCTTTATATATTCGACGAGTTCATCAAGTTCAGCGTCCGTAACGGGGATGACCGGCATTACCGGTGGGTAGCCTTTTACAACATCTGCGTTCGGGCGGCGAACATAATTTTTTATGTAGTCGTCATCGACCGTTATGTGACGCTCATTCCCGTTTGTCATGACGACCTCTGCAGCCCCGTAAAGACCCTTGAAAGTAGGCCCGACCTTTCTCGATCCGTCCGTGCTGTGGCAGCCCGCGCAACCTTTGTCCTGAAAGACTTTCTGTCCTTTTGCAGCCGCACCTGCAGGGCCTGCTTCGGCATACCACCTGTCATAGTCAGCGCCGTTCAATACTACTACCTTGGAAAGCATGTGGGAATGCTCCACTCCGCAATATTCGGTGCAGAAAATGTCGAAGGTGCCGGTCCTGTTGGCATTGAACCAGAGATGCGTTTTCATGCCGGGAACACAGTCTTCCTTGATCTTGAAGGCAGGTATGTAGAGACTGTGGATTACGTCAGCCGACGCCAGCATCAGCTTGACCGGTTTATCAACAGGCACGCGCAGTATGTCGCTCTGTTTGCCGTTGGCGTAAATGAAGAGCCACGACCACTGGCGGGCCACCACATTTATGGTCAACGCATCCTTCGGCGGATGGCGGATATAATCGAAATTCACCCAGCCCGCGTAAAACATCGAGAGGGAGAGGACTGTGGGGACTGCGGTCCAGATGATTTCGAGCCAGAGACTCTCTTTTACTTCTTCTGCTTCAGGGTGCCTCTTCCGGTTGTATTTGAAGAGGAAATAAATCATGCAGGCGGTTACGAGCAGCAGTAACCCTGCGGAAATGCCCACAATGTAGAAGAAGGCATCATCTACTTTTCCGGCGCTGTTTGATGGTCCGAGAAACATGTACCTTCACCTGAACCAGACGTCGGAGAAGGTCAGGACGATTATAAAGGTGAGTGCCCCGACGGCAAGGGCCAGCATGCCTTTTACGATCCATCCTTCATTTTTGAGGTGCATGAAAAATACCAGGACCAGTCCGGCCTTGAGAGAGGCAATTAACAGACTTCCGATTACGCTGTACTGCGCGAGCAGGCTGAGCTTTGCAACCGCGATGGTGATGCCGAGGAAGACCAGCAGCGCAATCCACACGTAAACATAGGTTCTGTAGGTTGCGGCATGTATTTGAGTTTCTACGTTTCCCCGGTCCAAATTATTCCAGCCCCTAAGTTATCAGATAAAAAAGCGGGAAGAGGTATATCCAGACTATATCGACAAAGTGCCAGTAGAGCCCGGTGTTTTCAAGCTTGACGAAATTCTCTCTGTTTATAATCCCGCGTTGAGTAAGCGAAAGCATGATCGATATTATGATCACGCCGATAAGCACGTGAATGCCGTGTATGCCTGTCATCACGTAGTAGAGACCGAAAAAAAGGGTCTCTCCCTGGCCCATGCCGAGAAGCACGGAGGAGTCGGGATATATTCCCTTCACTATTTTTGCGGCCCACTCAAAATATTTGATTACCAGGAATGTAATCCCACAAATTATAGTTGCAAGCTGAAGCCCGGTCGAAAGCCTCCTTCTGCCGGCCTTTATGGCGGCGATGGAAAGGGCGATGAAGAAGCTGCTTGTAAGCAGTATCACCGTGTTTGTCGATCCGAGAATGATGTTCTCCTCCATCGCGGAGGCATGAAATTCCGCAGAATAACGTGACCTGTAGACGGAATAGAGCAGGAACATCCCGCCGAAGAAGAGCAACTCGGTGTAAAGAAAAAGCCACATGCCAATCTTCTTGCCCGTATAGTCGATGCTACCTTCTGTTGCAGACGAGATTTTTTCCATTTCAGGTTTTCCCGTATCCCGACGGTCCGGTTGTTATCACAGGTGTTTCAATGAAATTCTCCGGCGGCGGCGGAGAAGATATTGTCCATTCGAGACTTTTCCCTCCCCATGGATCAGCGGGGGCCTTCTCTCCCCTGAAGAGCGACCTTATCAGGTTCCCGAAGATGATGATTATCCCTGCAGCGAGCAGCCATGAACCTATGGTCGAGATAAATTCCCATCCGTGGTATTGGGGAGGCGGATCGAAATACCGGCGCGGCATGCCCTGGTATCCGAGTATGAACATGCTGAAATAGAGGATATTGAATCCCACAAACAGCAGAAGCCACCCTGCTTTCGCATACTTTTCGCTGTACATCTTTCCGAACATCTTTGGGAACCAGTAATGCAGGCCTGCGAAGAATGAGAACCCCGCCCCGCCGAACATCACGTAATGGAAGTGGGCAACTATGAAATACGTGCCGTGAACATGAAGGTTCGGGGCGAGCGAACCGATAATCAGTCCTGTGAGTCCGCCGATGGAAAACAGGAAGACAAAAGAGAGCGCAAACAGCAGGGGGGCATGCAGTTCGATCGAGCCCTTATAAAGCGTCGCCACCCAGTTGAAAACCTTCACTCCACTGGGGACCGCTACCAGGAAAGTTATGAACGAAAAGATGATCCTGGCCGTGTCGCTCATGCCGCTGGTGAACATGTGATGCCCCCATACTAGATAACCAACAGTTGCAATGCCGAGGGCCGACAGCACGATCGCATGATATCCGAAGAGCTTCCTTCTTGCAAAGACAGGTATGATTTCGCTGATAATGCCCATTGCAGGAAGCACCATTATATAGACTGCCGGATGGGAGTAGGTCCAGAAAAGATGTTCGTACAGGATCGGATCTCCGCCGCGCGAAGGGTCGAAGAACCCGACGCCGAAGAACCTGCCGAGAATAATGAATACGAGCGTTATGGCAAGGACAGGCGTCGCAAGTATCTGCACCCAGCCTGTCGCATACAATGTCCAGACGAACGGCGGCATACGGAACCACTTCATCCCCGGCGCTCTCATGCGATGAATCGTGGTAACGAAGTTAAGGCCTGTAAATATGGAAGAGAAGCCGAGGACAAAGACGCCGAAAACCGCCAATGAAACATTTGCCTTGGTCTGGATACTGTATGGTGCATAGAAGGTCCAGCCTGTATCGGGCGGCGCGCCCTTGATGAAAAGGGAAAGCAGCACAATCGCTGCACCGGTCAGGTATAGCCACCATGTAAAGCGATTGAGCCTCGGAAATGCCACATCCCTGGCGCCGATCATTATGGGCAAAAAGAAATTGCCGAAGGCGACCGGTATGCCCGGGATGATGAACAGGAATATCTGGACGATACCGTGGACCGTAAAAACCTCATTGTACTGCTGGGCGTTGAGAATAGATCCCGGTGCAATGAGGCTCAGGCGTATGAGGACGCCCAGGGCGACGCCTGTGGAAAAAAAGCATATCAGCGCCAGCAGGTATTGCAGGCCGATCCTCTTGTGGTCCGTTGACATGAGCCATGCGAGGATCCCGCTGTACTTTCCCTTTTCGTCATAAAAGCTAAGTTCTTCCATTGTTCTTTCCATTTCCTGCAGAAAGTCTCCTGCCGGTCGCCTTCATGTAGATGGCAAAGAAGATCAGCGAAAAAATAGTCACGCCACCTGTGACTCCAAGGAGCTTGAAAAAACTCGCCTGCCCTGCCGGCTGATGAGGGAAGCAATAAAGGATGGACTTTCTGACGCCGAGGCTGATTGTCCCCTTGCCGGCATTGCCGATGCCCGCTTCAATATCCGCAGGAGAAAAAGATGCCGCAGATTGCACGCCGTACCGGAAAACGGAAACGTAATGGTACCCGGTTATCTTTCTCTGCGGCGACAGAAAGACAAGCACAACCGGGTGTATATAACCATGAGAATCCCTGCGGAAATGAAAGCCGACCGATTCTGTAACTTGAGCGATACTTTCCCTGTCGCCTGTCAGAAACTTCCATTCCCCTTCAGGAAAATTCTCACCCGCAGCTTTGATGTAATTAGTCTTGACTCTCCGCGCAGTCGCCGGGTCGTCGTTTTCATCGAAGCTTATCGTGACCAGCTGATAATCCTTGCCCGGCTCAAATTTGATATCCGACAACGAAGTTGCAAGGGCGCCGAGGGTCTGGGGGCAATAGTGGTCGCAGCCGAAATATACCGGGACCAGGATGGTCGGCCTGTTTATTAAATCCGCCAATTTCACGGCAACGCCATTTTCATCGTGAAAGGTCAAACCGCCCGGAACTATGTCCCCCGTCTTTTCGACGATGCCGATGTCGCCGGTCGTCTCCTCCTGATGTCCCAACGCGTGGCCGGGCAGAAAAATGCTTGACAACATCAATAAAAAAATAATATTTATCAACATTGAATGAGGTATCATGTGTTCTTTTATATGTGTATCAAACTATGTGGGCGGATTCAACCATGCAACAGTGATTGTCCTGAAAGTCAGAACGTTGCCCTAAGTTATCATCGGAGAAAAAAATCACCTTCTTATGGTTGTGAGATGGCCAAAAACATATCTACCGGACAATTAACCGCGAATGCAAAATGGAAATGTCAAAATTGCCTTGACACAGATGTAAAAACGGTTTGACAAACAGCCCGTCATATTATATGATTCGCTCAGGTGGAAAAAACTCCCGTCAATATGTTTCTTTGGGCGGAACAGAAAACAACAGAAAAAGGAGGCTTGTATGAAGACACTCAGACTTTGTTATATCGTGGTTACGTTTCTCTGCTTTAATGCAACAACGGCGAGTGCCTTAATTGAAAATTTAAACGAAACTTTTTGTGGCTTGCATTCTGGGAACGATACAATGACAGGCTACTTCAATACTTTTATCGGAGATGGCACCGGGATATCAAATGCGGGTGGAACGAATGACACCTTCCTCGGCCAGAATGCCGGCGCTTCAAACAATTCCGGTTCGGATAACACTGCGCTTGGGGCGTTTGCCGGGCAGGCCAATACTGGCGGGTCATCCAATGTTTTTGTCGGACATGAGGCAGGATGGCGGTTTAATGGCGGCTGGTACAACACTATCATAGGAGACACCGCCGGCGGGAAGAGCGATCCGGGATCGACCGGTTCGAGCAACGTATTCATCGGAGCTGGAACGGGGCATGACAATACGGGAAGCAGCAATATTTTTATCGGTAATAGTGCCGGGTATTCAAGCGGGTCAGGAAGCAGTAATATATTTATCGGGATTGATGCCGGCCATAACGAAACCGGCAGCAACATGCTTTATATAGCCAATTCCGGCACTAATACGCCTCTCATCTATGGGGAATTCAATAATAATCTCGTCAGGATCAATGGAACTCTGTACGCCACCACCGGCATTCAGTTCCCTGATGGTCATATTCAGACAATGGCCCTTACAGGCGTTTCGAGCAGCAACCTTACGGCCTTTGGTATAGGAGCAGGAGACAGCAACAGCGGCGGATACAATACGTTTCTCGGTAATAATGCCGGATTGGGTAACACGTCCGGCTACGCAAACACGTTTGTCGGCAGTGCCGCAGGCCAGTCGAATCTTCAGGGCATCAATAATACCTTTGTTGGTCAGGCATCAGGGTTGAGCCACAGCGACGGAGACGATAATACTTTTATCGGGAACGGAGCTGGACAATATCATAAAAACGGTTTCGGTAACACTTTTGTCGGTTCGTTGTCTGGAGAAGGATCCGCAGCCAACTTTAATACTGGTTATGCAAATACTTTTATTGGCCAGGGCGCAGGCACCTCGAATACCACGGGACACTCAAACGTATACATTGGTGCCTCAACAGGTGCGTTTAATTACACCGGGCACGGCAACGTTTTTATAGGGGAAAGGTCTGGCCTCGAAGAGACCGGCGATAATAAACTCTATATTGATAATTGCTACAGTGGCGGTACGTCCTGCAACAAACCTCTCATAAAAGGCGATTTTGCAGGCAGGACCGTGCAGATTGACGGAGCCCTGAC
>DATJOY010000133.1:0-5347 GCA_035506695.1 Dissulfurispiraceae bacterium
GGAAGATGCCGTAATGCCTGTTGATGACGATCCGTCAAGCGGCACCGAATCTATGCAACCTTCCAGTTCATCCAGGGAACTTCCGGTCTGGCTGATCAAGATGCTGCCGCCGTAAACATATGACAAGTTCCCGAAGTAAGAGTCGACAAGATGACGGTCAACAACCGCGCGCCCCGTTTCGTACATCATTTGCAAAACTTCCTCCGAATCCACAGGAGGGTCCGATTTCAATTTATTTGCAGCAGATGAAGAAATAATTCGCACATACTTTTTTGAAATCTTACAATATGCCTTCAAGTAGTTTTCATTGACAGGCATACCCTTATTTGCACAACCTTCGATATATATCAGCGAGTCGTAGAAATATTTCACAAATGTTGAAAAGCATGCGGAACTGAATGAAACAAATGCCTGCTCCGGCGTAAAAGTCCCGTATGAAACAATCCCACGGCCCTTTATAACGGCAGATTTTCTTTGCGACAGGGCGGCTGCTATGGCTTGTGGAGAGAACTCATCGATCACCGGTATGTCATGGAAGAAAGTCCTCGTCTCGCAGTCCATCGGGACAATCTTTTTCATCTCGCGGCTGGAGTTATCATGTTCAATGATCTCACATATTATGCCCCAATACGGTTCCGAAGGCACTGCAAGGAGAAGGCTGCCTATATTCATCAGATCGAAGACCTGCTGCAATACAGCTGCTTCCCCGCTCAGGGGTTTATTGGAATACAGTTCAGCGTCAAGGCAGAGGAATATCGCATCATCCTTTTTCGCAAGACCCTGGGACTCCAGCTTGCCAAGATATTTATTAATTAACTTGAGCATTCCTGCAATCTTAGATTGAGCGGGGCATCCGTTTTATGTAAATGAGCCTGAGTTATCCGGTTCGCAGGCCCCACCTCAATATGAGAGCTACGTTTCTTGATAACTGCGGTGAAATTACACACAAGAACTAATCTCTTTTGCATAAAACGGATGCCCCGCTCAAGGTTAGCCCGATGATCGAGACGGTCACTCATATCCTCTAATCCTGTAATAATTTTCTCTCGCCCTGAGAAATTCTTTCCGATCAATCGGCGCTATCCTAATAGTTGCACTCGACGATCCTTCCTCCCTGAAGAACCTGGCCGGCAGGTCATCATCATCGATAGTGAAACCGTTCATATGGTTCATTTTCCGCTCGAGGTCCCATATTCGCTCTCCGATTTTAAGAAGGGACTGCACATTGCAATCCTTGCCTGTCACAGCGCTCATCGCCTTTGCATATTCGTCGAGACCGGCTGCAAAAAAAACAAATTTGCACGCGGTAAGCGAATCGATGACTGCATTGATGTCTTCGGCAATCTTGATCATACGGGCCTTTCCCTCAAAGGAAAACCTGTCTGTGGCAACCGGCTTCCTCAATATCTCGTGGCTCACAGGATACGCCCTCAGGTGGCAGCCTCCCCGATTCGATGTCGCATACGCCAGGGCCATGCCGTATGCACCCCTCGGGTCATATGCGGGAAGTTCAAGTTTCTTTACGGATATGCTGACGTCGGGACGGCCTTTGGACAGCGCGTAGCGATATGAACCTTCTGCAAGTGCCGATCCGGAATCTCCGCGCCTTTCCGCAATGTCGGTCAAAAGGTCGATTGTTTGGGGCGTCGAAAGCTTCATTCCGTTTATCTCGCCATAACAGGCAATGGACGATGCAGCTGATATCGTATCTATCCCGTAATCATTGCAGATCGCGTTTGCCTTTACAATGGCGTCGGGATCTGAACATCCGTTCAGTGCTCCGAAATGAGAGACGGTTTCATATTCAGGAATGATTTCTCCGCCGGCCCCTATCTTCTTGCAGAGTACAGGACAGCCGGCACAGCCGGTTTTTTTCGACTGGTAACGGGTCTTCATTGCATAGCCGGAATAAGAGGATGAGTCCGGAAAAATTGTCTTCCTGAAATTTTCAGTCGGCTCCATTCTCCTCGAATGTATAAGATCTACCAGCGCTGCGGTGCCGAATTCGGACAAGCCGAACTCACCGAAAACAGCCGGCGATGCCCTGAGCTGCCTCATGATATCTTCCCGTGACCTGGCCAGCAGATCGGGATCGGCAACCGGGACCGCATTGTCTCCCCGTACCCTTATTGCCTTGAGTTTCTTGGCGCCCATAACTGCTCCAAGACCGCCTCTTCCTGCTGCATAATGACCGTCAATAATGATCGATGCATACCGGACCCGTTTTTCTCCGGCCCTGCCTATTACCGCGCAGGAAACGCCTTTACCCAAAAGGCTGGAGCTTTCAGAAACATTTTTCTCCGCGAGTCCCTCAGCACCGGTAATGGATATTTTTTCATTATCTATATCCAGATAAACCCACTTGTCGGAAATGCCGGTAATTCCGATCATATCAAACCCGGCCTTTTTAAGCAGGGTGCCGAATTTTCCTCCAACGGAGCAATCGAATATCGTCCCAGTCAGTGGCGATCTGGAAACAACCGCCATTCGTCCGGACGTTGGGGCAGCTGTCCCCACAAGAGGACCGGTCGCAAATATAATGGGCATGTCAGGAGAATCGTAATCATGCTTTATCCTGTCACCGATCAGTGCTACGCCGAGCCCCCTGCCTCCGAGATAATCACTGCATAATTCTGCTGGTGTTTCATATATTTCTTTTTTCCCGGAGCTGAGGTCGATCCTGATGCTTTTTCCTGTATAGCCGGACATTGTTTATTTTAACATTTGAGTACCGGCATAAAATCGGGCCGCCATCTTGTCCTTCAATCCCGTGGAATAAAAAAACAACAAAGCAGCTCTGCAAAAGAGGTGAACAAACCGGCATTTAGTATGCTATAATTTAATAGGTAATATAAATATTAGTCATACTAATACAAACAAATTCAACGGAGGTGCAGTATGGATAAGATTCTGAGGATTGACATGGGAGCCGACGGCGGCCCGAAGATTAATGTGACAGATCTGGGCGGCTATGCCGGGTTCGGAGGGCGTGCGATGACGACAGCCATAGTTTCCCGGGAAGTGCCGCCACTGTGCCATCCGTTAGGCGCGGAAAACAAGCTTGTCATCGCGCCCGGCATGCTGAGCGGCACGATTGCCGCCATGTCGGGAAGACTGTCAATAGGCTGCAAGAGTCCGCTTACCGGCGGTATAAAGGAATCCAATTCGGGAGGGCAGGCTGCGCAGGTCCTCGGCCGTCTCGGATACGCGGCTATAGTTCTTGAAGGCAAGCCCAAATCCGAGGACCTTTACAAGGTCTTCATCAACAAGGAAGGCGTGAAAATCGTCGTTGACAACGGCCTGAAGATGCTCCCCAACTATGATCTCGTCGATAAAATGAAGGCCGAGTTCGGAGACAAGATATCCTGCATCTCTATCGGCCCTGCCGGTGAAATGAAGATGAACGTTGCATCCATAGCGTGTACGGACATTGAACTGCGCCCTACCCGTCATGCGGGTCGCGGCGGAGTCGGTGCTGTCATGGGCTCAAAAGGTGTAAAAGTTATCGTACTGGATGACACAGGGGTGTCAATGCGTCCCCCCAAGGACGTTGAAAAATTCAGGGATGCCAACAAGCGCTTCGTGGACGGCCTGATGAAGCACCCGGTCACCGGCCAGGCACTTCCAGCGTACGGAACAAACGTGCTGACAAACATCCTCAGCGAAGCCGGCGGCTATCCTACTTACAATTTCAAGCAGGGCCGTTTTACAGGCGCCTCCAAGATCAGCGGAGAAACGTTGGCTGAACTTGAAACAAAACGGGGCGGGATGCCGACACATGGCTGTCATCGCGGTTGCGTCATCCGTTGCTCCGGTGTCTTTAATGATAAAGACGGTCACTATCTGACCAAACAGCCTGAATACGAGACTGTCTGGGCGCACGGCGGCAACTGCGGCATAGACGATATGGATGCCATAGCCCAGCTCGACTTCATGGATGATAATTTTGGTGTCGACACCATCGAGATGGGCGCCACGATTGGAGTCGCCATGGATGCTGGGATCGCAAAGTTCGGCGATGCGCAGGCAGCGATAAATCTCGTTAAAGAGGTAGGGAAAGGCTCCGATCTCGGACGCATACTGGGCGGTGGAGCTGCTGTCACCGGAAAGATCTTCGGCGTTGAAAGGGTACCGGTGGTGAAGGGCCAGGCCATGCCTGCCTACGATCCGAGGGCTGTAAAGGGAGTCGGAGTTACCTATGCAACTTCGCCGATGGGAGCCGACCACACAGCCGGATACGCAGTAGCAACCAACATTCTAAAGGTTGGCGGCTACGTCGATCCCCTCACTGCCGAGGGCCAGATCGAACTTTCGCGCAATCTCCAGATTGCGACCGCTGCCGTAGATTCCACCGGCATGTGCATATTCATTGCTTTTGCGATCCTGGATCAGGCTGATACGTTCCAGGCACTTCTCGACCTGATCAGTGCCTTCTACGGAATTAATCTCACGGGAGACGGGGTCGTAGAGCTCGGGAAAAAGGTGCTTTCCATGGAAAGGGATTTCAATGCAAGAGCCGGCTTTACAGCCCAGCAGGACCGTCTGCCGCGGTATTTCACGAACGAGTTTCTGCCGCCGCACAACGTAAATTTTGATGTTAAAGACGAGGACCTGGACAAAGTATTCAACTGGTAACTATACTATTGCGCGGGGAGAGGACATGCTCCTCTCCCCTTTTTTTTATTATGAATATAACGATTAACCTCTTCGCCACACTCAGAAAAGACCGGTTCGACAGCGCTCGGCAGGAATATCCATCGGGGACAAATGTCCGCCATGTCCTAAGCATCCTGTTGATTCCGGAAAGCGAGGCCGCCATCATCTTCGTGAACGGCAGGCATGCAGAACCTGACTCCGAACTGCGGGATGGCGACGCCTTGTCCATTTTCCCGCCGATAGGAGGTGGATAGAATGGACAGGCTTAAAGATTATCTTAAAACTCATGCAGTAAATGATGTGGTGCAACAGGATGTTCTTAATGAGGCTGCAATGCGATTTGGCCTGACTCATCGCCTGCTCGAAAAAGCGGCCCTCGAATCCGGGGTCCTTCCAGTCCGCTATCAACGCAATCGCAACACATTGTCCATAGAGCAGCAACTCGCCCTTTTCCAATCACGCGTAGCTGTTGTGGGTTGCGGGGGCCTTGGCGGGTACCTGATTGAAGAGCTTGCACGGCTTGGCGTTGGGACCATCGTTGCTATCGATCCGGATAAATTCGAAGAGCACAACCTGAACCGCCAGATTCTTTGCACGCTCGAAACGATAGGAAGCCCGAAGGTCGCTGCAGCAGCCGACCGCGTACAGAAGATCAATCCTGCTGTGACTCTGGTCCCTGTCAGACAGGCAC
>DATJOY010000134.1:0-15925 GCA_035506695.1 Dissulfurispiraceae bacterium
ACCGTGCACTAAATAGTAATGCACTCTTTTCCTTCCATGCCACGGTAGCCTATCTCTGAATTGAGTAGTATTAACAAAGGGATCCATTGCGGGGTGCACGGGGATACGCATATTCCGGATAGATATCTTTACGGCATTATCCATTGAAATATATTGATATTATTGGTGGAGGCGGCGGGAATTGAACCCGCGTCCGAAAGCACTACTCCCAGGCTTCTACATGTTTATCCGCTCTACTTGAAATTTCGGATGCCGGCATGCCGGTCGGCAGGCCCCCCGGTATCCTATCCCAGAAATCTCCTCGTTCCGGCCAGGGCCCTCCGGAAAAAGCAGCCTGCTAAATGACGCTCATTACAAGCCACAGGCAGTCCTGCGTGAGCGTGCCGCTTTTAGTTAAGCAGCAAGTGCCAGTTCGTTATTGGCGTTTGTGTTTGTTTCCACCTTTTTACGTGGTGATGGAGCCACGACATGCGACCTGAGCCTCATAACCCCCGTCGAGTCCTTTCGCCCCCGAGTGGATAAGCCGCTCTGTCTCTTATTTATTATACCATTTGCCGGCAGGATCGGTATTCATAAATGAGGACACTGCATTGCCTGAAGTATTTACCTCTCGCGCACTGAATTAGTCATTGTTACGTATAATCATAACCAAGCATGAAATGAACAGTCTGTAAATAGAGAGGATAGCATTTTACGGTTGGCAGCTCTGAGAACTCAGACAGTGCGTTTCGATTCAAACACTCCAGGCCATGCTATGACAAATTATTGGATAAAGTGGGTTAGGACTTCTGTCTTTGCAGCACGGCGTTGTCTATAGCCTGGGGACTGAAGCCGCGGAGGATTATGCCTTCGACGTCGATAAGGGGGACCCCTCTGCTGCCGCCACTTTTGGACAGCATCTCGGATGTTGCTGAAGAATCCCTCTCTATGTTGTATTCCCTCAGGTCTACTCCAAGTGAATTAAGGTGCGACCGCGCCTTTGTGCAGTATGGTCACCAGTCTGTCATGTACATGACGACCTTGATGTCTCTGACAGGGCGCAGCTTGGGCTCTTCCCTGACCGGAGGTGCAGGCGGCGCCGGTTGAGCAGCCTGTGAGTCAACCCTGATTGCCGAAGGCTGAGGTGTCGGTGCCGGATTATTGATCTGAGGGCGGGGCTGAGTGGCCGGGACCGGCTCCGGCGCGGTCATTTTTTCTGTTTCAGCCTTGATAGTTTCCCGGACAGCCGGCACAGCAGCCGGAAATAATTTTGTAGCAAGCAGATATGCCGAAGAGGCGAGGGCCGCGAACAGCACTATTATTATGACATTAATGGTTTTCATTATCTTGGGCGGTAAGTTAATGCAACTGTGATATTATAAACTTAGCCGTTGGAAAAAAGAAAGCAACGCGGGAAATATGGCAGTGGGTCACTTTCAGGCGGAAGGGTCTGAGTGAGCCGGTTCGCAGCATCCTTATGAAAAATAAAGTAAGCATATCGCAAAAAAAAGCTTGAGTAATTGAACAAGGACTAATCTCTTCCGCCTGAAAGTGACCCACTGCCGGAAATATCTTCTCATCGGTTGCGGCCCTTCATCGCCTTTTCGATCTCTCTATGGGCCTCACGTTCCTTGATAGATTCGCGCTTCTCATATTCCCTCTTGCCCTTGGCCAGACCGACCTCAATCTTGGCGCGTCCGTCTTTGAAATATATCTTGAGTGGTATGAGGGTGTATCCCTTCTGGGCCATTTTTCCCTGCAGTCTCATGATCTCTTTTTTATGCATAAGGAGTTTCCTTGTACGCAAGGGGTCATGATTCATGATATTGCCGTGACTGTAGGGGCTGATGTGGCAGTTAAGGAGCACGGCTTGAAGGTCTTTAATCAGGACGTAACTGTCCTTGAGGTTTGCCCTGCCTTCCCGCAGGGACTTGACCTCGGTGCCGAGGAGAGACATGCCTGCTTCAATGGTCTCCTCGATCGAATAGTCATGATAAGCCTTTCTGTTTTGGCAGACGATTTGCATTCGGTAATTATAGCATACCAACTTATGAGCCCTGAGGACGCAGCAGATCACCCAGACCCTTCCGCCTGAAAGCGATCCGTTGCGTCTGCGCAGAGTCCCTTCATTTAATGGGACAAAATCGTTTATAATCCTTAAACCTGATTTGAGCAATAGTTTTTTGGAGGAATAAATATGAAACGCTTGATTGCACTCGGCATTATATTGCTTGTTTTTGTTTCTGCCTGCGGCGGAAAGAAAACAGTTAAAAAGGTCACTCCTGATTCTGCAATGACCACGGAGGCCTTTGCGGTCGTGGAAAAGTTGCGTGATGCTTATATCAAGAACGATCGCACAGCAATAGAAAAGAATACAACCCGGGCCGGGTATCTCAGCATGACCAACTCAAGAAAGAGCTTCGACTCTGCGGAGCTGACGTTTACGCCGATGCTTGTCGAAATTTTCGGCGATACGGTGCACGTCTATATTTCGTGGAACGGCACATGGAAAAAGGGCGGCAAAATCACAGAGGACAGGGGGCTTGCCGACTTTATTCTCAAGGAAAAGCCCCTCAAGCTTGACCAGATACTAAGGGAAGATCCGTTCAGCAGGCCGGAATAATGTTGTCGCTTCAGGGACGCATCGCTGTGCGGTCCTGAAGCAGCTTTCCAGTAGCTTTTTCGAGTCTCTTCAGGAATTCGGACCTTGGCATCTCCCGGGCGCCAAACTGTTTAAGGTGTGATGTTGTGACCTGGCAGTCAATCAATTCTATCCCGCCTTCTCCAAGTTGTCGCACCAATAATGCAAAGGCGACTTTCGATGCATTACTCTTCCGGGCAAACATGGATTCTCCGAAAAATGCCCTTCCCAATAAGACGCCATAAAGCCCGCCTGCAAGCTCATCTCCCAGCCATGCCTCGACTGAATGTGCATAGCCTGCACTATGGAGCCCCATATAGGCAACGATCATGTCATGAGTTATCCATGTTCCATCTTCATGTTTCCTCGGTATCTCCGAACATTCCCTGATCACTCTGTCAAACGCCTTGTCAATGGTGATTTTATAAATCCCCTTTTTTATGGCCTGCCGCAGGCTGCGCGAAATCTGCAGTTCTTCCGGCAGCAGTACAAGACGCGGGTCAGGCGACCACCAGAGTATCGGATACCCGTCGGAATACCAGGGAAAGATGCCCATAGAATAGGCCAGGACAAGACGATCAGTGCTCAGGTCTCCTCCGACCGCCAGCAGGCCGCTTTTCTCTGCAAGTTCCGGTGGTGGAAAGGTGAGATCATCGGTCAGGCGAAAAACGGCCATTACCGCCTTCTTTGCGTCTTATGAGTATTCAAAATCGAGCACGCCTTCTTTGAGCCCGATATGCACGGTCCCTCCCTTTTTGAGCCTGCCGAAAAGGACCTCCTCGCTTAGAACGTCCTTGATCTCGGACTGCATCAGCCGCCCGAGCGGACGCGCACCGTAACGGTGGTCATATCCCTTGTCGGCAAGCCATTGGCCGGCATCTTCCGAAAGCACGACCTTCACTTTCTTCCTGATAAGCTGGCGCCGGAGCTCTTCCATGAACTTGTCGACGACCTTCCTCATGATCTCCGGATTGAGCGGATTGAATGTGATGGTTGCATCGAGCCGGTTTCTGAATTCGGGATTGAAGAGTTTGGTGATCGCATCGCCGCTCTTTGCCTGGGTGTCCTTACTCCTGTCGCCGAAGCCGATAGCGCCCCTGTCCAATTCCTTTGCCCCCGCATTGGAGGTCATAATAAGGACAACATTGCGAAAGTCGGCCTTCTTGCCGTTGTTGTCCGTCAAGGTTGCGTAATCCATCACCTGCAGCAGGATGCTGAATATATCGGGGTGTGCCTTTTCGATTTCGTCCAGAAGCAGTACGGAATACGGATGCTTTCTGATCGCGTCGGTAAGCAACCCGCCCTGGTCGAACCCGACATAGCCCGGAGGTGCCCCGATCAGGCGCGCAACCGCGTGCTTTTCCATGTACTCGCTCATATCGAATCTTGTGAACTGCACGCCGAGTGCCGAAGCCATCTGTTTTGAAACCTCTGTCTTGCCAACTCCCGTCGGACCGGTGAAGAGGAATGAGCCAATCGGTCTTTCGGGCGCACCGAGCCCGGCCCTCGACCGTTTGATTGCTGCTACCAGAGAGTGTATCGCGCCGTCCTGGCCGAATACGGCGAGCTTGAGTTCCTCTTCAAGGTTGTGAAGCTTTTCGGTGTCGGAAGACGAGATGTTCCTCGACGGTATCCTGGCGATGTCGGCAACAATTGCTTCGATTTCCCTTATGCCGACAACCGAGCCGGTTTTGCCGGCCGCAGCGAGCTTGCGTGTGGCACCGGCCTCGTCGATCACATCTATCGCCTTGTCCGGCAGGAATTTGTCGTTTATATATTTCGCGGAAAGCTCGGCGGCGGCCTTGATGGCACCATCGGTGAAGGTGACACCATGGAAATCCTCGTAATATGGCCTGAGTCCTCTTAAAACCGCAACGGTTTCGGCTATTGTCGGCTCCTGGATCTCGATCTTCTGGAACCTTCTCGAGAGCGCGCGGTCTTTCTCGAAATAATTCTTATACTCTTCATACGTGCTTGCGCCTATGCAGCGAAGTCTTCCGGAATTGAGTACAGGCTTCAGGATGTTGGAGGCGTCCATCGAACCGCCGCTCGTGGCACCGGCCCCGACGATAGTATGTATCTCGTCGATAAACAATATGGCGCCGGGTATCTTTTCGAGTTCCCTGATGGTCGTTTTCAGACGGGCCTCGAAGTCACCGCGGTATTTTGTCCCCGCCAGAAGCGCACCCATGTCAAGGGCAAATATCGCGGAATTGCTCAGCGCAGTAGGGACCTCGGCCTTATGTATTTTCAGTGCGAGCCCCTCAACGATTGCTGTCTTTCCAACCCCTGGCTCTCCCACCAAAACGATATTGTTCTTTCTCCTTCTGCAAAGGACCTGTACGGTCCTCCTTGTTTCGATCTCGCGACCGACGAGCGGATCAATACCGCCTTCAGCAGCTTTTTCGACGAGATTGACCGTGTAGAGTTTGAGCGGCTCTTTTGCCGCCGGGCGTTTTTGGTCCGGACGGGGACATTCGCATCCGGCCCCGCTTTCGCCGTCGGGGGCTTCCCGCGCAACGTCATCTGCCGCTTGATTATCATCCGCAGCACCTGCACCGTGCGAAACGAAGTTCAGCACATCGAGGCGGGTGATCCCTTCTTTTGCAAGGAAATAGACTGCATGGGAATCCTCTTCAAAAAAAAGGGCGGCGAGTATGTCGCCGGCATCCACCTCATTCTTCTCTGCTGAATGTACATGGTTCAGCGCTCTCTGGATGACACGCTGAAAACCAATCGTAGGCAGCGGATTCGAAGTGCTCTTATCGGCCAGATGCGGAATGTTCTTCTCGAAGAATTCGTCGATGGCCGCCTTTATCTTCAGGACGTTCCCCCCACAACCTGTAATTATGTCTATGCCGACTTCGTCATGTATAACGGCAAAAAGGAGATGCTCGGCGGTCAGGTATTCATGCCGCCGGGCCTTGGCATCCTTGATGATGGCATCGAGCGTAAGCCCCAGTTCCTTGTTAATCATTCCTTCTCCATAATGCATTTCAGTGGAAATGCGTTTTTTACAGCCAGGTCGCGGACAGCGGCCACCTTGCTTTCTGCAATTTCACGCGTATAAACTCCGCATAACCCGGAACCTTTTTTGTGGACATTGAGCATGATCCGGGTTGCTTCACCCAATTGTTTGCGAAATACGGTTTCAAGGACATGGACTACAAAATCCATGGTTGTATAGTCGTCATTCAGCAGGATCACTTTATAAAGGGAGGGCTCCCTGATTTCCTGCCTGACCTTTTGTTCAAGCCCTTCGCTTAGTTTGGACGCATTGTCGGACATGATATTCACCTGCAAGAAGTATATAAATAGTTTGCCTGTATTTGAAGACGAAGGTCAACAGCTGATAAACAATTTAATACGGTGAACCCGTTTGAACGGCTTGAGCGGAAAGATGAGACGGAGGATATTATCCATTCGCGGGCGAAAGGACTACGGCTCGGGAAGTCACTTGCAGGAACTGCATGAACCGGAACTGCAGGTTGAGCATCCGGACGATGTCTGCTTTTGGACGCCGCTCATGCCGAAGGTCGAGAATTTCTTTACAACCTCTACTGATGTGCACCCAGGGCATGACACGCTTGTATTTCCGAAGACAAGTTTTTCGAATTCAAGTCCGCAGGAGGGGCATCTATATTCAAATATAGGCATGTCAATACTCCGGTTGGTTGAAATTTATGACGGCCCAAAGTCCGTCTGAATGCAGCCAAAAATCTACGCGGGCCTGCATTTTCATTATAACACAGAGCAATGTTGCGCTTGAATTATTGGGTAAAATCATTTATGTTATAAAACAGGCAGATGCTGAAGCGCACATGGTTTTCGGTGTGTTCTGCGGCTTTGCGGGGAAATGTTTTTTCGGGGAGAGGAGGCGCGAAAGACCTATGCCGGAGACCAAGAATCATAATCTTCAGGACCTTTTTCTTAATCAGCTGCGAAAAGACAGGGTGCCGGTCGTCATGTTCCTTACCAACGGAGTCCGGCTCAAGGGCATAGTCAAAGGCTTTGACAACTTCGTAGTCCTTCTTAAAGATGCAACCGAACAGCTCATCTACAAGCATGCCATTTCGACGATAGTTCCCGAAAAGAATTTCGAGGTAAAGACCGAGGGCGGAGAAAATAAGCAGTGACATTTTAAGGGGAGGACCAGGATATGCTGAAATCCATGCGCAAGCATGCCAAGTATTTTTATGTCCTTTTTTTTGTGGTAATCATCTCCTTCATTTTTTGGGGTGTTGGCACAAAGGACAAGGAAAACATTCAGATGGTTGCCGAGATCGGCAAGGAAAAGATATCGGTCAAGGATTACTGGATGGCTTACGAGAGGGCGAGGGACAGCTACCACGAGATGTATAAGGACCAGCCGGTCGAAGAAATCGAGAAGAAGCTGAACCTGAAGCAGATGGTCCTCAACGGGCTTATCGACGAGCGGGTGTTGCTGATTGCTGCGAGGGAACTCGGCCTCTCGCCTTCCGACGAAGACCTTCAGCAGGCCATAATAAACGATCCCAGGTTCAAGCGTGACGGGGTCTTCCGGAAGGATATTTACGTCAAGACCCTCGCATTGAACAGGCTTACGCCGGAGATGTATGAAGGCATGCTGAGCAACCAGTTGGCGGAAGACAGGGTGAGAAAGCTTGTGATTTCAAGCGTGGATGTAACCAATGTCGATCTTGCAGGCGCCAAGGTGGACGAGTCGAAGGAAGCCATGCTTAAGCAAATGGTCCTTTACAGCAAGCGCAATGCCGCACTGAAATCATTTATTGACGGCATGAAGGCAAAGCTTAATCCCAAGATCAACATGGAAGTACTTTCGTAGAATACCGGAGGTTCATTGACCGATTTATTGAGGCAGCTAAGATGGCAGGATATAGTAGATATCGTCCTG
Source organism: Dissulfurispiraceae bacterium (assembly GCA_035506695.1). GTDB lineage: Bacteria > Nitrospirota > Thermodesulfovibrionia > Thermodesulfovibrionales > Dissulfurispiraceae > Fen-1308. The sequence goes on from DATJOY010000134.1 coordinate 7,515, forward strand.
GTCTCAATAATATTGTATCGCATGCTCCTGCTTATCAAGGGCACTATCGCGGCGCGCATGCTTGTAGGTTTCGCCTTTCTGCTGGTCGGGCTTTTCCTTGCAAAATATTTCCAGTTCTACACAATCGACTGGCTTATTCAGAGTTTCTGGTCCCAGGTGGTCATAGCTGTAATAGTCCTTTTTCAGCCGGAAATCAGGCGTGCCCTGGCGCAAATGGGCGAGTCTCCTCTCCTGCCGAGCTTTACATCTGCCGAGGAACTGAAATCTCTTGATGAAATAGTAAAAGCGTCAGTTGCGCTTGCCAACAGGCGGATCGGCGCACTCATAGTCATTGAGCGCGAGGTGAGCCTGCGCGAATATGTCGAGATCGGCACATCCCTTGACGCGCGGGTCACGAAGGAACTCCTGCTCAGCATCTTTCATCCCTCTTCCCCGATTCATGACGGCGCTGTTGTTATCAAAGGCAACAGGGTGGTTGCAGCGGGCTGTTTCTTGCCCATAAGACTTGGCACCGGAGTTGGTAAGGCCTTCGGGACCCGGCACAGGGCGGGCATAGCTATTACTGAAGAGACCGATTCTGTCGCAATAGTCGTTTCGGAAGAAACTGGGGTTGTTTCGATGGCAATCGACGGCAAGCTTAATTATCCGCTGGATATGGGGACACTCCGTAATGCACTGACAGAGCTTTTTACGGAACAAAAAAAATCAAAGACCATTGCAGGTAAGGTCAGGGGCTTCAACTTTAAAAAGAAATGATGCAGAAGGGAAGCTAAGTTGAAAAAAACCTTTTTGGGGAACATGGGATTTAAGCTGCTTTCGGTTGCAATAGCCGTGTCACTCTGGTTTTTTGTAACATATCGCGGTCAATCTGAAACTACAGTCGACGCACCACTTGAATTCAAGAATATTCCGCAGGGACTCGAAATTCTTAAGCAGAATGTCAAAAAAACTGCTGTGAGCATAAGAGGGCATGAAAGTGTTCTCAACGCGCTGAAGCCTACCGATATAAGGGTTGTGGTTGATATGTCGAACGGCAAATTCGGCGAAGCTTCATATTACTTCGATACCAACGATGTCAAAAGCAACAGGAACATCAAAATCCTGAGGATGGACCCCACATATGTAAAGGTCACCCTCGACCAGTTGGAAACCAAGCAGATCCCGGTCAAACCGTATATTGTCGGGCAGCCCGCCAGGGGGTTCGAGATAAAGAAGATCACGGTCAATCCCCCGACGGTATCCGCCGAAGGTGCGGCTTCCGAGATGGCCCGGCTCTGGACCCTGAGGACCGAACCGCTCGATGTAACCGGACTTGATTCCGAAATATCGCAGTCTGTCAGGATCGATGCCAACGGGCGCAATGTCAGAGTCAAGGCAACCGATGTTATGGTCAAGGTGGCGATAGGGAGATCGGAATAAATGGGCCTTTTCGGCACTGACGGAATCAGAGGTAAGGTAAACCTTTCGCCCATGACACCTGAAAATGTCCTGCGTGTTGGCATGGCCATTGCATCTGTGCTTAGGGACGATCACGGACGCCAGGCTGTGCTGATAGGAAAAGATACGCGCATTTCGGGCTATCTGATAGAAAGTGCCCTTACGGCAGGTATTTGCTCAATGGGCATGAACGTAACACTGGTCGGACCTGTCCCGACACCCGGTATAGCCTTTCTGACGAGGGCGCTCAGGCTCGATGCAGGCGTGGCGATTTCCGCGTCCCACAATCCTTTCGAGGACAACGGCATCAAGATATTTTCCGCCGCCGGATTCAAACTCTCGGACAAGCTCGAAAAAGAGATTGAAATGCTTGTTTTCGACAAGGGCTTTCCATCGAGAAAACCGACCGGAGACAGAATCGGCAAAGCGTATCGTCTGGACGATGCTGCAGGCAGATACATAGAGTATGTAAAATCGTCCATCCCCAGGGGCATCGACCTGGACGGCATGAAGGTTGTGGTGGACAGTGCAAACGGCGCGGCCTACAAGATCACACCCAAATTGCTTCATGAACTCGGGGCCGAGGTCGTCTCCATCAATGACGAGCCGGACGGAATAAATATCAATGATGGCTGCGGTTCGCTGCACCTGGATCAACTGGCGCAAAGAGTGAAAGAATCGGGCGCACATGCGGGGATAGCTCACGACGGAGATGCCGACAGGACGCTTTTCATCGATGAAAAGGGCCAAACCGTAGACGGCGACCTTGTCATGGGTGTTTGCGCCTCCGAGATGAAGAAGGAGGGAAGGCTGAAAGGCAACAGCGTCGTTGCAACTGTAATGAGCAATTACGGCCTTGAAAAATATCTCTCTGGTATCGGCATTAATCTCATCCGGACAAAAGTGGGAGACCGTTATGTAGTTGAGGAAATGATCAGGGGCGGGTACAATCTCGGCGGAGAACAGTCCGGCCACATGATATTCTTCGACTACAATACTACCGGCGACGGCCCGATTACTGCACTGCAGCTCCTCTATCTGATGAGGAAGAAAAACAGGCTGCTGTCGGAATTGACCTCCGGCATTTCTCTTTATCCGCAAGTCCTTTTGAATGTCGTTGTCTCGCGGGGGAAGAAATTCGGAGACTATCCCGATATCGTAAAGGTGATCAAGTCCTGTACCGACAAACTCGGCGACAAGGGAAGGATACTGGTGCGGCCTTCGGGCACTGAGCCCAAGATCAGGGTCATGGCCGAGGGTGAGGACTATGAGTTCACAAAGGCCATAGCGGACGAGATAGCCGGGGTGATCCGCAAGAGGATGGGCATAAAAGAGACTTCGTGAAATGAGCATCTTCGTCTCCTTCGTCTCAGGGGCGGCACTCTTCTACCTTCACAGGTTCTTTCCTTATACTGCAGTAATTCTTTGCCTGTTTCTGTTTTTGGTTTTCGTCCGGTCGCGGTACATCCGTCATCAAACATTCCGTAAATCCGGAGTCCATGCCGGTTTTGTGGCCCCCGTCATTATTGCACTGCTGATGCTTGTTCTCGGCTTCTGGCGTGCATCGGCCCCATATGTTGCTGCGCCGGACCTTGAGCAACTTTCCGGACAGGAGGTTGTTGTCACCGGGCGCCTGTCTGCCGAGCCGCTTCCGCTTCAGTCCGACCAAACCCGTTTTCAGAATGATATGGAGATAAGGGAAGCTTCCTTCCGCGGATGTCCGCTTGAGTTGACCAAAATGCGCTTGTTCACCGACAGCCCGATGTCGTTAGTCAGGGAGTACTACGTGCATGTGAAGGTGCCTGGAGACAATGTCTTTCTCAATCCGGGTGCTCTTTTCGGCAAAGAGACCATCCTTTCAGGTTATGCCGTATCGGTAGAAGAGGTGAGGAAGGCGGACAGGAATTTTCTCGACCGCGCGCGCGACAAGCTGAATGCTTTTTACAGCGCAAAGTTCAAGGGAGATGACGGCGCGTTCCTGATGTCGATAATCACCGGAGAACGCGGCACAATGAGCGGTGAACTGCGGAATGCCTTCAATGTTACCGGGCTCGCCCACATACTGAGCATTTCGGGAGCGCATTTCGGTTTGCTCCTTTTTATACTCTTCAAATTCTTCAAACTCGCAGTCAGGCTGCTGCCGCATTCGCTCCTCCTACGGGCTTCCCTTTATATTTCTCCTTCTCAGATTGCAGCGCTGCTTTGCCTTCCGGTGATCACCGCCTATCTCGGCATATCAACGATGGAATTCCCTGCGGTCAGGTCCTTCATCATGATTACACTTTTTCTGTTCGGACTTCTGATACAGAGGAAGGGTTTCTGGATGAACACCCTTATGTTTGCCGCCGCACTGATTGTGCTTATTCAGCCGGAGTCGCTTTTGCAACTCTCTTTTCAGCTTTCCTTTCTTGCTGTGCTGTGCCTCGGGTTTTATTCGGACATCGAAAAACGGATACGGGAACGAAAAGCTGTCCAGAACAGGACCGGCAGCTCCGACGATGATGAAGATTCGCCCGGCAACAAAAAAGCGAAAAGCCGCTTGCATGCAGTTATCCGCAAAGCCCTTGCTGCAGTCCGGCAATATGTAATAGCGTCTTCACTCATCTCGCTTGCCGCTACCGCCGGGACCGCACCACTCGTAGCGTACACGTTCAATTATTTTTCGCTCGTATCCCCGCTGAGCAACCTTGTCCTTACACCATTCATCGGCTTTGTTATCCTGCCTCTTTCCCTCGCATCATCGTTTATTTATCTGTTCACCGATATATTTCCGCTGAAGGGATTCATAGAGGCATCCACGGCCATGTCCCTAAGTTTGATCAAATATATCGCAACATGGAGCTTTGCAGCGGTTCCTGTGCCTTCTTTCCCGCCGGTGCTGCTCGTCACGTTTTACATGTGTCTGCTTGTCTTCGCGATAGTGACCGCACAAACAAACAGCAGAGTGCCGGCTTCCCTGTTTGCTCGCAGGAAGTCACCGGTAATACTCGCTTCAATGGCAATCATTCCATATATTTTATATGCAGGGCTGCATCTCCATAACAAGCAAGGGTTGCAGGTCACGTTTCTCGATGTCGGCCAGGGCGATGGTGCGGTAGCCGAACTCCCTGACGGCAGGGTAATGGTAGTCGATACCGGCAAAAACGGGTTCCAGGTTGCGAATTTCCTCAAATTCAGGGGCCATCGCAAGATCGACTTGCTCGTCCTGACCCACGGCCATCCCGACCATTGCGGCGGGCTGGTCCTTCTGCTCGACAAATTTCAGATAGGCGAAATATGGGACAACGACCTTATACCCTACAGCAGCCCCTTACCGGGCACGGTCCCGAGAAGAGCTGTTGCCCGGGGCGACTATTTTAATGGCGGCGCATATGCGATCACAGTTTTTCATCCATACAAAGGCTTTTATACTTCGCTGCCCGAGGGGCAGGAAGACAACGACTACTCAGTCGTCATGAAGATAGCAGGCAGAAAATGTTCATTTCTCTTCACCGGAGACGTGTCACAGGAAGCGGAGGAAGACCTGGCGCATCTTGCTTCCAGCCTGAAAAGCACTGTCCTGAAGGTCCCGCATCACGGCGGCCGCACCTCAACGGCAGAGGCCTTTCTCCATTATGTGTCGCCGGACATTGCTGTGATCAGCTCCGGAAGAAAGAATATATACGGTCATCCGCATCCCGATACGCTGGCAGTGTATTCAAACAGTCGGGTTTACAGGACCGATCTTGACGGGGCGATCTCGATTGAAGAAATTGCCGACGGGACCCTCGACATCAAAACATGGCGGCAGGCCATGATCACAGAAACGCAAAGCGCGGAGGATGAGTACTCGAACATAAAAAGACTCTTCCTGGTGTGGTGATACAGATCGATTATCATATCCGCCGCAAAGGGGATTTACATGATTATCACATTCTCAATTGTTACACTTCCCGTGCCGCCGATGGTTGTACTGCCAAGGATGGTCGAAAAGCCGCCGATATTTGATATATAAACACAGTCGTATCCGCCAATGAGCGAAATATTTATGTTTCTGGTCAGCATAAGGGCGCCCTCAGGGAAGTACATTGCCTGCATCTTTATAGACTGTTCATCTGTTGCCGCACCGTAAGCGGCAGCAATCGTTGAGTAGGGCGCACCATTAATGCTAACAGGCGCAGTATCCGGACAAACATTTATGCCTCCAATCGCACTACGCACACAACGAACATTACAAGTGGACGTGCTTGAAGGTCCGTTTGCAAGCTCGCCATCCCACGAGGCTACGACCCACTCGCCGGTATTGGTACCGACAATCGCTCGCGTTGACGACCAATAATACACTCCTTCAACAGCGTTTGGGAAAAATGTTGGATTGAACGCTGGAATTAGATTTGTGTAATTCGCTACTGAGTAATCCACCAGCGAAACAAGCTCTTTTATATTCGGCAATCGCCAGTCAGTAAAGCCATTATTTAGCGGGAATGACAGATTCTCGCAATAGTTAAGAGCAGCAGCCCGGGTCATTGCGCCAGGCTCGTCCTTCTGCCACATTAGCCCTGTAGTGTGATCTGTAACCGTACCATTACCATTGTCGCTCAGACTCTGCGTTGTCTGCACGCCACGAACACACCGAACACCACATGGGTTATAGTCTATCGAGGTGAAATTGATTCCACCATTCAAGTCTACGGTCCACGATTTGTTCGCCTCTCCTACAGCCGGGAGAGACGTCCAAAGACAGTTCACCGTATTAGGGAAATAGGTTGCCTGAATTGCGGGACTATGGAGCGAATAATCCATAATGCTCATCAATTCCAGATTTGTCGGAAGCCGCCATCCGCCACCAAGCTCGCCGCAAATGTTTCTGTACAGACTTGGATCAGAGGGGTTGTAAGTGGGATCAATTTGCCCGGTCGCCTGATACCAGTTGAAAAGATATGGCACGTTATTCCCGGGATAATCGCAGGTCGCATTGTTAACTCTCCCGGACATACACTTCTGCCACTGCAGGCCGGTGTTGTAATCAGTTATCGTTTGGTTGCCATTGTCATGAAGGTACATTGGATTTATGGTGTAGGCCCCGTCCTGTCCTTGTCCTGCCCCTGCACAGGAGATAACATTGCCTAATGCGTCGTCATAGCACAACATCTGCCCTGTGTCTGGCAGATTAAATGAGCTTGCTTGATCAATCGATATTCCTAATATCAGCGGAGTTGCGCACAAGATCACTCCGAAGATTCCACTTATTGCTTGCCGAGTAATTGTCATCTCTCCCTCCTGCGAGTTCTGCAACACAACCATCCGTTCCCTGGCAGATCCATTCCGCCCCTTCCTCACGAAGGGGTTAGCTTTGTCGGTAGTTTCTCTATGCCACAGTTATAAAACCATGCAGGCATGAATGAAATCAAATATATTGAAAATTAAATTATTTTGCAACGCATCCAAGAACGTTATTTAACCCATAAGTCCCATGTGCACTAAAGGATGTAAACTTGGATTTCGGCCGCCATGGTTGATGTAACTTCGGCGAGGCTTACGACATGTTATTCAGATCGTAAAATATCCGGCAACTATAGAGAGTATATCCGGCATTATGCTTCTTCACGAAATCATAAGCTCTTTTGCCGCCAAATGTAGCCTGCTGCGCAAAGTCAATACCGTGACTGTCTCTCCGAATATGCGATTTTATGAAATAAATCTTGGGAATTAAATTTCATAAGAGTGAGCGGTGCGGTTCATATTCTTTCATAATCTCTTCATAGCCAGTTCACAGTCATCTGATAATGTTGAATCAGATTATCAGAGAGGTTCTACCCTTGCACAAAACCGTTGAGAGAGCAGCGAATACTTTTATTTTCAGTCTGTTAGGCACGCTTCTGGTCTGGAGCTGCAGCATTTGGCTAACACCATTGGATGCCGCTGCATCCAGTGAAAACGGCCTGATATTTTATGTTGAGGCCGGCCGTCTTCAGGCGGAAGCCGACCAGAAATACAAAGTTCAGTGGATAGGGAATAAAGAAAACGGCAAGCAAAAACCGGAAGATCAATCTTCGCAAACGCAGTCCACCAAAATCAGCAACCTCGAAGAGCAGGAATGAAATTCTCAGCCTGCCATAGACTTTTAATAATGATCGGGGACTTTGTTATAATAGTCAAAAAATGAATCGTGAAAAGGGTTGACAGGACAGAAAGTTTGCAGATCGTAACCCGAGACATGATTCCGTCTCACCATAATACTTTATTATGGCAATTAAATTAACGCTGGAAGATGGAGGAGTTATGGCAGTAAAGAAAATGGTTGCTTTAATTTTGGTAGTGGGGCTGATGATTGGTGGAGCAGCTGTCAGCTATGCCGTAGAGCAATCTCATATGGTGGCGGCACTCGAACACCTCAAGGCGGCGAAAGCGGAGTTGGAAATGGCGGCACACAATAAAGGCGGCCATAGAGTCGAAGCCATCAAAATGATAAATCGCGCAATTGATCAAGTTAAAAAGGGGATCGAGGCCGGCGAAAAATACTAATAGTCGATGTGGACATCCGGACACATAATCATAATACTGCTTTAGGAGAAGCAAATGAAAAAGTCCTTGATTTGGGGGTTGCTTATCAGCATACTTTGCATCTTGCCTGCCTGTGTACATGAGCACAGGGAAGGACCGTATTACGTCGATAGTCATGATATAGTGGCCCGTATGGACAATCAGCAGAACAGGATCAATGAAGGGATCGGGTCGGGACAACTCACCCGGCATGAAGCCGGTATGCTGCAGGACAACCTGAATTATATCAGGAATGAGTTTTCCCGAAACTCCGTTAATGATCGACTGACTCAGCACGAATATGAAAGACTGAACAGACTGCTTGACCGAAATAATGAAATGATTTACCGGGATAAGCACAACGAAATCAGACGTCTGTATTAGGTATGCGCCTTATCCTGTCGTGGAAGACTTTAAAAAAAGAGGCCGGTTAACCGGCCTCTTCGATGTGG
>DATJOY010000135.1:0-5123 GCA_035506695.1 Dissulfurispiraceae bacterium
ACTTCCTGCCGTTGACACTTGGGGTAGCATTGAAGGTGAAGGGTAAGGACAGCGCCTTTGAAAAAACGCTTTTCCTACTGCTCCTCTGTTTTTACCTGTCATATGTCGGCTATATGATCTTCCCAGCACTGGGGCCCAGATATGCAATGGAACATCTCCAGTCGGTCGACGTCGGCGGGTTCCTTGTATCCAAACCGATACAGGAAATTCTGAATCTTCTTGAAGGTGTTAAGCGGGACGCCTTTCCAAGCGGCCATACCGGCATCGCGCTCACAGTGCTCTATCTTTCTTACAAATACGACCGCAGCATTTTCCGCATCCTGCTGGTCCCGGTAATCCTCCTGATTTTCGCTACGGTCTATTGCCGCTATCATTATGTTGTTGATGTGTTCGGAGGGGGCCTCCTATTCATTGTAACTATAGTGGCCGGTGAGTTATATTATAAATTTCTTGGGAAAAAAGCCGATGGACCTTCCATATAGCAAGGCCAAAGACGGCATTATTATAGAAGTTAAGATCGATCCGCGTTCGTCGAGGAACGAGATTTGCGGCATTGCGGACAAAACGGTCAGGATAAAGCTCACCGCACCGCCGGTTGGCGGGGCTGCTAACGAGCTGCTGATAGAGCTTCTCGCCGACAAGTTCGGCATAAGGAAAAGGGATGTGATAATCATGAAAGGCGAATCATCGCGGCACAAACTCATAAAGCTTAAAGGGGTGACAGTTTGATTAGAAGCATGACGGGATACGGTTCAGCCGAAAAGGAAGGCTTCAAGGTCGAAGTGCGTTCGCTCAATCATAAATTCCTCGATATCTCCGTCAGGATGCCATCTTTTCTGATGGAGTATGAAATCGCGATAAGAAAGATACTCAAGGACTCCTTTGATCGGGGCAAGATGGATGTGGCGGTGTCGCTGACTGAAAAGCGGCAGAAAAAGGTAAAGGTCAACACGGATATGGCCCGTGAAATGTATAACGCGTTCACTTCGCTGCAGCAGGAACTGGACCTGCCGGGTTCGCCGGACATAAGTTTTTTTTCGGGATTCAGGGAGCTGATTCTCACTGAAGAGTCGGAAACCAATGCCGGTGCGCTTTTGGAGGCCCTGCAGGAGGCGGTTTTAAAAGTCGACGATATGAGGAAGGGTGAAGGCGCCGCCCTCCAGAAAGAATTGAAGCAGCGGCTCGAAATCGTAAAGGAAAAGCGTGGAAGCATTGAACTTGTATCGCAAGGCATGGTTGCAGCATCCAAAGAGAAGCTTTCGAAAAAGATATCCGAGCTGATGCAGGGTGCCCCGCTCGATGAAACGAGGATGATGCAGGAGATAGCCTTTATAGCACAGAAAGGCGACATATCGGAAGAACTTGCAAGGCTCGGCAGCCATGTCGGGCAATTCGGCACTTTCCTGTCGTCCGATGCGCCTGTCGGCAGAAGGCTCGACTTTCTGTGCCAGGAGATGAACCGCGAGGCAAACACGATTGCAGCGAAGGTCGATGATATAGACATCATCAATCTGACTCTCGACATAAAATCGGAACTCGAAAAGCTCAGGGAACAGGTTCAGAATATTCAATAAATAATGGGAAGGGAAACGATTTTAGTCAATATAGGATTCGGCAATGTCGTTGCGGCGGGAAGGGTCGTGGCCGTTGTCGCGCCCAGCTCGCTCCCGATCAAAAAGATGCGTGAAGAGGCAAAGGGAAGGGGAAAGCTGGTCGATGCAACCGAAGGTAGAAAAACCCGGTCCATAATCATCACTGACAGCGACCATATCGTTCTTTCCGCCCTGCAGGTCGAGACAATCGCGCAGAGGGTTTCTACTCCCGCAGGAGGTTCCGGAGATGGCCGGGATGCCGAAAAAGAAAGGTAATCTTTTTGTCGTCTCAGCCCCGTCCGGCGCCGGAAAAACTACTTTGTGCCGGAAAGCGGGCGAGGAGGTCCCGGGCCTGCTGCATTCAGTGTCGTTTACGACGCGCGCACCCCGGCCCGGAGAGGTGCAGGACGTTCATTATACATTTATCGACCAGGACGAATTCCGCGCCATGATTTGCGACGGTGAATTCATAGAGTGGGCAGAGGTGCACGGCAATTTTTACGGCACGTCAAGGGGACGCATCGAGGCCATTATCGGCAGCGGAAACGATGTTATACTTGATATTGACGTGCAGGGTGCCCGGAAAATCAGGGAATATTACCCTGAAAGCACACTCATATTCGTATTGCCCCCTTCGATGGATGCTCTGGAAAAGCGGCTTTTTGACCGGATGAGCGATTCAGCGGAGGTAATAGAACGAAGGCTCAAAAAGGCCCGGGAAGAGATAAGCGAATATAAATACTATGATTATGTTATAGTAAATGACCTCTTTGAGGAGGCCTTCGAGGTTTTTTCTTCGATAATCAGGGCTGAAAGAAGCAGGCTTTCAAAGATCGACCGGAAATGGATAGTTGAACATTTCCTGAAGGAGGATTAGATGGACATCATAACTTTGCCGATTGAATATGACAAGAAGAAGATAGAGAGCAAATACCGCCTCGCAGTAATCGCATCGCAGCGGGCCAGGGAGCTTGCCTTTGGTGCAGAGCCGCGAATCCCGAAAAAAGCCAAGAAGATAAGCACCGTTGCCCTTATCGAGACGATTTCGGGAGAAATCAAGTTTGTGATCGGGGAGAAGGCTGCGGAGGCGCGTGAAAAGGCCGATAAGATCGATTTCAGAAAGCTCATCGAAGACAAGAGAAAATCGATGACCGACATTTCGGAACTCGAAAAGGACCTCAAGACGTACCTGCACGAAAGAGAGACTACCGAAAGGGTGCTCGAGGAACTTTTCAGCGAGAGCGACGAAAATTACGAGTCGTAGGCGGGGTCCGGTCCGCCAGGCAGTTCTAGGGCGCAATGGAATAAAGAACGGTGTTGAAAGGCAAGTCAATAATTGTCGGCGTCACCGGGAGCGTTGCCGCTTATAAAGCCATCGATCTCGTCAAAGGGCTGAGATGCGAAGACGCATCGGTAAGTGTGATCATGACCGGGGCGTCGCAGCGTTTTATAACCCCCCTGTCCCTGCAAATCGCCTCCCAAAACACGGTCTATACGGACATGTTCGAGCACCCTCTTTCTCATATCAGCCTGCCTGCCGGTGCCGACCTTATGATCGTCGCGCCTGCATCTGCAAATTGTATCGGCAAATACGCGAGCGCCATAGCCGATGATATGCTGAGCACGACCCTCCTTGCCTTTAACGGCCCGGTGATTCTGGCGCCTGCAATGAACTGGAGGATGTATGAGAACCCTATCCTCCGGAAACAGCTCGATTATCTTGTTTCTCTCGGCGTTAAGACAGTCGGTCCCGAAAGGGGCAGTCTTGCCTGCGGAGAGGAGGGGATCGGTCGAATGGCCGAAGTCGACAGTATTCTGGAATCGGCCGAGGCTGCCGTTACGCCGCAGGACCTCAGGGGCGAAAATGTCCTTGTCACCGCCGGACCTACAAGAGAGCATCTTGATCCGGTGAGGTTCCTTTCAAACAGGTCTTCCGGCAAGATGGGGTATGCACTCGCTAAAGTAGCAAAGAGACGGGGCGCCGAAGTTACGCTTGTCAGCGGGCCGGTCTCGTTGAAGCCTCCGCCGGATATAAAAGTGACTGTTGTTGAGACTGCGCTCGAGATGCGCAATGCAGTCATGGACAACATAAAAGAGGCAACCATTTTTGTCATGTGCGCAGCTGTGGCTGACTTTTCACCCGGCAAGGTCCATGAGATGAAGATTGAGAAGACGGAGAGCCTCTCTCTGAATCTCAGAATTAATCCGGACATCCTGCTCGAAACCTCGGCCCTTGAAAAAAGGCCTTTCACGGTTGGTTTCTCTGCAGAGACGGGTGATCACATAGATCGCGCAAAGAAGAAACTAACGGGGAAAAAGGCTGATATGATAGTATTCAATGACGTCTCGAAGAAGGGTTCGGGTTTCGACGTCGATACCAACGAGGTAACGATTATAGATATCCGTGGTGAAAAGGCCCTTGCCATGATGACAAAGACGGAGGTCGCCTCGGCCATCTTCGACCGGATCGGCGAACTGAGAAAGAGATGAATGCGGATTATTATATAGAGAAACTAAAGGCACGGGTGCTGGAGAATCCCGGTTCCAGACTCTTCCTGACCCTTGCCGAAGAATTGCGGAAGCGGGAGGAATTGGAAGAGGCCCTGACTGTGCTGAAGAGCGGCATAGAAAAGAACCCGGCGTTCGCTGCAGCGAGGCTCACGCTCGGTCGCTGGTTGTTCAAAGACAATAAGTTTCGTGAAGCCCGAAAGGAATTTTCTGCAGTCCTCGATGTCTGCCCCGGAGACGGTTTTGCAACCCGCTATCTGGGAGAAATAGATATGCAACTAGAGGGAGAAAATGATGATGTCCGCCGCAGGACCGTCGAACGCCTGAATGATTTCCGCGAAGCGGTAAGAAAAAGGTTCTCAGCCGGCGTACCCGACGGCACGGCTGCCGGAGACCGCTGATACATCGGCGGGGACAGTGTTGAGTGTCATCGAATCCAGGGTCAAGCGCCTGCGCCGGATTATCCGCCGAAAGAGTATTGATGCCCTTTTAATCACCAATATCAGAAATATCAGATACCTTACCGGTTTTACGGGTTCTTCGGCCTTTGCCCTCATAACAGGGACAAGGTCGCTTTTTTTTACAGATTTCCGCTATACGGAACAGGCCGAACATGAAGTCTTGTGCTTTGAAAGGTTGGTCGAAAAAGGAAAGAGGATACAGCTTCTGCAGGCGCAGGCAAAGAAGATGGGAATCAGCAGCCTCGGGTTCGAGGCGAGCGCTTCATACGAATTTTACGATCAGTTGTGCAGAACAGGCATCTCACTGTTACCCCAAAACGGTATTGTAGAAAAGATGCGCATGGTCAAGGATGAGTCTGAAATCGCAAAAATCAGGGAAGCGATCCGCCGGGCAGAGGAGGCATTCCTTGCGATCAAACCGAAAATCAGGCCGGGTGTCACTGAGAGGAAAGTTGCCCTCATGCTGGAAGACGAACTCAAAAAAAGGGGATGCTTGAAGGTGCCTTTTGATATAATAATCGCTTCCGGCAGGCATTCGTCGATGCCGCATGCCGGTCAGACG
>DATJOY010000136.1:0-26046 GCA_035506695.1 Dissulfurispiraceae bacterium
ACTCGCGTCCGTCTATGGCATAAACCTGACCATCGGCTATGGATCTAATTTTCCCAACGTTCAAATCGCTGTCGAACTCAAGGATGATGCCCTCTTCTTTTAAAAAGATATCATCCCAAACTTCCTCCCTTTCTTCTTGGGTTAGACTTACAAGAGGGGGGTCTTTTTTATCTTCTTCTTTTGCCATATTCTCTGGTAGCTGAGACAGGTTTGGATCGTTCATCACTTTTTCAAGAAATATTTATTACTATACCCCTGAGATCAAGGAATATCAAGCCTCCGGCAAAATCTGTGGGCCGGTTATGGGCCGGTTGTGGGCCAATTGGCCCAAAGTGGTCGAAAAAAGTGATTTTTCATGGTACCGTCAAACGCTTATTTGACAACACATTCAGAGCATAGTATCCTGTAGATTGGCTATTGGCTTAAAAAAAAGGGCCTGCATCTCTGCAAACCCCTGATTTTATTGGTGGCGGGGACAGGATTTGAACCTGTGACCTTCGGGTTATGAGCCCGACGAGCTACCGGACTGCTCCACCCCGCTAACGTTTACAATAACCGAACAGTCGGGATGTTGTCAACGAAAATGCCGCTGATGTCCGTTTTGCAAGGGATTAAACCACTTTATTCGCAACTTGTTTTAAAGTATATCCTGAAGTGTTAGAATAGTGAGCACTTCTGGGTTCATCGCGTATCGTACAAGCAGACCGCTATTCCTGTTTATCCCGACCGTATCTGTCATCGGTCCGTATGATATCATCTTCGCCGAGGTACTCTCCATTTTGGACTTCAATGATTTCGAGGGATACTTTGCCGGGATTTTCGAGCCTGTGGAGCGTGGACTTCGGCACATATACTGACTCGTTTTCGTGAATGATGATTTCTTTTTCCCCGATCAGGACCTTTGCCGTGCCTTTTACCACAACCCAATGTTCGGACCTGTGATAATGCATCTGGAGACTCAGCTTTTCGTTCGGGTTCACCACTATGCGTTTAATCTTGTAGCGCGGCCCTTCTTCAAGGACAGTGAAGCTGCCCCACGGCCTGTAAGAGGTTACATGCTCTTCAATTTCATTCCTTGCGTTTTCTTTCATCCTGCAGACAAGGTCTTTCACTTTCTGGGTCTCGCCCTTCTTGGAGATAAGCAGGGCGTCTTCAGTCTCGACTATCAGGCAGTCTTCCATTCCAATCGTTGAAATCAGCCTCTTGCTTCCCATGATGAGACAGTTCTTCGTATCCAGCATCGAGACGTCGCCCACTGCGACGTTTCCGTCTTCATTTTTTTCCAGTACATCATAGAGCGAGTCCCATGAGCCTATGTCGTTCCAGTACAGGTCGAGAGGAAGAGTTGCGACCTTTGCGGATTTTTCCATAACTGCATAGTCGATGGAGAGGTCAGGTAATTCGTTGAAGCGCCGCGCAATCTCTTCAAATCCCAGTTCGAGCATCGCACCTATTTCTGGCGCATATCTATTGATCTCTCCGGCCATATCACCGATGGTAAAAGCGAACATTCCGGAATTCCAGAGATAGCCGCCGCCAAGATATTTCTTTGCGGTTTCGGCGTCCGGTTTTTCGGCGAACGCCTCAACCTCGAAGAAATCGTCACAGCCGGGCAATGAATGCCTTCGCCCTTTCTTGATATATCCATAGCCCGTTTCAGGTCTGTCAGGTGTTACGCCGAAGGTTACAATATAGCCTTCCTGCGCGATCCTGCCGGCGCAGCGGATATATTCGGCAAAACGCTCGTCAGGACGTATGACATGGTCGGAAGGACATACAAAAATCACTTCGTTAGCCCCGGCGCCTAATCTGTCGCAACAATAGGCGATGCCGAGAGCTATTGCAGGTGCCGTATTTCTGGCTGAAGGTTCCAGGATTGTATTTGCAAAAACAGCTCCTCCCGCAGATGGCAGAGAACTCATATCGGATTTGACATGGAAACGGTACTCCCTGTTTGTCATAACGACGATATCGTTCCATGACAGTATCTTCAATGCCCTTTCAGCCGTCTGCTGAAGGAGGGAAAGATCACTATTGATCTTCAAAAACTGTTTGGGATAATTCCTTCTCGACAGAGGCCACAGCCTCGTTCCGCTGCCTCCGGCAAGTATAATAGCTTTCATAATTACAAGCCTCCTGTATTTCCCTGCTCCATGGCCAGGCTCAATTCCTTTTCAAGGAACGCACGGTATTTCGACATGCCTTCGCTGCTCTCTGCCTCAACCCTCATAACAATAACAGGTTGTGTATTGCTGGTCCTGACCAATCCCCAGCCCTCCTCGAAGACTATCCTCACGCCATCCGTGGTGTCAAGTCCGGCAATGCTGAAAGGAGCGCCACCGTTATTTTTATACGAGATCATCCTATTCACAATTGTTCCAACCGCGGCATTTTTCCTCTCATCAGGGCAATCGATTCTGATCTCCGGGGTGCTGAACAACCGGGGGATATCGGAAAGAAGTTCTTCGATGTCCTTACCGGTCTTCTTCATAATCTCGACCAGTCTGAATGTAGTATAGATCGCATCGTCATACCCGAAATAACGGTCAGCGATAAATATATGTCCGCTGAATTCCCCTGCAATCAGGGCCTTTTCATCCCTCATCTTCTGCTTTATGAGCGAATGGCCCGTCTTCCACATCAACGGGGTACCC
This sequence comes from Dissulfurispiraceae bacterium, assembly GCA_035506695.1. GTDB lineage: Bacteria > Nitrospirota > Thermodesulfovibrionia > Thermodesulfovibrionales > Dissulfurispiraceae > Fen-1308. The sequence continues at coordinate 2,655 of DATJOY010000136.1, forward strand.
CCCTTTGCCCTTATATCATCGAACATGAGCTGCGAGCATTTCACATCTCCGATGATCTTTGCGCCGGGATGGTCCTTTATCAGTTCCCTGCTGAGGACGATTATGATCTGGTCCCCCCAGACGATCTCCCCGGCCTTATTAACAATGCCTATCCGGTCGGCGTCGCCGTCATATCCCACGCCCATATCGGCGTGCGAAGACTTGGTTAGGTCAATCAGATCACCTATATATTCGATGACGGTAGGGTCCGGATGGTGATTCGGAAAAGTGCCGTCCGGCTCGCAATAAAGCGGAATCACATCACAACCTATGAGGGAAAGGATATCGGGAGCAACGACACCCGCGGTCCCGTTGCCTGCATCCACGACGACCTTGAGCCTTCTGAAGGCCGGACCGTCCAGATATGAAAACTCGTTGAGCATGTAGCGTTTATAGTCGTCGAGTATTGGAACACTTTCGCTGTGCCCCCTTTCCCGGGGCGCGCCCCAATCGTTCTTAAGGATAATTTCCCTGAGCGCTTGAATATCGGAGCCGTGGATTGTCTCCCGGCCCACGCTTATCTTAAATCCGTTGTATTGCGGCGGATTGTGGCTCCCCGTCACCATGATGCCGCCGTCAAGACCGAGACGGAAGATTGAAAAATACTGGACGGGCGTGGGACATGTTCCTATGTCGACAACATCGATGCCCTGCTGAAGTATTCCTTCGATAACAGCCGCCGCAAGCCCTGCTGAACTCGGCCTGACGTCCTTTCCTACGCTCACTCTGGTTGCATTTGGATTGGAAGTCTTCAGAAAAACGGCAAAGGCCCTGCCCAGAGAAAGGGCCGTCTCTTCATCGATATCTCTGCCGACTATGCCCCTAATGTCGTATTCCCTGAAGATAGTGTCACTGACCATCAACACTCCTGCCTCCATAATTTTTCTCGATCCAATCCCGGTACTCGCCGGTCCTGATCCTCTCGACCCATTCGCTATTTGAGAGGTACCATCGCACAGTCTTTGCCAGCCCTGTTTCAAAGGTCTCTTTTGGCTCCCAGCCCAGCTCCCTCCTGATTTTTGAGGTGTCTATGGCATACCTGAGGTCATGGCCCGGCCTGTCCGCTACAAACGTGATGAGGCCGGCAAGCTCTTCGCGAGACCTTTCCGTCTCACTGGAAATAATATCGCATAATAGTTGCACCACTTCTATGTTTCTTCTCTCACTGTTGCCGCCGATGTTGTAAGTCTCTCCGATCCGGCCCCTCTCGATTACCTGCCATATGGCCTCGCAGTGGTCCCCGACATAGAGCCAGTCCCTAACGTTGTTTCCTTTTCCGTATACGGGGAGCGGCTTTCCATCAAGGGCATTCAGTATCATCAGCGGTATCAGCTTCTCGGGGAACTGGCGAGGTCCGTAATTGTTCGAGCAATTGGTTGTCTTGACGGGTATGCCGTATGTTCTGTGGTATGCCATGACAAGATGATCGCTCGATGCCTTCGACGCAGAATACGGACTGCTTGGATCATATTTGGTCTCCTCGGTAAACAGGCCTGTCTCGCCGAGGGAGCCGTAGACTTCGTCCGTGCTGACATGGTGGAACAGGCAATCGCCGCCGCCCTTAATTTTTTCCTTGCACGCTTCAAGCAGGTTGAAGGTGCCGACGATGTTTGTGGTAATAAATGCCGACGGGTCAACGATGCTTCTGTCCACATGGCTTTCTGCTGCCAGATGTATAACAATGTCCGGTCCGTATTTCCGGAAGATTTCTCTTACCGCTGCAGAGTCCGAGATGTCCCCCTTCTCGAATATGTAATTCCGGAGATGCCTGACAGCTTCAAGACTGCCGGGATTAGCTGCGTAGGTGAGTTTGTCGAGATTGACAAATATGTATTCCGGATATCTCGGGACTAACAAAGTCAGCAGATTCGACCCGATGAACCCGGCCCCGCCCGTAACAATGATGGTTTTCATTTGTTCATATCAGCGCAGACGTCGTCTGAGAGGCGGCGCTGTCGGTGGCGCTGCCGGCGAAGGAGCCGTATTTGGTGCCGGCGCCGGGGCTACCGCACCAGGAGGTGTCGGCGGGTGTGGGGCTGCCGGGTGTGGGGCCGCGGGAGTTGCTGTTTCAGGTCCGCCCCTCTTTTTCTTGCCTGCTGTTACAAGGACCTCGAACCTGTCGTCCCCGCGCACCATCACAACACGGTCAGGTTGCACTTCCTTCAATATGTAGCCGCTGATGGTCTCTCCCAGCTTAAGTCCAGTCTGACGCTGTCCCCTTCCCGGGGTTGTGCGCAGCGCCTTCACATCGCTCAAATATGCGATGCTGACATTGTCCGTAATCAGGGTCCCGTAGAGTATGAGGTCTGGTCTGGGCACGACGGCCTCGACTTTCACTACCGGTATTATCCTTTCGGGATGGAAAAGGTTTTTCTCGGCTACAACTGCATAGTCCTGCATAGGCGGTGCCGGCGGCTCTGCTGTTTCATTCTTTTTCTGCTCCGCTGCCTTCTGTGCCGGCGCCTTCACAACAACCTTGACTTCTTTTATAAACGCAGGCAGCAGAACAAAATATACAATAGCAAGTATCCCTGCAAACAGGATACAGTTGAGCGGAGTGATCTGTTTCAGCAGTGATCGAATTCTCAAATCATTTGCCTCCGTAAAGGCCGGTCACATCTATTCTCACCATAAGCTCTTTAGGGTCCTTGAAATTCCTGACCCTGACATCGAGCTCCTTGATAATAAGGTATGGACTCCTTGTTTCTATTGAATAGAGTATGTCCGACAATGCCGCAGCATCAGGCAGAGTGGCGTCGATGCTTACACTCAGGACCTGCAGCTTCTGGCCCTCTGAAGATTTTTCGTTCTTTTTCCCGGCAGCCCCTTTTGCAGACGCCGGTGCCGGGGCAGCGCCCGGAGGAGTTACCGGCTTTTCTAGGTCTTCCGGCTTTCCTATCCTTTCGCTCGAGATCGTTCCGCCCCTGCCGGTTACTATGCCCTTCACCAAACCCTGCAGATTGGCGGATGCGAGCGATATCGGCTCTCCCTCGACGAGCTTCGCCTTCTGTGTATTTTCCTGCTCCTTCAGAACAGCAAGCTGCTTTTCCAGTTCCGGCTTTTCGGCAATCAGGGCAACATACTTGTTCAGGCTATTCATCCTGGCGTCCCGCTGTTCTTTCAGTGCGGCCTTTTCGCTTCTTACACCCTGATAGGCATACTGATAAAACACGAGGGAAAGGAGGACAACAATGACCGGAACGGCCAGAATCATGAGCTTTTTATTTCTTTTCATTTCCGGCCCCTTCCTGTTTGCCGCTTCTTATGTCCATCTTTATCTGGAAGCGGTCCATGTTCATCCTGGCGTCCCTGAATGTCGGCGACGAGAATTCGGCCTTCTGAAAATATTTCGACGCCTCAAGTATCTGGATCAGCGATGTAGCAGAGGGAGCGTAACCTTCTATATTGACCTGGGTCTCCGCAATCCTGACGCGTGTAAGCCATGCATTCTTCGGAATTATTGTCGTAAGTTCCTTCATCATGTCCATGTCAAAAGGCCTGTTATGCTTGAAATTATTGACCAGGGCAACCTTTTTATTGAGCGCCTCTATTTCATCCTTTATTTTTTCGACACTCCGCACCTCTTCCTTTCGCATGTTTATCTGCCTGTTGATCTCAACGATCCGGTCTTTTTCCATGCTGATCGGAGTAAAGAAAGTGGCGACGAAACAGGATGCGATTATGACTACAAGAACGGCCGTGAGCAGGAAGGGTTTCCTGGCGCCTTCCCTGATGCCCTTTGAAAGCAGATTGAAACCTTTGGCTGCAGGCCACAGCTGTTCAATTGCCCCTCCTGCGAGTGTGGCCGTTATGGCACCACTTCCGGCGGGAAGGGCGAGCTTGCGTTGCATCCCGTCAAGGACATCAAACTTCGCCACTGCCCTCGTCTTCAGCATTTCTTTAAGCGGACCCAGCTCGTCCATAAAAGCGATATTCGTTACTATGCCTTCGGGTTCACTCGCCAGCGCCTTTTGTCCGGCCAGGAAATCTTCCACTGCCACTGACATGGAAAGGTCGTCGTTGTCCGCGAACTCCCGGACTGCTGCGGTTTTCAGAATGCCGGTTTCGACCACTCCGCCCCTGATGTCTCTCCTGCCAACGTCCGCGAGTACAAAAGAATCTTTTCCGGTTGCAAAGCGGCAGGCTGTTGCCAGGGATGAAAGGTCGAAAGACACCCTGCTTACGATGACGCCTTTTTCAACAAGTTTCTCTGTGTATTCTGTGATCGTGCTCGCTTTCGCCGCAGCGATGAAAAGATTGATATTGTCACCCGTTCTGCCGCTGACAAGAAAATCATAACAGGCTTCCTCTGCGCTGAAGGGCGTAAAGCGGTCAAGTTCGTACGAAACCACCTGGCCAAGGGTTTCTCCCGCAGCTGCAGGCAATGCTGCAGATTTAACAATGACCCACTGTTTTGGCACAACAAGCACCACATCGGATTTAGTGATGCCGAAATCCTTGAAAGCGACTGCCAGGGCTGATGCAACTTCATCGGGAGACGGCAGGACTTCATCGGTGTAACGATAACTCTTTGCGGCCTTTACCCGCAGCCTGGCGAACTTTCGTGTTGCCTGCAGGATGTCCACCCGCCCTTTCGCAATCTCGGCACAAATGCATGACGCAGGCACCACTGCTTCGCCGGGGCTGAAGGTCAATGCTTTCCATACAACCGACAGGAGTTTCCTGACAGCCGTTGCAGGGCCTGACAGGAATGCGCCTAATTTTCTCAATTTTTCTATTTTGGCTCTGACTGGTTCCATCTGCTCATGTCCCACGGACTCTTAAAGTAACGATAACTGAATTTGTTGCCCGCAACTGTGATTACGGCTCTTACACCGTAGCCGGCCTTCTTGTTGCTTTTCCTGCCGGCTGATTCCACGGTAAACGTCGAGCCGTCTCCGGCAGCAACAAACGTACTCATAGCTGTGAACGCTCCGCCTACTATGCCCTGAAAGTCTGTTATAGACTTGATCTCGGCTGTCTTCCTGAAATCGAGCACGGCCCCGGCCAGTTCCGGTGTCATTCCGGGGATCGCCATCAGGACCTCTTTCGGGGCCGCGTTGACATTTATTGTACCATTTCCGGAATAAACGGTAATGAAGTCCGCAAGGCCGGATTTGTTGCCTGTGCCGTACAGAAGCTCGGGCGTGATGCCTCTTACGAGCAGCAGTTCCTCAATGCTGTCAAAGTCGGCGTTCTTTGCCTTATAAGGGACAGGCAGGGACATGTAATAGTCACTTTCAGCACCGTTCAGGCGCGTCAGGTCGTCGGCATCCCTCCAGTCCTCGATTGAATCGACGATGACATCGGCATCTTCGTCCTTTACGCCAAGGTTAGTGAGCAATCCCTTTAATATTATATCAGGGACTTTGTTAATATCTATTTTCCCTGATTCGTCGATGATCCGCACAAGGCAGGTGCCGGTTTCGAGCGGAAAGGTGTTCAGGGTCCCGTCGGTCTTCCAGATATTCGTATCCTTGCCTTCCTCGATCGGGACATTAAGGTTTATTCTGCGGTACATTATCTCCTCAGCAGCCCTCTCGACACCCGCTTCCGCGAGGAATTTCTCTTCCACGCCTTCCTTGAAGGCCATGGTCGACCTGTTTTCCACTTTTGTCATATACGAAACCGACAGCACAACTGTCATTAGAATCGCAAGTATCCATATGACCAGCATCAGGGCGATGCCTTTCTGACCAGTTTGTTTCATGGAGCAGAGGCGGGCACGGGATTGGGTGCAGGGCCCGTCACCGAGGTTATCTGCTGGTTTGTAATGCCCATCCTTAAAGGAAGTATCAGCGCAAGGACTTTCGCATCAGTTGTTATAGTAATCCTGATTCTGTAGGGCACGGTGTCCTTATCGGTCCAGTCGTCCGCCCACTTCCCCTTCTCATCGGTCGGACCTTTTTGAAAGTATTCGAAGAAAAGGTCTCTCGCATTCTCTATAAGCAGCGCCTCTTTTTTCGCTTCCGGTATGAAGATCGGATTTTCGGTGACATAAAGGGCCCTGCCGCCGGTCGGGCCCTCTTTTACTTCGTACTTTACAAATACGGGACCTTTTGTCCCGCCCAGCCATGAGTAGAGAGACCTGAACTCAATGGAGCTGCGGTCACCTTTGAGCTGCGCAAAGTCGATGTCTGCATCAGCCGGTTTTTTCACAATAAAAGCTGACTGTATTTGCGATTCCAAAATGTTAAGGGATGTCCTTAAACGCTCGACCGATTCTATCTTCCTCTGTCCCGATTCGGCCGACCGGAAGCCGAGCCTCATCGCCCCAGCCGTAATGAGCACTACAAGTCCCATGAGAACAAGCGAGATCATAAGTTCGAGGAGTGTGAACCCTTGCTGGCCGATGCGTCCACGTTTTTCCTTTTCAGGTATCATATCTTCTTCTCGGTCAGTTTCAGTGTCTGGAGGGAGAGGGATTTTTCCTTTGTGCCCTCGTGCCAGAAGATTGTGGCCTTTACAATATAAAGGTCCACGTTGAGTGCCTGCACCCTCTCTTCATATCCTTTTGCAACAGTCGCTTCGAAACGGTAACCATCCTCGGTTGTTCCACTCAATGTTGCATTGGGGAAATTGTCGTCCTCCAGTATGCTTCTCATGACCGCCTCGGCGTGGGCTGCCGCATCAACGTAACTCCTTGATGCCCCGATGGAGCGAAGATTGGCTGAAAACAACTGGATCACAACCGCCAGCGCAACGCCGATAAGCGAGATTGCAACAAGTATCTCAAGGAGTGTAAAGCCCGCGTGTGCCATCCTTTTCATCATCGGTCTCATACTTAAGCCGCCATCACTGTCTTTTCCGCGATATCACGGCACCTATGACGGGATCTGTTTCGAGGGTCACGGTTTTTTTCCCTGCAGACAAAATGATGGTCCCGCCTTCCGCCACCCCGGACGGGGAGAATACGAATCTGTAGCCGGTCGTAAAAACTTCTCCCGCGAACGGGTCGATTATCTTCAGAGATACCTCTGCCGGGATATGCCGCGGCGGCCTCCCTCCTTCTATGCCGTAACTCTTTTCTTCGAGATCGAAGTTCAGTATCTGCCACTTGCCGCTGGCGATTGCATCCGAGCGCGCCTGTCTGAATGTCGCCATTATCTCTCTCGCAACAGAATCGACTTTCTGCGACGGAAGAGAGCGGGTCAACACAACAGCGGATATGCCGACAATGAGCGATATCAGGAACAGTACCAGGAGCATCTCAAGGAGAGTAAATCCCCTGTTATTTTTCATGACTATATCGGCAGCTCAAGGACGCTGAATATAGCCATGAAAACAGACAGGACAATGAACCCGATAATCAGCGCCATGGCGATTATGATCATCGGTTCGAGCAGTCCCATAAATCTTTTGATGGCTTCCCTCAGGCTCTTCTCGTAGGTCGTTGCAACCTTGAGAAGCATCGTATCGAGCTGCCCCGTCTCTTCTCCTACCTTTACCATCGACATGGCAAGCTGGGGGAATATCCCCGCTGCAGCCAGCGGTGCCGCCAGTCCTTTTCCTTCCTTTGCGCCCTTGGCCAGGCCTTCGAGCGCGGCGGCAACAGCCTGGTTGGTTACGACGTCCTTGGCATTATTCAGGGCCTGCAACAGAGGAACCCCGCTTTTAAGCAGCGTCCCGAGGGTCCTGCAAAAGCGTGCCGTCTCAATCTTGGTTATCACATCCCGCATCAGCTTCAATTTCAGGCGGTCCCACCTGAGTTTTCCGTCGGACGTTTTTATATATTTCAGAAAGATGGCGGTGGACAAAACCGCCGCGATAACGGCTATCCACCAGTACGCGGTGAGAAAGGAGCTGACCGCCAGGATCAGCTTTGTCGAAAGCGGCAGCGCGGTGCCGATGTCGGCAAAGATTGTCGAAAAACGCGGAAGGACAAAGGTCAGCATAATGATAATTGATATGCCGCCTGCAACTATAAGCAGCGCAGGATATATCATCGATGAGACGATATGGTCTTTCAGTTCCTTTGATGATTCGAGGAATTCGTTCAACTTTTCGAGCACGATGTCCAGGACGCCGCCTGCCTCGCCGGCCCGAACCATGTTTACATATATGCGCGGAAAGACCTTCGGGTGCTTCTGCAGCGCGTCCGAAAAAGAGCTGCCCTCCCTGATCGATTTCAGGACAGCCTGGACTACGGACTTCATCTCTTTGTGTTCGGAAACGTCCGCGATGATATTGAGGCTGCGGTCAAGGGGCAGGCCCGCACCAAGAAGTGCCGACAGTTCGGTTGTAAATGTAAGGACGTCTCCCTTCGACGACCTCAGGGACATCCTCTTCATCAGGCTTTCTTTGGGGGGCAGAACGCTTAACGGGATAACGCCGGTGTTGCGGAGCATCTCCACGGCGGTCCTTTCATCGGCCGCTTCAACAGCACCTTCCACGATCCTGCCTTCTTTTGTGGTGGCGCGATACGAGAAAATCGCCATCCTAAACCTCTTGTGTCACCCGGAGCACCTCGCTCAGGGTCGTCATGCCCTCACGTATCCTCTTTATTCCGTAATCGAGAAGGGTCATCATGCCTTTTTTCTTTGCAACTTCCCGTATCTGGAGTGCGTCAACGTCCCTCAGCACCATCCGCCTGATGTCTTCGTCTACAACCAGAAGTTCATAAAGCCCTGTCCTGCCGAAAAAGCCGGTATGCGAGCATACTTCGCAGCCCTTGCCGATATGCAGTGGTGCATCGTCCGGAAAACCGAACATTTTCAGCTCCTCGCGCGCAGCAGGAGAATCGTCAATCGTTTTGCAGGAAGGACATATCATCCTCACGAGCCTTTGCGCCAGGATTCCCCTGACGGTTGACGAAAGAAGAAAATGCTCGACACCCATATCGAGCAGCCTCGTAATGGCACTCGGGGCGTCATTGGTATGGAGCGTCGAAAAGACGAGATGCCCGGTCAGGGCCGACTGTATGGCGATCTCGGCTGTCTCCAGGTCCCTGATCTCGCCGATCATGATGATGTCGGGGTCCTGCCTGACAATGTGCCTCAGGGTATTGGCGAAGTTAAGACCTATCTGCGGCTTGACCTGAATCTGGTTAACACCCTTGAGGTGGTATTCTATCGGGTCCTCAACCGTTATGATCTTGCTTCCAGGCAGATTTATCTTGTCGAGGGCGCCGTAGAGGGTGGTGGTTTTTCCGCTGCCGGTCGGCCCTGTCACCAGCAAAATGCCGTTGGGCTTTTTTATCAGCTCATTGAAGGTAGAGAGCGTTGCCTCGTCGAACCCGAGCTGCTCAAGGTCAATGACAATGCCTTCCTTCCTCAATATCCTCATGACGATACTCTCGCCGTAAAGTATCGGTATTGTCGAAACCCTCAGATCGATCTCGTGAGTACCGACCTTCAGTTTGATACGTCCGTCCTGCGGCAGCCGTTTTTCGGCGATGTTGAGCTTGGCCATGATCTTGATCCTCGAAATGATCGCAGCCTGCAGCTTCTTGGGTATGGACTCGACGTCGTTAAGGACACCGTCGATCCTGTACCTCACCTTCATTTCATCCTCGAACGGTTCAATATGAATATCGCTCGCCCTGCCCTCTATTGCTCGCGTGATGAGCATGTTGACAAGTTTGATGATCGGGGCCTCCGAGGCGAGGTCCTTCAGATGTCCGACATCTTCCTCCTCTTCATCCCTGAGGAACTCAATACCCTTGTCTCCCATATCTTCGATAATGCGGTTTATGTTCTGGGATTCCTGCTCATAGAACTTCTTCAGGTATTCGTCGATCGTGTCGCTCTCCGCCCTGCAAGCCACAACGTTGGAAGAAAGGGCAACTTTCAGTGCATCAATAATCCCCTGGTCCTGCGGATTTGCCATAGCTACCTTGAGGACATTGTTTTTGAATTCGAGAGGGATGATCCTGTTTTCCTGTATGAAGCGGGACGATATGCCCGCGAGGACAACAGGGACCTTCGGCAGCTCTTCAAGCGTCAGGGAGACACAGTCAACGGAGAGATGGTCGGACATTACAGGTTATAGTTGTGATCGGAACGGGAAAGGCCCCCTATTCCCAGTTCACAACGTCCTTGTCTTCGCCTTCGCCGCCCGGAGTGCCGTCTCTTCCGTAGGAATAAAGATCATATTCGCCATGGGAGCCGGGGCATTGGTAGTTGTACGGTCGTCCCCAGGGATCGGGAGGGATTATATTTTTTTTCAGGTAAGGCCCCTGCCATTTGTCTTCCCCGGGATTCGTTATGAGGGACTGGAGTCCCTGTTCGGTCGTCGGATAACGTCCGGTGTCAAGACGATACTGATCAAGCGCCTGTCCGAAAAGTTCTATCTGTGCCTGGGTCGCAGCAGTCTTTCCCTTGCCCAGCTTTGGAAAGACCTTTGGCGCAACAAGCGCGGCAAGAAGAGCGATAATCGCCATAACAACGAGAAGCTCGACCAGCGTAAACCCTCGACTTTCGAAAATGGTCCGGTGCGATTGATATCTTAATTTCATTTTTTCACCTTCACAATTTATTAGGGTGCTCATGTCCTTATAATATAACAAATTGCTTTTGTCATTCAATTTGTTCGGAAAATTTCCCAAAAAATCGACTCGAAGATTATGAATTTCTTTCCTCTTTTTAATGGCCCTGCTTTAAGCATCAGCCAGAGATGTCAGACTCAAAGCGCACTGTCTGGATTTTCGGGGCTGCCTGCCGGAAAACGCAATCACCTGTTTACGGGCTGTTCATTTCATGATTGATCCGGCTTATCCTTAACCATGACTAATTCAGTGCGCGAGAGTCAAATACCCCGGGCTATGCTGACCTCATTTATAAATAATCCTGGTTAATTCAACGTATTAAATAATGGCTTGGGGCTTCGTCGCGCTCGGCTCGCAGCTTGACTCTATGCTGCAAAAGCCTTATTGTATAAATACACTTTATATAGCAGGCAGGAGTCTAAGTGGTCAGAAAATCATTTGTTTTGAATGTTGTTTATACAGTTATTGTCGTGCTATTTGCTGCAGTTTTTGTTATGACTCAATGTCCTGATGTGGCCTTTGCGCAGCAGGAAACGCCTGCAACTCAGCTGCCAATGCCACCTTCAGCTACAGGTCCTGCTTTGGCTGCTCCCAGTCAAGCGCCGGCACCTGCTACGCCACCTGCGCCTGCCGCACCGGCAACGCCCGGTCAACCCTCCACACCTGCTGTACCATCTGCGCCTGCCCCACCGGCAACGCCCGGTCAGCCCTCCACACCTGCTGTACCACCTGCGCCTGCCGCACCGGCAACGCCCGGTCAGCCCTTATTACCTGATACTACATCGTCGCAGGCAACCTCCGCAGGAGCAAAACTGCCGACCGATTCTGCTCCGGCAGGAAGACCGAAACCTGCCGTTCACCAACCGTCCCCGCGCATAGGCGCCGGAAATCCGGCTTCAGGAGGCGGTTCGAGTTTCTTTTTTGATGATGCTGATGTTTTTGAGGTCATCCAGACCGTCTTCGGCGAAGTTTTGAGGGTCAATTACATTATCGATCCTTCAGTAAAGGGGAGGGTAAATTTCAGGACTATAACACCAATTCCGAGAGATCAGATTCTTTCTGTCATGGAAATCATCCTTAGGCTTAACGGCATTGCAGTGGTAGAAGAAAGCGGATTGTACCGGATTATCCCTATCGGCAACATTTCCAGAGAGCCTGCTCCTATCCGCTTCGGCAGAGACCCTGAGGCTGTCGAGCTGAAAGGCATTGCACTACTGCAAGTAGTGCCGCTCTCTCATATCAATTCTTCCGAGATGGCGGCCATCCTTACACCTCTGCTTACGCAGGGCGGAGCCATACATGATATACCAAAGAAAAATATTTTACTTCTCGCCGACACAGACGCCAATATTAAAAGACTTCTTCAGGTTGTAGCCTTGTTCGATGTGGATACTTACAAGGACGCCACCCAGCCCAAGGTTTATGTTTATGCGCTTCAGAACAGCAAAGCCGAGCATGTTGCCAAAATCCTGCAGCAGGTGCTGCTCGGGCAAAGCCCAAGCGCCACAGGTACAAGTACAGGCACAGGGACTGGAGGCGTAAAGACAATTACAGGTGGAGGCACCTCCGGTGCACAGCCTCAAGCGGGACCGACAGGATCAGCGCAACCTTACAAGGCAGCGGGGACGACTGAACCGCTTGTGGCGTCAGGCACAAAAATCATAGCGGACGAGGTTACAAATTCACTCGTCATATTTGCATCGCCGGCCGATTATGCAGTTGTCATCGGCGCCATAAAGCAGATAGACACTATCCCGCGCCAGGTCATGATAGAAGCTGTAGTGGCTGAAGTTGACCTTGTTGACAATCTAACCTATGGCTTGCTATGGAATCTTAACGTGGATGCGCATAAATTGAAGATCGCACCCTTTTCAAAGCCCATAACAATTGGGGGGCCCCTCGGGTTTCAACAGCTGGGCGCGCTTGGACAGGGAACCTTCGGATATACAGCAGTCGATTCAGGCGGCAACGTCAGGCTTGCAATTGAAGCCGATGCAACTAACGGGAAAACAAAAATACTCTCATCGCCTAATATTCTTGTGGCCGATAACCGCGAAGCAAGAATCCAGGTCGGCTCTCAGATTCCGATAGCAACATCGGCCACAACAACACCTATCGCTACGGGTACCAATACTGTTACCAACACAACAACATCTACCATCCAATACAAAGATGTCGGTACAATACTTAAAGTCAAGCCTCAAGTCAATGACAGCGGATTAATTTCGCTTGAAATTTCACAGGAGGTTTCTGACTACACAACACAAACCATACTGGGAACCCAGCAGTTCGTCATAACAAAAAGTGAGGTCTCGAGCAATCTTATCGCTCAGGACGGTGATACAATAGTAATAGGCGGACTCGTACGTGAGAAGAAAGACAAGAGTCGCAGTGGGATACCATATCTCAGCAAGATGCCAATCCTGGGGGCCTTATTCGGCCAAACAACTGATACGGATACACGCACCGAGCTTCTTATACTGCTGACACCTCGGGTAGTGAGGAATCAGACAGAAGCCCAGAAAATGAGCACGGATTATTTTGAAATGTTTAAAAGCGTGGGGTCAGAAGTAAATCTTGAGAAACACAAATCAACTGCGTCGCCCAAGCAAAAAGATGCAAAGTCTATTCCTCAAAACATTAATGAATCTGCGGAAAAATCCAATTTGCAAGTGCCCGAGAAAAGCCCTGACAAGAAGAACGCACCTAAGCCTGATGAAAAACCATATCCTTTGACATCCGAATAACTAACCGGAGCAATGATTGAACCGCCCCGTCGCAGCAATTCAATAATCCTTTATCTTAAAATCCTGAGGCCTGCCTTGTTCTCAACGGTCCAGACGACCTCCGTCGACACGGCGGGGCGGATTATGTTCACATGGCTGCCCATTCTGAGTCTTGCTGCGGTGGTAATGGCGAAACCGCTCTCGCTCATATCGACTATCTTGCAGCTCCAGGTATTTCCTCCTGCATCGCTGAATTCGGTCGCTATCGCGCAGTTGAGCCTAGGCCTGAGCCTTTTCTCGCAGAAGGAGTCGGATTGCGGCCTCTTGAATAAACTCCTGAAGATACCCATACGTTTCTCCTTTTTTAGGCTGATCGAGTAAGCTGTCTGACCTCATTTTACCAGAGAATGCGAAAAAAACAAATAATTTTTTTGGAGGCACCAAGATCAATTCTCAAAAGAAGGTAATGGTGGGCAGTCGCAGAATCGAACTGCGGACACGAGGCTTTTCAGGCCTCTGCTCTACCGACTGAGCTAACTGCCCTTTCGCGAAGATATTAACATTAAAACGTGAGAGCATCAAAAGTCAAGAATCCGGAGGAATTTACAGGCCTTAGATGGCTTATTGGACCTAATCCCAAGGCTTTATGCCCCGTATTTCTTGAGCCTCAGGGCGTTGGCAAGCGCCAGCGGCATCAGGTTCAGGGCAGGGAATATACCGAGTTCTCCCTTCAGGCACTCACGCTCCGAAAAAGCTGCGGATGTCCCGCCGTATACATATGGCGAGTTAAGAACCGTCGGGACAGGGTGCCAGCTGTGGCCTTTCATGAGAGCGGGTGTTGAGTGGTCCCCGGTGATTATAAACACGTCCGGGGAAAGCTTCCGTATCCTGGGCAGCAGGGCATCGAATTCTTCTATGCGCTCCGCCTTGCCTTTAAAGTTCCCGTCTTCACCATATGAGTCAACTTTCTTTACATGGAGAAAGAAAAAATCATAGTCGTTGTATTTTTCTTCGAGGAACTTTATTTCATCTTCAACCCCGCCTTCGAGGGGCGGTGTATCCATGCCGACTATCTTGGCAAGACCCCGATACATAGGATACGTCGCTATCGCCAGTGCCTTTAGTCCGAAGGCTTCCTCAAAGCTGAGTATGTGCGGCATGATCGAGAAGCCGCGCATCAGCAGGAAATTCGCTTTGGCTTCGTCTTTCAGCACCTGCTGCGCCCTGTCGAGAAAACTTGCCGCAGCCGTGGCCACCCGTTCTGCATTCACGTTAAGGGCCCTGGGCGGCAGCGGCGCCTTGCCTTCCTTCTGCGGATCCGTGTCTTCTATATCAGCTGCGCCCGGTCCGAGATTTTCAGGGAACCGCATGATCATGGCTATCCTGTGTTCCATACCCGCTGCAAAGATCAGCTCGACATCGCCGATTTTAGCTATCTCGCTCTGGAGCTTGCCGGTAAGCTGTTTGCTATAGTCAGTCGGTATCCTGCCGGCCCTCCTGTCGACGATAACCCCATCTTTAAGCGTGGCATAATTACATCTTATGGCAACGTCTGTCTTGCGCACTTCCATGCCAAGCCCAAGAGCTTCGAGAATACCTCTGCCGATGAGATGTTGCAGGGGATCGTATCCGAAGATCCCTAAATGTCCAGGACCGCTGCCCGGCGTTATTCCATAGCCCACCGGCATGTGCAGGCCGCATGCCGACTTGGCAGCAAGCGCATCGAGATTGGGAGTGTGCGCTGCTTCAAGCTCCGTCTTTCCATTGACCGGAAGCCCGCCGAGACCGTCGAGCACCGTCATTATTATTTTGCTCTCGTTCTTCTGTACCAGATTTCGTATTGTGTTCTGCACTGTCGGCTCCTTCAAAACAAGATATACCAATGATATAAGAAGATTCTGTTTTTAGCAACCGGAAACGACCGAAGAGCCTCAATCAGGATGCGATGTCTGGGTTCTCAGGGGCGCGTAAGCAGCCAGGGCAACCATGACGCTGAGAATAAATGCTTATTCCAAATTTAGTGAACTCTTGGTTTCATAGGACTAATTCATCGTGCCTTGATTGAGGCTCTTTGGTCGTTTGACTTCACGCAATTGGCATTAAGCCCAAATGTATGATAACTTTAATAACTATGAATGGATTTGTAAACAGGCGAATCATTAAAAATACGGGCGGCGTTTTTGAAGAGACCGAAGACCCTGTAGCAGTTGAAAAAAGGTTGCGCGTTTCGGTCAACGGCAAGGAAGCGCTGAGTCTTTATTGCACGCCTCTGATGGTAAGAGAGCTTGTTGTCGGTATGTTCATGACCGAAGAGATCATAAATGGCGGATGGTGCGCCGAGCGGATGTCCATCGAATATGGAGATGATGTTTTGGTGGACATACCAGCCGAAGGCGAGGTGTCCACTGACGGGGCAGTGATTACTTCAGGTTGTATAGGGGGTATTACGTTCCCCAAGAGGCAGGCCTTGCAGAAATGCGATGACCGGTTCACCATCGGAGCGGCTGGCCTCAAGTCACTCTTCAGGAAATTCCAGAAGGCCTCGGATCTCTATCAGCTTACCGGCTGCGTACACAGCGCCGCGCTGAGCGACGGCGAATCCATCCTCTGTCTTGCTGAAGACATAGGAAGACATAACGCAGTCGACAAGATCATCGGGTATGCAATACTCGAAAACATCCCCTTCCAGGGCAAGGTCATGCTGGCAAGCGGCAGGCTCTCCTCTGAGATCGTAGCCAAGTGCGCCAAATGGTCGATCCCGGTTGTCGCAAGCAGGACTTCACCAACAAGCCTCGCTGTCGAGATAGCCGAACAGGGCGGCGTCACGGTGGTCGGGTTCATCAGGGCCGACAGGTTCAACGTCTACACCCATCCGGGAAGGATAACCCCGTAGACTAAAGCTACTTTTGGTTGTAACGGAATTGAGGGAAGTGGTCAGAATTTCCTATCCCACTCTATTTACGAATATTTTCACAACAGCCTGAAGTGTTTGAATCGAAGCGCACTGTCTGAGTTTTCAGGGCTGCTAACCGTAAGGTGCATCCTCTTAATTTACAGACTATTCATTTCAATAATCAGCATGGTTTATCAGTAACAATGACTAATTCAGTGCGCGAGAGGCAAATACTTCAGGCTGTGTTGTGAAAATCTCACACCTGCAAATGCTACTTATCGCCTTTGTCCCGTGACAGCTTGGCTGTAATCTCTTCGGGGACCGGTGAATTATTTATGGCATCCTCGTAGGTGATTATTCCGCCGTTATAAAGCTCGATAAGCGACTGATTCATAGTCCTCACCCCGGTGCGTGCGGTCTGCATTATCGGATATATCTGGTTGACACGCCCCTCCTTGATGAGCGTCCTGACCGCAGGCGTAAGCATCAGGAACTCGACTGCAAGGACCCTGCCGTTGCCGTCTTTTCTCTTTATCAGCCGTTGCGATATGATGCCCTCCAGGCATTCTGCGAGCAGGTTCCTAGCATAATCGTGGTTTTGATGCGGGAACATTTCAATGAGGCGCACAACGGTATGTATGGCGGAGTTTGTGTGCATGGACGCGAGGGCGAGATGGCCCGTTTCGGCTATCGTGAGTAAGGCCTCAAGGGACGGAAGGTCTTTGAGGGTGCTGATCATGACGATGTCCGGGTCCTGCCTCATGACGTATTTAAGGGCTGATGAAAAGGACGGTGTATCGGAATCCAGCTCCCTCTGGTTGATCAGGCATTTGTCATGGCTGTGAAGAAATTCTATCGGGTCCTCGATGGTCACGATATGGGCCTCCCTCTCTCTGTTGAGCCGTTCTATTAAAGAGGCGAGGGTCGTGGATTTGCCGCTTCCGGTCGGTCCGGTAACCAATATCAATCCCTGTTTCTTTTTCAGGATATCTTCAACGGCATCCGGAATGCCAAGCTCTTTAAATCCCTTTATGTCGAATGGAATTTCCCTGAAGGTGCCGGCAACCGCACCTCTCTGCATGAAGATGTCAGCCCTGAACCTGCTCAATCCCTTTATCCCGAATGAGACATCTATTTCACTGGAGCTCTCGAATCTTTTTATCTGTGATTCATTGAGAAAGCTGTAACAAAGCTCTTTTGTGTCTTCCGGCGTCAGCACCCGGTAATCATCGATTGGAAGCAGCTTGCCGGATATCCTGAAACGCGGACAGGCACCTGTGGTTATATGCAGGTCGGAAGCACCTTTGTCGATCATGAACTTGAGAAGCTCTATCAGTTCGGCCATTCCGCCCTCCATTCAGTACTCCGCTTCAATCCTCAAAGGTCACACGCAGAACTTCATCGACCGACGTAATCCCTTCGACAACCTTCATAATGCCGCTTTGACGCAGCGTAGTCATTCCGAGGGTCACTGCCTCATGTTTCAGCTCTGCTGCGGATACGTTCCTCAGGATCAGGTCCTGCAGTTCCTTTCGTATCGGCATCACCTCGCAAATTGCCGTCCTGCCGGAATACCCTGTGTTGTTGCAGCTTGGACAGCCCTCGCCGACATAGCAGGCTGTGCTTCCAATCACATCGGAAGGGAACCCTATCTTCAACATAGTTTGTTCGTCAAAGGTCTGGGCTATTCTGCAATTTTCGCAGACCTTACGCACAAGCCTCTGGGACACCACGAGAGAGACGGCAGATGAAACTGCAAACGGCTCGATGCCCATATTCATGAGCCTGATCAGGATGCCTGCGGCATCTATTGCAGGCATTGCAGACAGCACGAGACGACCTGTGAGCGCCGCCTTTACTGCCAGCTCGGCCGTCAAACGGTCTCTAAGCTCGCCAACCATCATTACGTCCGGATCCAGGGTCAAAAAAGATTCGATGGCGGCAGCATAAGTAAGCCCTGTATCAGGTCTGATCTGCCCCTGGTTGATTCCGAAGAGATTGAACTCAATAGGGTCTTCGGCAGTCATAATGTTGATGCCCGGCTTGTTAAGATGGAGAAGGGCGGAATATATGGTCGTCGTCTTGCCGCTGTCTGCAGGGCCGGAAATAATAACCATACCCTGCGGACGCTCGACCGCCGCCGTGAAATCATACAACTGATGCTGGTCAAACCCCAGCTTGACGAGATCAAAAGGCACACGTGATTTATCGAGAATCTTCAGGACTATCTTTTCCCCGAAGAGCATCGGGAACACAGCCGCCCTGCAATCAATTTCATTTTCAGCGCCGAACCTGATTTTGGTCCTGCCTGACTGAGGCATCTTTTTTTCGGCCACATCAAGATGAAACATTATCTTTATCTTCGCAGCCAGGACATTTTTCATCTTGGCCGGCAGCTTAAGAACTGGTTTCAGAACCCCATCGATCCGGTAACGGACCCTCAGAGTATCTTCACCCGGCTCGATATGGATATCGCTGGCACGGTATTTCACCGCATTGGTGATAATTCCGATGAGCATCTTTTCGACTGGAGGACCTGAAGCCGGCTGGTCCTGCCCTTTCTGCGGTTCAGGCCCTCCCGGATGTTCCTGCTCGGCAGGCGGTTCTTCAACCGTAACCTCATTCAGCGCGGCGTCAAGAGTGCCCGACACCTCATCCATTTTCACTTTTTCATTCTTCTTTGCGCCGTTTTTGACGGTTCCCGAAAGGACTTTCACTTTTTCGATGTCCGGATAGTTTCTATCTATCGCATCCATGATGAGAGACTCCATCGCCACATATATCGATACTCTCATCCCTGTCATGAACTTGATGTCCTCGATAGCGAAGTTGTTTGAAGGGTCGGCGATGGCTATGCTGAGTTCGCCCCCTTTCAGTGCCAGCGGGATCAGGTGATATCTCTTGGCAACATCATAGGGAACATACTTGAAAACCGACGGGTCGAACTTGAAATCAGAAAGATTTATCGGAGGCACGTTGTATTGTCTGCTCAGGAAAGTAATCAGGCTTTCTTCGTTGACGGCGTCGAGTTTCAGGAGCGCGGAACCGAGTCTCTGCCCGTTTGTCTTTTGCAGCCTGAGGGCCTCTTCAAGCTGCTTTTCATTAATGAGCCTGGCCTTGACTAGGAGTTGCCCGAGCAATATCTTGTCCACACTATAGAGTTTACGGCAAATCGCCCATTTTTTAAAAGAGGCCCTGCGACTCTCTGGATGCCGGCAGGAAAGAACAGTTACAATAAATCTGTGTGTTGCCCAGGATATTTTTAAAGGAACAGTTACGAGGAAATAATAAATGATAGATACCCATTGCCATCTCGAAATGGAGCAGTTCAACGAAGACCGCGATGCAGTAATCGCGCGTGCGAGGGCTGCCGGCGTAGAGATTTTGATAACAATCGGTTCGGACATCGAAGGCTGTGAAGGGGCAGTAGAACTTTCGCGAAAGCTTGATTTTGTATATGCTGCGGTGGGTGTCCATCCGCATGACGCAAAAGATTTCTCCGATGAAGTCGCCGGCATGATTAGGTCCTGGGTTGCAGAAAGCAGGGGATACGATGCGGCCTGCATGGAAGTGAATCCGCCCAAAATTGTCGCAATAGGGGAAATCGGGCTCGATTATTATTACGACCACTCACCACGGCACTTACAGCGCGAGGGCTTTGCGCGGCAACTGGATATTGCAAAAGAGCTCGATCTGCCGGTCGTGGTCCATAGCCGCGATGCCGTGGAAGATACCATGTGCATCCTTGAGGCATCGGGTGTGCGAAAGGGAATAATGCATTGTTTTTCAGGGGACCTGGATATGGCAAGGCGGGCGATGGAGCTTGGATTGCACATCTCTTTTGCCGGGACCGTGACCTTCAAAAAGGCCGTTTCCCTCAAAGAGGTGGCGGCGATGGTTCCGGACGAGTTTCTGCTGATCGAGACCGACGCCCCATATCTCGCGCCAGTGCCCATGAGAGGAAAGCGGAACGAGCCGGCCTTCATTGTCCATACTGCAAAACATATTGCCGAATTGCGCGGCATTACGCTCCAGGACATAGACCGCATCACTACGCTTAATGCAAAACGACTCTTCGGCATTGGGAACTCCGGTGAAGCGCAAATTGCCTACCGGATACGCGACAGTCTTTACCTGAATATAACCAACCGATGCACTAATAAATGCTCCTTCTGCATCAGGTACCAATCGGACTTTGTGAAAGGTCACAACCTTAGATTGCACGGAGAGCCGACAGCAAAAGAGCTGCAAGACGCCATCGGCGACCCCCGGAGCTACCGTGAAGTCGTCTTCTGCGGATACGGAGAGCCCATGCTGAGGCTCGATGTTGTGAAGTCCGTTGCAGCATGGATCAAGGAACAGGGCGGGGTTGTGAGGATCAACACCAACGGACAGGGAAACGTCATAAACGGAAAAAATGTCCTGCCGGAATTAAAAGGAATCGTTGATGCACTTTCGGTAAGTCTGGATGCACCGGACGAAGAAACTTACGACAGAGTTTGCAGGCCGACGTTCAAAGGAGTATTCGATGAAGTTGTCGGTTTTCTTCGCGAGGCAAAGACATACATCCCGGATGTCCAGGCGACAGTTGTAGAAATGGAAGGGGTTGATGTAGACAGATGCAGGCGGCTTGCAGACGAACTCGGCGTGAAGCTGAGAGTCAGAAAATTAGACGTTGTCGGATAAGCAGATGGGTCTGATTTCATGAATGCACAGAATGTTCTCATCGTGACAGAACTGCTTTGCACCTCTACCCTTCATTATTCATAAATGTCGACAGCACAGCCTGAAGTATTTGCCTCTCGCGCACTGAATTAGACATTGTTACGGATAGACTTGTCCGGTCATGAAATGAACAGTCTGCTTATCGAAATACTTGTCCTTTCTGATTGGCAGCCCTGAGGACCCAGACAGTGCGCTTTGATTCAAACACTTCAGGCTGTGCCGCGAAATAATTTGTGAATAAAGTGGGCTAAAAATAGTCTGACGAGCAGAAGACAGGTATGGCAGGCTATAGCAATTATTTATAGTTAATTTCATATAACTTATTGCTATATTTGACAGAATTCGATAGAAATGATATCCTCCAGATTATTCGGAGATTAACACTAAGCCTGACAATTACTCCTGTCATATAATTCCATCCGGGACCTGCTGTATGAAGAAGTTCGGAAAGCCCATTTTGGGCTCTAATTTCATTTGATACAAGGAGGAAGTTAGGGATGTCGAAAGACAGCATATCTGTAATGTCAACCGAAAACAGGACTTTTCCACCATCACCCGAATTCAGCAAGAAAGCCCATATCAAAAGCATCGCCGAGTACGAGAAGATTTACAAGAGGTCAGTGGAAGACCCCGAGGGCTTCTGGGGCGAAATGGCGGAAAAACAGCTAACGTGGTACAAAAAATGGGACAAAGTGCTTGATTGGACCTTCGAAGGCAAGCCGGAAATAAAATGGTTTGCCGGCGGCAAGTTGAACGTATCATACAACTGCCTCGATAGGTTCGTAAACACAACTACCCGCAACAAGGCCGCCCTCATATGGGAGTCTGATGGCGGTAACTACAAGACCTTTACATATCAGCAGCTATATGCCGAGGTCAACAGGTTCGCCAATGTCCTCAAGAAACACGGCTTGAAGAAGGGCGACCGGGTCACGATTTATCTGCCGATGATTCCGGAACTCGCCATTTCTATGCTTGCCTGCACGAGGATTGGCGCAATTCACAGCATAGTATTCGGTGGTTTCAGCGCACAGGCACTGAAGGACAGGATACAGGATGCGGGGTCCAAAACCGTAATCACCTGCGATAAAAGCGTCAGGGGCGGCAAATTCATACCTCTCAAGGCCAATGCAGACGCCGCTGTCAAGGATTGCCCGACCGTAGAAAAGATGATAGTCGTCAAGAGGGCCGACGGCGCGGTCGAGATGCAGGCGGGCAGGGACATCTGGTGGCATGATGAAATGAAGGCCGACGATGTGAGGGGCTATTGCAAACCCGAAGAGATGGACGCTGAAGACCCTCTCTTTATCCTGTATACATCGGGCTCGACCGGAAAACCCAAGGGAGTTCTTCATACAACCGGCGGTTATCTGCTTTACACAAACCTCACTTTCAAATGGATATTCGATTATCATGATGAAGACATTCATTTCTGCACCGCCGACATCGGCTGGGTCACAGGGCACAGCTATATAGTCTACGGCCCCCTGAGCAATGGCGCCACAAGCCTCATGTTCGAGGGCATTCCCTCCTATCCGGATTTCGGAAGGTTCTGGGACATCTGCGAGAAACACAGCGTCAACATCTTCTACACCGCGCCTACTGCAATACGCTCACTCATGAAAGAAGGCGAAAAATGGGTTGCAAAATATGACCTGTCTTCGCTTAAGGTCCTGGGCAGCGTTGGAGAGCCTATTAATCCGGAGGCCTGGATGTGGTATTACAAGAATGTCGGAAAGGAAAAACTTCCCATAGTTGACACATGGTGGCAGACCGAGACCGGCGGAATCCTTATTACACCACTTCCGGGTGCAATGACCCTGAAGCCTGGCTCCGCGACAAGGCCGTTCCCCGGAGTAGTTCCCGCCGTCCTTAACGAAAAAGGCGCTCCCGCGGGTCCGAACGAAGGAGGCAGCCTCGTAATCCTGAAACCGTGGCCGGGCATGCTCAGGGGAACTTACGGTGATCCTGAAAACAAGAGGGTCAAAGAGGTTTACTACTCGATGTACCCCGGCAAGTACTTCACCGGCGACGGCGCGCGCTTTGACCAGGACGGCGATTACTGGCTCATGGGCAGGATAGACGATGTCATCAATATATCTGGCCACAGGCTCGGCACAGCCGAGGTTGAGTCCGCGCTGGTAGCTCACGAAGCGGTTGCAGAAGCTGCTGTCGTGGGGTTCCCGCACGACATAAAAGGCGAAGGCATATATGTTTATGTCACGCTGAAGGAAGGGTTTACACCGTCTGACGATCTAAAGAAGAAGCTTGTCGCGCATGTCCGCACGGTGATAGGCCCGATCGCGTCGCCAGACAAGATGCAGTTTGCTCCGGGTCTGCCAAAAACCAGAAGCGGAAAGATCATGAGAAGGATACTGAGAAAGATCGCCAGTGGAGATATAGATCAGCTTGGCGACACTTCCACGCTTGCCGATCCTACAGTTGTAACCGATCTCGTTGACAATAGACAGTAAAGAAAATCTTTTTCTCCACATTGAAGAGGCCGGTTAACCGGCCTCTTTT
>DATJOY010000137.1:0-4278 GCA_035506695.1 Dissulfurispiraceae bacterium
TTCTACGAGTATAATGCTTTTGTTCCGGTCGAGTTTGGGCTTGCTTCTGATCTTCCCGTTTTCTTCGTATACTTCACCCTGCAGGAATCCGAGATAATAGATACGCAGGGAGAGCTTGTCCGGTGACACGGACAAGGCGGCATCACCACTCATGATAGTGTCATTTTTTTCATATTCTATGCCCAGCACAGTGTTGATGGACGATATCTGCCTGTACTGCGCCAGGGCTTCGTCAAGCGCAATGTCCCTGTGGGATGGTTTCTCCGCGAGCTTTGGCGCAGCGCAGGAGCATAGAACAAAAAGGCATATGATAGAGAATAGCAGGGAATAGATGAATTTTGATACTGACATCTGTTTTATTATTTTTGACTTCCGACTTCCCACTTCCGACTTCCAGTCTTTATATTCCAATCTGTTCAATCGCTTCATCGATGGTCTTCACTCCTGAAATAGTTATTCCCAAATTGTCTTTTAATCTTTCGGCATTGCTGAGAGGGACAATTGCCCTTTTGAAGCCGACCTTTGCTGCTTCCCTGATTCTCGCCTCGCCCTGTGCGACTGCCCGCACTTCTCCTGCCAATCCAACTTCTCCGAACACGAAGGTTTGAGGGTCCACCGGCCTTTCCCTGAAAGACGAAACCACCGCTGAGATAATGCCGAGGTCTGCGGCTGGTTCGACTATCTTCAATCCACCGACGATATTGACAAATACGTCCATGCTGCCGAGGTGGATGCCGCCTTTCTTCTCAAGGACAGCGAGCAGAAGGTTCAGTCTGTTGAAGTCGATCCCCATGCTCGTCCTGCGGGGCATGCCGAAGGTTGTGGGCGATACGAGCGCCTGTATTTCCACAAGCACCGGCCTCGTGCCTTCAACGCTTGCGATTACAGTGGAGCCGGATGAGCCGATGGGCCTCTCCGACAGAAACAACTCGGACGGGTTATTGATTTCCCTGAGACCGCCGTCGGTCATCTCAAATACGCCGATCTCGTTCGTCGAACCGAATCTGTTTTTTACAGTTCTTAATATACGGAACGGATGCCCGCGGTCTCCCTCGAAATAAAGCACGGTATCGACGAGATGTTCCAGTACGCGCGGACCTGCAATGGCGCCTTCTTTGGTTACGTGCCCGATGAGGAAAACCGGGGTCCCCGATCTTTTCGCATAGAACATCAGCTTGGCCGCAGATTCCCTTATCTGGCCCACCGAGCCGGGGGCAGACGTCAGTTCTTCCGTGTAGACAGTCTGGATCGAATCTACCACGATGGCGGCCGGCTTTAATTTATCGGCAGCCGACAACACCTGTTCAACGACAGTCTCGGGCAGCAGCATGATCCTGTCCGAATCAACTGAAAGCCGCTCCGCACGCAGCTTGATCTGCTCAGGAGATTCTTCGCCCGAGACATAAAGGACCGTGCCGGACTTGTCCGCTATTTTTGAAATTGCCTGAAGTATGATAGTTGATTTGCCGATACCGGGATCCCCGCCTATCAGTATCACTGCACCTTCTACGAGGCCGCCTCCCAGCACCCTGTCCAGTTCAGCGATACCGACCGGGACCCTCTTTTCATTTCCGCCTGTAACCGCACTCAGGGGCATCGGACCGGACTTTCCGTCCGAAAAGGATTTAAGTGTTTTGGGTGACTGCCTCTCTTCTGAAAAGCTGTTCCAGGCGCCGCAATCCGGGCACTTCCCAAGCCACTTCGGACTGCTGTAACCGCAGGTCTGGCATTGGTAAACTGTCTTGGTCTTAGACATCCAGCAGTTTCATCCCTTTCCCCATGGAGCGGGCATTGATTATCGCTTTGTCGATGAAGGCCTTTGCGCGTTCGGCGGCTGTTATCAGCGGCAGGTCCATCGCAAGATATGCGGCGATTGCTGCGGAGAAGCAGCAACCTGTCCCGTGATAGTCCCCCGGGACCTTCCTGCTCCCGAGCCTGTAAAACTTTCCCGAATAATAGATAATATCAAGTGTCTCTTTCTCAAGATGTCCCCCGGTTATGATGACAGCCTCCGGTCCTGTCTTCTGCAGGATGACCGCAGCTTCTTCCATTCCTCGCTCATCTTCGACATTTATACCGGAAAGAGCCGATGCTTCATAAATATTGGGAGTAATTACCCTGGCGAGAGGGAAGAGTTCGTTCTTCAGGAGGTCAAGTGCATCCTCTTCAAGAAGTGACTTGCCTGAAGATGACACCGTAACCGGATCTATCACAAGGTTTTCGAGATCAAAACCCCTGATAATCCTTGCGATCACACTCACCGTCTCTTTGTTATGGATCATGCCGGTTTTCAGCGCATTTGGCCGCATATCATTCAGGAGAGAGGTGAGCTGGGCCTCAATGAAATGGGCGTCGATCTTCATGATCGAATCCACACCCCGGGTATTTTGCGCTGTAAGGGCTGCTGCGACAGATAGTCCGTAAACCCCGATCCGGCTGAATACCTTGAGATCGGCCTGCAATCCGGCGCCGCCCGTTGGGTCGCTGCCCGCTATAGTAAGGGCGGTTTTCATATATTGGTATTATAGCAAGCTGTACGGAAAGTTGACAAATGTACCGGATTTCGATTATCTTATTTAACTTGTAACGATTTTTTTCGATTGCATATTTTCAATACTATTTAGTCTCGCAGGAAGGTGAAACAGGATGAAGACGACCAAGTTTACTAGGAAAGAGGAAATCCAGCGCAAATGGCTCCTCGTTGACGCAAAAGATGCGATTTTGGGCAGGATGGCCGTCAAAATAGCGGACTGCCTGAGGGGAAAGAACAAGGCCATCTTTACGCCTAATGTCGATACCGGAGACTTTGTAATAGTCATCAATGCCGACAAAGTCAAAATCACTGGCAACAAGCTCGAAGATAAAAAGTATTATTCCCATACGGGTTATATCGGTCACCTTAAGGAGGAGAGCCTCAAGGACCGTCTCAGTAACTCGCCTGACGAGGTCGTGAAGGCCGCTGTATGGGGGATGCTCCCGAAGAACAGGCTTGGCAGGGCGATGATAAAGAAGCTTAAAGTCTATGCCGGCGGGGAACACGGACACGCTGCACAGAAACCGGAACTTATACAACTTTCAAAATAAGGAGCAAACAGAAAAATGGCTGCCATTACTTACAATGCAACTGGAAGAAGAAAGAGGTCGATCGCGCAGGTGGTTATGACCCCCGGGACCGGCAGGATCATGGTCAACGAAAGAGACGTGGATACTTATTTTCCGCGGGAGACCCTGCGGATGATCATAAGGCAACCCCTGCAGGTTACCGGTACCGTAGGAAAATACGATATAAAGGCAGCTGTGCTCGGCGGCGGTCTCAGCGGACAGGCCGGGGCCTTGAGACACGGCATATCCCGTGCTCTGGTCGTTGCGGATTCGGACCTTAAGACAAAATTGAAAAAGGAAGGTCTGATGACGAGGGACCCCAGAGAGGTAGAGAGAAAGAAGTTCGGACAGAAGGGTGCAAGGGCGAGGTTCCAGTTCTCAAAGAGATAATAACAGGAACAAATAGGTCCGGCAGGACTTATAAGACCTATGAAAAGCCCGCTCTATGCGGGCTTTTTTGATTCCGAAAGGCGGATACCTATGGTCAGGATAGCGATTTGCGGCGGAAGCGGATACACGGGTGCGGAACTGCTCAGGATACTTTCACAGCACCCGGATGCTGAGATTACGGCGGTGACGTCGGAGAAGTCTGCAGGCAAGAGAGTAGCCGATCTCTTCCCGCATCTGGTCAAATACAGCGGACTCATTTACGAGCCGTTGGAAAAGGACCGCTTATTGTCAAAAGCTGATGTTTTTTTTATGGCACTGCCGCATGCGGCTTCTCAGGAAGCGGTCGACTTCTTTTTTCAGAAGGGGAAGAAGGTCATCGACCTGTCGGCCGATTATCGTCTTTCTGATCGGGCTGTCAACCAGGAGTGGTATAAGACAGCGCACCATTACCCCACTACCCTCAAACGGGCTGTATACGGTCTGCCCGAACTATACCGCAAATCGATAAGGAAGGCCCGGCTGATCGCAAACCCTGGCTGCTATCCGACCAGCGCAATCCTGGCCATTTTTCCAGCTATAAAGGAAGGCATTATCGATGCAGACAGTATTATAGTCGATTCCAAATCGGGGACTTCCGGCGCTGGAAGGAAAGCGGATGTCGCAATTTCTTTTTGCGAAGTGAACGATGGGTTCAAAGCTTACGGGGTTGGGGTCCACAGGCATACGCCTGAAATAGAGCAAGAGCTGTCGAACATAACCGGCACACAGGTAAGGATCGATTTCACT
>DATJOY010000138.1:0-2689 GCA_035506695.1 Dissulfurispiraceae bacterium
GAGAAGGTATCTTCCGTCGGCGGACATTGCAAGGGAAGTCACCCAGTCCTCGTGGCCGATCAGTCTTTTCAGCAATGCGCCCGAGGATATGTCCCATATGCCGATTGAATGGTCCCAGCTGCCGGATATGGCGCGTTTGCCGTCTTTAGAGAAGAGCACCGCGCTTACGACGCTGAAGTGGTTGTCGAACTTCTTTAATTCCTTGCCGCCTGCAACATCCCAAAGTAGTATGGTTGTGTCCGAACTGCCGGTGAGCAGATATTTTCCGTCGGGCGAAAAAGCCACGGATGTTACGACATCGGTGTGGCCGGCGAATGATCTGATTTCGGTCCCTGATTCCGCGCCCCATAATTTCGCAGTCTTGTCGGCGCTGCCGGTCGCAATATTTTTTCCGTCGGGCGAAAAGGCAACGGCGGTGACGGCAGCGGAGTGGCCGCGCAGCGTTATCAACGGACGGCCCGATGCAGCGTCCCAAATGACAGCGGTTTTGTCCATGTTCCCCGAGAGCATGTAAGAACCATCGGGCGAAAAGGCGACTGATGTAACCTTGTCGGCATGACCTTTGAAGGTGATGACCTCTTTTCCGCCGGGGACGCTCCACTGTTTTATTGTTCTGTCCCAGCTGCCGGAAATTGCCGACCTGCCATCCGGTGCAAAGGCGACGGACGTGACGATGTCATCGTGCGCGGGCGGTGTTGATGTCCTGTATTCAGGCCCCGCACAACTAAAGAGCGAAGAGAGAAAAAGCAGCAGCATGACTTGCATAAGCGCGCGGCGCATGTGGGGCATTATCCCAAAATATGAATGTACCGGGTGGAAGGGATGAATCACAGTCTTTATAATGCGATCTGAAGCCGCAGCAGAGTTTAATCCCGATTGTCTCTCGGTCACCATCATGATGTAATATAGTAGAGCACTTTTTCTAAAAATGTATAGCCCGGATTATTCTGTTTGAGGCATTCCGGGTTGAAGACGGAAGAGCCTGAGGCATCCGGCAATGGCGCTCTGATTAGAAACGAAGGTTACGATCTGGACTATTCGTAAGCCCTGCGGACCAAGGACTAATCTCTTCCGCTGAAAGCCGGAGTGACTCAAGCTTGCGGGAAGCCCGGAGCATTTGTCTTTCGCGTAGTCCGCTATAGGGAAGCCATGATCAATCTGTCTAAAAGAGTGTTTCTTGATGAAGTGACAAAGGGGTGCATACCTTCCCTCTTTGCTGAGATCAGCTATGCTGACCCGCTGCATTTTTACGGATCATTCGCTGACCGTGAAAACAGTATCTTCCTTGACAGCGCCAAAGGCACGCCGCGGATAGCGCGCTATTCCTTCATCGCCGCCGATCCCTATTTAACATTCAGACTCAAGGCCGGCGAGATCGAGATTTTCGATGCCGCAAGCGGGCAAAGGACCCTGTCCTGCAGGGAGCCCTTTGAGCGGCTGCAGGAACTCCTGGCCTATCCGCAGAAGCCCGATCCGGGGCTTCCGCCTTTTCAGGGCGGCGCTGTCGGACTTTTCAGTTACGACTTTGCAAGGCATATCGAAAGGCTTCCCGCGTGCGCGCTCGACGACCTCGGAATCCCGGAGGCCCACTTTCTTTTCGTCGATACGGTATATGCATTTGATCATGTTTTAAAAAAGGCATGGATCATATACGCACCGGGTGCGGGCGCAATGGGGCTGGGCTACAGGGATGCCTGCGATATCGACTGGTCCGAAGTCTATGATGCTTCCGTCGAAAAACTGTCCGTGAAAGCAGCACGATACGCCGATTTCAAAGCTTCGTCGTCTGCCGGTCCCGATGCATATGCATCTGAAAAGTGTGGGATCGGTGCTGCCGATATACAATACGAGATGTCCAAACATCAATACATGGACATCGTGAAACGGGCAAAGGAATATATTGCGGCAGGCGACATCTTTCAGGCGAACCTCTCCCAGCGCATGTCAGCGTACGTCGGAGATGCCGACCCCTGGCCGCTTTACGAGGTGCTGCGCAGGATCAATCCCTCCCCATTTGCGGTGTATGCGGACTTCGGCGAATACCGGATTGCAAGCTCATCGCCGGAAAGGCTGATATCCGCGAGGGCAGGCGTGATCGAAACAAGGCCCATTGCAGGGACCAGGCCGAGGGGAAAGGACCGGCAGGGCGATTCGTTTATGCGCACGGAGCTGCTCCTGAATGAAAAGGAGAGGGCGGAGCATATCATGCTCATCGACCTGGAGAGGAACGATATCGGCAGGGTCTCGCGGTATGGCAGCGTGACTGTCGACGAGCTGATGATAACCGAGGACTATTCCCATGTCATTCATATAGTATCGAACGTACGGGGTGTTGTGAAAAAAGGCATGACGTGCCTCGATGTCGTCAGGGCCACATTCCCCGGAGGCACTATTACGGGCGTGCCAAAGGTCCGCTGCATGGAGATCATAGATGAGCTTGAACCGGTCAGAAGAGGGCCCTATACCGGGTCCGTGGGATACATCGGTTTTTCCGGCGATATGGACCTCAACATCATAATCCGGACATTTACCATTGCAAAAGGCAGGGCGTATATCCAGGCAGGCGCGGGCATTGTGGCCGACTCGGACCCCGAAAGGGAATATTACGAAACCATGAAGAAAGCCGAGGCCCTCATAAAGACGCTGGATGCGCTTGGAATAACGCTTATTAAATAATCTGTAATTATTG
>DATJOY010000139.1:0-5716 GCA_035506695.1 Dissulfurispiraceae bacterium
AAATACATTCCCTGGTAGCAAAGATCGAGAGGGCAAAGGAGCGAAGATCAAAATGATGGCGAAGCCCCTTCAACTGGCATTTATAGGACGCATAGTGTCCTGCTACACTCATGAAGTAAAGAATTACCTCGCCATCATTAAGGAAACCGGCGGGTTAATGAAGGATGTCATCAGGATCAAAAAGGGCAAGGGAATGGACGAAAAGCAATTCCTTGGGCTCGTTGAAGGCATAGATGAACAGATAAACAGGGCAGTGGCAATAACGGACTATCTGAACCGTTTCGGCCACCGGATGGAGACTGGATGCACAACTGTAAGTATCAACGATCTTATCGAGGAGCTTCTCGCCCTGATGGGCAGGCTAGCATACCGCAAGCGGATAACTTTCAGGAAGGACCTGTGTCGTGGTCTGCCCGAGACGAACCTCGATCCGACAGTCTTTCATTATCTCCTGTTCTGCCTTCTTGAAACAAAGATGTCCGATCTCGACAGGAACGGGGTCGTATGCGTCGGATCGTCTTATTCCGGCGGCTGCTACCGGATTACAGTATGCACCGAAGGGGCAAAGACACCTCCGCCAGATGCATCGGCAGCCGGTGACGATGCCGGCATGCGCGAGGCTGCGTCAGATTTGGGCGCGACTGTCTCTGAAACCGGCAAAGAAATCGTGATTACAGTACCTGCGGCGCAGAAGCAATGATGCCGTCCTAAAGGCTCAGCACCGAGTAAATAATGTCAATGACCACGCCTGTTGCTTCGAGGCGTTCGAGGACAGGATCGAGGTCGCTGGGCGAACCCGCCAAAAGATAGGTCCAGCCGTGAACACTGGACTTCACCAATTCGCTCGTAAGAAAAGTCTTCTCGCCGACCACATCTACCGGTTTCAGCTCCCGGTTTGTCATTATGAGTGCGGATTTGCGCAGACTCTGCGATTCGTAAGGGTGCTCTTCGAGTTTGGTCACCTTGCTCAGCCGCCTCACCTTGCGGACCATCTTGTCTTTGTCCTCTTCGCTGCAGCAGAACGTCAGCACGACGCTGCCGTCGGTCCCCGCAAGGAACTCGGACCCGTGACCAACCACGGTATCAATGCTGACGCCTTCATTACTGAAGGCCGAGGCTATGCTGGTCAGGGCGCCTGAACGGTCAAGTACGTGGGCCCTGAAGACCCAGTGATTTCTTTCTGTCACGCTCATTTCTCGGAACCTCCCGTATAGTCTAATGAGTTCATGCTGACGGCGATTTATACCGAAGCGGGGCCTGGCGGCCCGACAGCACTTCGATTGCACCGGCGGCAAGAGCTGCCATTTCAAGGGACCCTTCGTAAACAATCACAGGTGCGAGCCTGATTATGCGATGACGAAGCGGGTCGCGCACAAGTTTGCTTCGGGTAAGGCCGCCGGTCAGCACTATCGCTTCTACATCGCATCCCACCGCTACGAAAGCCTTGCCGATCTCCTTGGCAACCTGATGGACCATCGCACTGATGACTAGGCCCGCCTGTTTGTCTCCTGCTTCAATTCGTTTCTCGATGTCCTCCATGCGATGAGTACCGAGGTACGACTCAAGCCCGCCATGCTGCGTAAGTTCGGTCATCAACTCGTCCCGTGTGAAGCGCCCCGAGTAGCATAAATCGATAAGGTCGCCGGCAGGCAGTTCGCCCGCCCTTTGCGGCGTAAACGGGCCCCCTCCGAGGAGGGAGATGTTGCCGTCGATGATCTTGCCGCCCCTGACGGCGGCCACGGTTATCCCGCCGCCCAAATGCACTACCACGAGGTTGATGTCTTCGATCGGGCGCCTGAATTCCCGCGCAGCGCGTTTCGATGCGGCACGAACGCTCAACGCATGAGAAATGCTGCGTCTTACAATGGGTGCATAACCTGACAACTCGGCCTCGGGTATGAATTCGTCCACGACAACAGGGTCCACAACCAATGCTGGCACACACAATTTCTGTGCCAGGGCCGCAGCGACCGGGGCGCCGTAATTGCTTGCATGTTCCCTCTCCGGGGTGTCCCTGACCGCCGAGACGATCGACTCGTCTGTGAGAATATAACCATCTCGTTTCTCTGCGACAATATAAGATCCGCCCGACAGTTTTTCCGCCGGACGCGGCATGAAGCCCCCGCGCGAGGCGATTGCGTCGATCGGGCCTGCTTGCCATTTGTCCAGCATGTCCGTAACCAGACGTGTCAGATGCTCCTCCTGGTTGCGCCGATCTTCCGTCGTCCCGCCGAGGACTATCCTGCAGGCCTCCTCCTCCTGGTGTATGCAGCGGTCGCCCTCGAAGAGGGCCACCTTCACGGAAGTGGAGCCTGGGTTGAATGCAAGCACCCGATAAGTCCGGTCGACACGGGCTTCTGATACATCAGCTTTATGCGTCAGCTCTTTTTTTGTAGCATTCTGGGCGTAGATGGCGGACAGGGCAACTGATACAAGACGCGTCTCGAGACTGTCAGATCTTGAAAGAATTATATACGGCACAGGAAACCCGACAGTTATGCTGGCAAGGGATGCCTCGCCATATTTGTTCATGGCCGAGATAGTCTTGTAAAGCGTATTGGCCGTATCGATGCCCGGACAGACTATAATATCGGCATGGCCCGCCACCTCGGCGGCATTCGGCAGGTTCGGCAGTCCCTTGATTGATACCGATCCGGGGTCTGTCGCGAGGTCGAACGAAAGCGGACCGCAGACCACTGCATCGGGCCATGCACGCTTTGCGGTCTCAAGCGCGATCCAGGTCGAGGGAAGCGAAGGTATCTGCTTTTCGTTGGCGGACAGCATGGCAACTCTCGGTCTTTCGATCCCCATGACAGTATGGGCCACGTCAAGCGCATTGCGGACAAGGTCCTGTATCCTGCCGAAGTTGCATACTGTTGTGACGCCTGCATCGGTCATGAGTATCGGACGTCCGCCTGATATGGATGCAGCATCAAAAAGAGTAATCAGACTGACAGTGGATCTTACTGCCAGCGGGAGCATGTTGCGGTTGAGAATCGGAGTGGATATCGCTCCCTTGAGGACTATATCGGCGTCTCCGGCTTTGATGATTTCAACGGTGGCTTTAGCTATCTTTTCGTCGCTGTCTGCCGCTACAATATCATTTTCATCTATATCGATCCCGACTTCTGCAACTGCCGTTTTGATCCGGTCTTTTATTCCGACGAGGATAATCCTGTCCACTATCCCGTGGTCTCTGGCGGACTCGACGAGACGTAGGTCTTCTACGCGGTGACCGCCGACCACTACTACTGTGGATGCAGGCAGTCCCCCTGCGATTTCGATCAGATCTATTACCTTTTCGGGTCTGTTCATCATGACTGGTCCCTCACAAAATCAGGACTCACGCTGCACCTCCCTTACACTGATAAGAGCATATCAAGAGTAAAGTAAAATATCAAGAAACAGCTTATCGTCCCTTATCCCTTCAGGTATGCTGCCGCCTGATTATGGATTACCGGATGTTCGCTTTCGGTCAGGCCCGACGCGATGCGATTCAGGGACACAATAACCTTTTCCCGCAGCGGAGGCCGCAACCTGGCCGCGTGCTGGAATGTGTTGAGAAGGCGCCCTGCAGTCGTTATGTTGACAGGCGCCAATTCCAAGATCGTGTCGGTCAGCCATCCGATTCCCCTGTCCGTCCATACCATCTTGTTGTTTACCGCCATCGTCAGGAAAAGGGCCCGTGCCCATGTCGGCTGTGTGATATCGAAGGTTGGACGCTGCCTTTCAGACCCGATCATATCGAAGACGTCCTCGCGCGTGCCGCCGGCGATTATGCGCAGGTAATTGGCGTAGCCGCTCAGGTGGGTATGCCACTTATTGTATGTCTCTTCGAGAATGCCGCGGCGCGAAGGTTCCGAACTCCTGTTCAGCGCCGACAGAGCTGCACATCTGTCGGTAGCAGTAGTCGCCCGGCGGTAATGATCAAGGATTACAACGTGGCTATCGCGGCTATCGTCGATTACAATGAGATCAAAGAGCACGTTCTTCAGCATCCGTTCCTCGATGCCGTCTTTAGGCGAAATTCTTTTTTCTTTTGAATAGGTATCTATATCTGAAAAAAGCGCAATCAGGGTGTCCCGGTATGCGCGATTGACCTCCTTCATAAGCAGCTCCCTTGCGACCACCTGTTCTTTATACCAAGTGAGGTATGCCCGGTCCATCGGCTGCTCTTCGATCCTGAGGATGAAGGCCTTTATCGAAGGGGGCATCTGTATATCTGTCAGCATTTCTCCATAAAGAGCAAGCCAGTCGTCATCGATGACCGCGTCCGGGTCCTCCATGAGCTTGATCCGTTCTGCATCAGTCAGCCTGCGAAAGGCGTCTACCCTGTTATAGGCATTGGAATCGAGCCGGGCTTGACCGGCGAGTCTTTCTTTTGTCGTGCTCCTGTCCGTAAACGTACCGTAAAAGGAATAGTCACGGTTCAGGGAGGCAAATGCAGGCTGCTCTTCGATGCCCTCAAAGACAAGCTCGTCAGAGGCTTCCCTTAACTGATATGTGACTGCAGTCCCTGTGATATCGGCGCCCCTTGCATCTGCTAGCGCAAGTTGTATCGGAAGATGAAAAGGTCCTGCCTCCTGGACCTGTTTGAACCTGACAATATATCTTTTTGAAGCAGAATCGTATGCTGTCTCCGCCGTGACCCTGGGATAACCCGCCCTGTATAGCCATCCTTCCCTGAATTGTTTAAGGGATATACCCGAAACCTCCTCGAAGCATGAAAAGAACTGCTCGGTATCAGCGTTGCCGTTATGATAGCGGCTGAAATAGAGCCGCTTCCCTTCGATAAACTTCCCGTTGCCGATGATCAGGCGGAGCATTCTTATTACCTCGGCTGCCTTTACATACGTTACGCCGTCAATAAGCTCATCGGGATCGTTAAACCCTTCTCTTACTATCCGGCCCGCGTAGCCGGCATCCTCGATTGCAAGCGGACCGAGCAGAGGGTTTCTGATACTCTCAACCTGGTTAAGCCTGATAAAGTCCGGGTTGAAGACATCCGCCATGAATTGTCTCTCCACATCGACGGTATAAGCCTCATTGAGCCACACGTCAAAGGGGGTCTCCATAGTGGTTTCACTCCCGCACTGGTTGTGTTCGAATTCATGCACGATTACCGCGTGCGCATAAAGCAGTCCGAAATCGAGAGTGTGTTCCGTGATAAGCGCCGCGTCGGTGACAATGGTCGTATTGCCCACATTTTCCATGCCCCCGAAATTGGACTTGTTCATGCAGATCGTTCTGTAAGTCTCGCCGGTGTATTCATAATCCTGGGTGCGGCCGATCCATAGAATCGAATTTTTGAGTATCTCCATAGGGATGCGTACATGCTCGGTCATTCCGGGCGGCACGAGGTATTCAAGCTTTACCGAAACACCGGAAGGATAAACTATGTTATCGGCAAGGCTCTCCCACGTGCCGGCACAAACGAGAAAAAGGTACGGGGCCATGGGCAGGCTGTTTTCATAAGTGATGATCTGACGGGAAGGGTCACCAGGTTTGGGCACCGGCCTGCCGTCAGGATTACTTTTCCTGCTTACATTGCCGTTGCTGACAAGGTGCGTATAGCGGACATCGGCCTCTATGGTCGTCGTCATCGTGCACTTGGCCCTGCAATCGTCAAATACCGGCATAATCCGCTGGAAACCCCATTGCTGGCACTGCGACATGTATTGCTGCGGCGCTCCCGGAGGGGTTGTGTCCTTGTATA
>DATJOY010000140.1:0-6238 GCA_035506695.1 Dissulfurispiraceae bacterium
GATCAGGTCGCCGGCGGAGTATTGCTCGTCGCTCAGAAAGGAAATACCGGCCCCGCTTATATTAATCCTTCGGACAAGAGATTTTTTTATGTCGTCACTGAATTTTTCTTTGCCCAGTGTGCAGGCGCAGTCGCCTGCCTCGCCTCCTGCCGGAACGCGGATGAAGACAGGGACATCGACATCGATCCTGAAAAATTCTCTTCTTTCCTGCATGATCAGATAAGCCCGAGGTCCTTTTCGACTGAATCGCCCTCAGCGGGTTTGGGTTCGATCTCCGAAAGGACTTTTCTAACTTCTGCCCCGGTGCCCCTGAGTTTTTCTTTGCAGAACCTGATGAGTTCGGCAGCCCTTTTTACCTTTTCCGCAAGGGCATCAACATCGACTTCTTCAGACTCTATATCGCCGACGATCCCTTCGAGCTCAGCTATCGCCTGATTGTAAGTAAGCTCCTTATTCTCTTTACTGCGACCCATCGGTCCTCCCTTTATTTAAAGCGAATCCTGCCTGTACTTTCGTCTGACTCTTTGCTTTCAATTATAGCACCTCCTGACGGGAGTTCCCAATACTTAACCCACTTTATTCATAAATGAGCACAGCAAGAAGTATTTGCCTCTCGCGCACTGAATTAGCCATTGTTACGGTTAGCCCAGTCCAATCATGAAATGAACAGTCTGTAAATAGAGAGGATTTCATTTTCCTGTTGGCAGCCCTGAAAACTCAGACAGTGTGCTTCGATTCAAACACTTCAGGCTTTGCTGTGAAAATATTTGTGGATAAAGTGGGTGAAGCGTATTCAAATATGGCTTGGACGCACCGACTGATCGTGTGAAGTCGAAGTATATGAACACTCCAGGCAGCTTAGGAGAAAGTAAGAATGTTGGTATCATTAATTGAAATAGCTGTGGCAGGTGAATTCTGGAATCCATCTTCGGCGAATGAGGTGACACCGATGAAAAGTCATATTTGGCGTCCGCTGTTTGCAGTTGCCATCCTTGTCGCGATCATCCTGTTGACTCGAACATTTGTCGTACCCGAAGATTTCGGGGCACATGAGAGAGGCTACATGTACGGGTTCCATCGGAAGAGCGATGAAAACTACTGGAAGACATTTAAGGTGAAGTATCAATTCGACCGCGATTACTGCAAGGATTGCCACGCCGATAAATATTCAATAATGCAAACTCCGCATGCAATAATCAACTGTGAAAACTGTCATGGTCCCGTTCTTGACCACCCGTCTGAACCCGCAAAACTAACGGTCGACAAGAGCCGCGGGCTTTGCCTCAGATGTCACTTTCCCCTGGCTTACCCGACGAGCGGAAGGGCGAAGATCCGGGGGGTTGATCCGGAGGGCCACAATCCCGGTGTCGAATGCTCCGCTTGCCATAACCCGCATATGCCGAACCTGGAGGCCCTGAAATGATAACGAGAAGGGATTTTATTAAAAGAGCAGCGATGGGCCTGGCCGGGCTGTCCATACCACTTGCAGCTGTGGTGAACCCCGGGAAGCTGTTCGCCGTCAATGGAAACAATGCCAAGGTCAGGTGGGCATTCCTGATTGATACATATAAGTGCGTGGGGTGCGGACTATGCGTGAAGGCCTGCAAGACCGAAAATGAGATACCATACGATGCAAACGTGACGAGGACCTGGGTAGAAAGGTATGTGCATCTCAGGGATGGCAGAGTATTGGCAGATACGCCGAAAGGGGCCAGAGACGGATTTATTACAGAGAAGATAGACATTGGTGAGGGCCGATTCAAAGACGTTAAGAAAGAAGAAATAGACAAGGCCTTTTTCGTCCCGAAGCTCTGCAACCAGTGCGAGAACCCTCCCTGTGTCCAGGTCTGCCCTGTGGGGGCGACCTATCAGACTCCTGACGGAGTAGTGCTGGTGGACAGGAGCTGGTGCATCGGCTGCGGGTATTGCATCATGGCATGTCCCTATGGTGTAAGGTTTTTCAATCCACTGCTGCATGTCGCTGAAAAATGCAACTTTTGTTATCACAGGATAAACCGCGGACTGAAGCCGGCATGTGTTGGTGCATGTCCCTTTGGTGCAAGGATGATCGCAAATATCCGGGACCCTGAAGACCCTGTTACTAAAATCATCAGGACGGAAAGGGTCAATGTGCTGAAGAGCGAATACGGCACAAAACCTCAGGCTTATTATATCGGCCTGGATGAGGAGGTGCGATAGACATGTCGGTCCATGGTGAAATCTGGACAGTAAAAGAGTTTTTCGTTCTGCCCAATGAGTACATTTATTGGAGCATACAAATCGTCATGTATCCGTTCATGACAGGGCTTGTCGCGGGTGCGTTTGTTTTGTCCTCTCTGTATCATGTCTTCGGCATAAAACAGCTGAAGAACATGGCGCGGTTTTCCCTGGTCTTTTCCTTTGCCCTTCTTCCCGTTGCGATGGTGCCTCTGATGCTGCACCTTCAGCAGCCCCAGCGTGGCATCGAGGTCTTTATGACCCCGCATTTTACTTCGGCTATCGCTGCCTTCGGCCTGGTCTTTTCTACTTATGGCGCCATAGTCGCATCTGAGTTGTGGTTCGTCTACAGAAAGCACTTCGTCGATACCGCTATTTCACTGCGAAATAAATCCGACAGAAATCTTTCGGATAATATGCGGCATATTTTATTCTCGGCCCTCACGCTTGGAGCATATGACGTGAGCGAGGTGGCCCTTCATAAAGACGAAAAGGCTGTGAAGGTCCTTGCGACCATCGGAATCCCGGTGGCCTGCTTTCTCCATGGTTACGCCGGCTTCATCTTCGGGTCGGTCAAGGCAAACGCGCTCTGGATGACGCCTCTCATGCCTGTCATATTCATCATGTCAGCAGTTGTATCAGGTATTGCGCTGTGCATGCTCACATATATAATCGTTATGGAGATCAAGAAAATAACCACCGCGTCAAAGGCAAAACCTGCGTATCAGCCATCGCGTGAAGCAATAAAGGGGCTGGAATTGAACGAAATAAGGATCACTGCCCGATACCTGCTCTTCTTTCTCATCTTTGCGATCAGCCTCGAACTGCTTGACCTTATATTCAGGGGATATACGGCAGTCAAGACATGGGACATCCTGAGGAGTGTGATCTACGGCAAGGACTTCACCGACATATTTATCCTGCAATACGGCGTCGGCAACCTCTTGCCCTTTGTCCTCTTTTTACTGCCGAGACTGACAATAAGAAGGGCAGCGCTCGGTGTTATACTCGTGCTTTTCGGCGTTTTCATGATGAGATGGAATGTCGTCATAGGAGGCCAGTCATTTTCCCTGACATTCGCCGGGTATATGCATTATAAACTGCCGCTTATTCCTCACGATTGGGAGACATTCAAGGAAGGTCTTGCGGGGGCACTGATGGTGGCGTCGCTTCCATTTATACTATTTTGGTTGTTCAGCAGGATATTTCCGATTTTCGGCAGTGAGACTGGGGAGATACAATAGATAATTGCAGTTAGCGGCCTTGTCCGCCATCCTCATTGGCACTTGTCACGATGCTTGAGATAATGCCCCTGTAGAGCTGTGTCTCGAGCACGTCGCCCTTGCCGACTCCTGTTGCGTCCCTGACCGCCTTGCCATTTAGAGTTGTAATGCTGTAACCTCGTTTCATAACATTGACGGGGTCCAGAAGTCTTATCGTCTGTTCTATTGATGAGAGCTTGTCCTGTTTCCGCTGCATGTACTGGGTTACATGTACTTTGATGCCTTTTTCGAGAACACCAAGATGGCTCCGCGGCGCTGCGATGATATGAAAAGGTACAAAGGAAAGTCTTTGGGCCAACGAATTAAGGATATTGGCAGCATCACTCAATAAACCATCCGAATAAAGGCGCAGGCGGTTTTCAATCCCGATAAGCCTCTCCTCAAAACTTCTTGTTCCGGAAATCAGAAACTCGGCAACGGCTGTCGGCGTCTTCAATCTGGTATGTGCGACAATGTCGGCAACAGTGTCGTCTTTCTCATGACCTATACCTGTGATAACGGGCAACGGGCAGCGGGCAATCATCGAGGCAACGGGGTAATTGTCAAAACAGCTGAGGTCGGCGACCGAACCTCCACCTCTGATTATTACTGCAACATCGAAAAGGTCCTTCATTTTGACTATCCCATCAAACGCAGCAACCACCGATCTTTCGGCCTCTTCTCCCTGCATCAGGGCGGGAAAGAGGGTATGGGAGAATTTGAATCCGTAAGGATTATTATGGAGCTGGTCCAGGAAATCTCCGTATCCCGCCGCAGTCGGAGATGAGATGACGGCAATCCGTTGCGGTACGATAGGCAGGGACAGTTCCTTGTTCCGGTCAATGATGCCCTCTTTTTTCAGACGTTCGACGATCTCTCTCTTTCTGAGTGCCATCTCTCCCATGGTGTATGCCGGGTCGATGTCTTTAATATTCAAGCTCAGCCCGTAGACTTCGTGGAAGGTGACAGCTGCAAGAAATAGCACTTTCATACCCTGACGCAGCGGAGTTTTTGTTGCGCTTTCGAATTTGCGGCTCAAAGTCCGGTATTCATAAGACCAGATTGTCGCCCTTATCTGCGCTATGGTCCTGTCGTCTTCCTTTTCAATAAGGTCGAGATAGCAGTGCCCCTTTTGGTTGCATTTGCTCTCGGCGATTTCAGCGACGACCCAGCAGAGGTCCGGAAGGGTGTTATTGATTGCCGAACGTATCAGAGAGTTGAGCTCGAACAAGGTCAACGCGGGTTTGTGCAGTGATAGCTGTTCCATGAATTAATTATAAGGAAGGCTGCGAATGAAAGGCAAAAAGCGGCAGAAGATTATTGGAATTATATGGATCGATTGCGCAGAAGGTATAATTCAGACCCGATTTGTTATAATAAAACGGTTGTTGAGGGAATGATGACTGAGAGAATACTGGTTATAGATGATGAGCCGGACATGCTGAAATACATCAGCATGATCCTTAGGGAAACTGAATCTCAGGTTGTCACGACAAGCGATCCTCTTGAAGCGGTTGAACTTGCCCGGCTGGGAGGATACGACGTCGTCATAACCGACCTCAAGATGCCGGGGCTCGACGGTATCGAGCTGCTGAATTCGATACGAAATTTCAACTCCGATATCCCGGTAATCATAATTACCGCATACGCAACTGCCGAGGCGGCAGCAGATGCGATGTCGAACGCCGCCTTCGATTTCATCACAAAGCCTTTTCGGAAGGAACAGCTTCTTTTCTCACTTGACAAAGCATTCAGATGGCTTAAAATTAAACGCGAAAATGACTTGCTCAGGGAAATGCTCGCGCAGAAGTAACAGTACTCCGACCTTAGCAGATAATTTTATATGCCCAGAACCGCGGTAGCCTCACTGCGTCCGGCGAGATGAAGCGTGAGGGACTCGGGCAGAATGGCCCGGTGGGTCTTGATCGCCAGTGCAGGATAATTGTTGTGGTGTGAAAGATGCGAGAGGCATGCCCATTTCAGCCGCTTGCCCGACAAAAGCAGATCGGCCGCCTCGAAATTCGATATGTGCCCCCGAGGTCCGCTGATACGTTTTTTCAGATATGACGGATAAGGACCTTTCGTCAGCATTGTCGGGTCATAATTGCTTTCAATGAATACCGCGTCGAGATTCGGAATCTCGCGCCTCAGCCCATCAAAGACATGCCCCAGGTCGGTCATTATTCCCAGTTTTTTATTGCAGCACTCTATGACAAAGACGACACCGTCGGCACCGTCATGAGGAGTCGGTATTGTCTGTATGGTCACATCTCCTATCCGGATCGGCTCTCCGGCATTGAAATGCCTGACGTTCGACAACCGTCCGAGGCGATGTCGCGCGAGTGCCACATCGAGCGTATCGCGCGTAATGTAAATCGGCAGGCCGAATTTGCGCTGAAATGTTCCGGCGTGGCGGACGTGGTCCGAATGATCGTGCGAGATGATGACAGCATCCACCTCTCTTATTTTGCGGCCATAGGCTGCAAGCCTGCGCTCTGCATCCACTCCGCTGAGGCCCGCGTCGAACAGGAGCCGAACGCCTGATGTTTCAACATAGATGCAGTTTCCGTTGCTGCCCGATTGCAATGATATTGCCCGGATGATCATCGTCAGCAATTAGATTAACACAACGTGTCTGAAACGGTGAAACGTAGCCATGAAAACTCAGGCGGTGTGCTTTGATTCAAACACTTCAGGCTATGCTGCGAAGAAAATTACAGATAAGGTGAATTATGTCTGTTGGTTCCGGATAAGCATTA
>DATJOY010000141.1:0-8494 GCA_035506695.1 Dissulfurispiraceae bacterium
AAGAAAGAACTCTACGACAGAAGTCTTTACGTCAATACCACATAATCTTTTCAAAATCCGGCGAGGGGACCGTTACGATGATGTGCCCCCTCCACGGGCATCTCTCAAGACTCTTTGCCGACATGGTTGAGGCCTCCCCAATCGAAGTCCCTCCGTTCTTTACCAATTCGAGGGCAAAGTGGACCTCGTCGCTTTCCTTTGCTCCTGCTACCGCAAATGGTATCCCTATCTCGAAGATGTCCGAAGATGAGGCCTCTACGATTGCCTAGGATTTATCCCATTGTCCATCGATGCATACATAAACAACAGATTCATTTGTCGCAGGATCGTATACTATTTTCAATACTTGCGGATGGAAGATGTCGATGTGAAGAGATACCTTTTCATCCAAAAGGTTGAGAGGAAGGACAGGATCGGCCCGCACAAACAGGTAGTCCTTGTTGAAACCATAATAGAGATCGGTTATGCAGCTTTCAGCCTTGTGCATGCTGCCGCCGCCCCTTTTGACCACGATGTGAGCACTGTTATACCATTCATAATAACTTGTCACTGCGCCGTCTATTTTTGGATATATGAATCCTCTCACCTCCGAATCAGGCACTATTTTCCTGTCTTCGAGAAGGATGGGAACATGCAGGTTCGGCGGGACCGGGCTGCCGATAACTGAGTATATTTTCATGAGGTACCCGCGGAATAGTTCATCGAATTCCTGCTGACTCTCTGTTGTGTGTTCGTCACCATACCACCAGTTCCAGTCGCTTCCCTCAGCGGCGTAAAGTGCAGTCCATGCCTCAGACAGGTCCTTGTCCGGATGTTCCTTTACATAAGCAGCCAGATCATCGCGCGCCTGTGAAAGATAATCCCAGGAGAGATTGTCCTCTTCATGCCCTATCCAGACATGGAAATCGGAATTGATCCATGACCCGGTATGTAACCGGCCAAGCGGCTTTCCTGAGCCATTTTCTTCGATATAATCCGACATGGTGACCGTCTTAAATCTTGTGTCTCTGGATAGCCAGGTATAAAGCGCTCTCAGAAAATCCTGACCGTCATTCTGATAATATTCCCAGGCATTTTCTCCGTCGAGGATTATCGGAACCACGTGAGGGCTGTCCTTAGGCAACGAATCCCTTATCTGCGCAAGCCTGCCGATAAAATCGCCGACAGCTTTGTCGGCGCTCCATCCAGAATAGACAAAACCGATCTGGTCGGAAAGTTTGTGGTCCCTGAAAAACATCGACAGGCCGGCATACTGATATGGGCTGTACAGCGATGCTGCATCAGTGACATTTCCCTCGCTGTTTCTGAGCGCCCTTTCAATCGAGGCCGCAAGAACTTCTTCGTCTGTCGCGATCCAGTTTATTCCTTCAGCCTTAATGGCGGCTGCGACCTCTTCGCTGACCGAGCCTTCGGAAGGCCACATGCCTTTGGGCTTGATTCCGAACGTTTTTTCAAAATATTTTGTCCCCATCCTGATCTGCTGAATTGCATCCTCGGGATGAGAAAATCTTTTGCGGGGGAGCCTGACATGCGGCATCGCTCTCCTTGCAGAGTCGGTGTCCCACAGGAGGGGAAGGATCGGATGATAAAAGGGGCTCACAGAAATTTCGATGTTGCCCTCTGATGACAGCTTTTTATATTCGGGTGTTATCTGCCTCAGAATATCAAACTGTTTGCTTATGAGAAGGGTCTTTTCTTCTTCTGTATAGTCCCTCTGCTTAGTGACCAGTCCCTTCAGAAACTGATCGCCTTCCCTGAACATAGGGTCGATCCAGCTCAAATTAAATAAGACCTGGAGGTCCAGAATGTCCTGGTCCGTGAAATAGCGC
The DNA here is from genome assembly GCA_035506695.1 of Dissulfurispiraceae bacterium. Taxonomy (GTDB): domain Bacteria; phylum Nitrospirota; class Thermodesulfovibrionia; order Thermodesulfovibrionales; family Dissulfurispiraceae; genus Fen-1308. Next base: position 1,830 of record DATJOY010000141.1, read on the forward strand.
ACGGTGCGTCTGATATCGTCCTTTGAATACCGGAGCCCTCTTTTGACAAGCAGCTCATAGTAGCGGGGATACGGCTTGACCATCGTGTCCCAGTTCGCAAGAAAAAAATATTCAACGACAAACTGCCTTTCTTCAGCTGAAAGTTGTGCCGGCGGTCTGAGAGTCAGTTCGAGGTGACGGTCCGTTGCGCCGTTTTCGATATAGTCGTTCAGTTGATCAAGAAGAGAGGGAACAACATTGAATGTTTGTCTGATGTCGGGAAATTCCTCGAGTATCTTCAAGGTGTCGAGATAATCTTTGACCCCGTGCAGCCGAACCCAGGGAAGCGTATAGATGCCGGTAAATGGATTTTTGTAGCACGGCTGGTGCATATGCCAAAGGAAGGCAATATTTAAAGGTCTTTCGGCCATTTAATTGATACTATTTTTCATTCTTTTTGAACTGAAATATGAACTCGTCCGGTTTTGCCAATCCATATTCCTCCCTCGCATATTTTTCTATATAGAAAGGGTCTTTTTTCAGCGCATTGACCTGCTCATTAAGCGCTTTGTTTTCCTTCTCGATCCGCTTCAATTCGCTTTCGAGGCGAATTTTATTCTGCCTTAGTTCGTAATATTTGATAATCCCCATATCACCGAACATCAGGTTATAGAACAGATAAGCCATGGCCGCGAGGATGCAGACAAAAAAAACGATCGTCTTTCTTCGCTGTTCCTGCGAAACCTGCTGGCGCATCCCACGCGACTTAACTTTACTTTTGTTAGACCCTGCCATCAGATATTATAAAATGCGTTTCTTCCCCTGTAAACTGATGAACCTTTGAGCTCTTCCTCTATCCTGAGAAGCCTGTTGTATTTTGCAATGCGTTCGCTCCTCGAAACGGACCCTGTCTTGATGAAGCCTGTATTGCAGGCCACGGCAAGGTCAGCGATAGTAGTATCTTCGGTTTCGCCGGAACGGTGCGAAATAACGGCAGTGTAACCAGCCTTTTTGGCCATCTCGATGGCATCAAGCGTTTCGGTAACCGTGCCGATCTGGTTCAGCTTGATCAGGATGGAATTGGCTATGCCTTTCCTGATGCCTTCGCTCAGTATCTTCGTATTGGTTACGAAAAGGTCGTCCCCGACAAGCTGGATCTTGCCGCCGAGTCTCTCTGTCAGGACTTTCCAGCCCTTCCAGTCGTTCTCTGCCAACCCGTCCTCGATCGATAATATGGGGTATTTTGCAGCCAATGCCTCATAATAGTCGACCATTTCCTGCGACGAGACCACGCGCTTCTCAAAGTTGTACTTACCTTTCTCGAAAAATTCCGATGAGGCGACATCAAGAGCAAGCAGCACGTCCTTTCCCGGCTGATAGCCGCTGTCCGATATGGCCTGCAATATAATCGCAAGCGCCTCTTCATTCGACCCGAGGCTCGGCGCAAATCCGCCCTCGTCGCCCACTGCTGTGTTGAGCCCCTTTTTCTTGAGTATCGATTTCAAGGTCTGGAATATCTCTGCTCCGGCCCGGAGCGCTGATGCAAAATTCTTGACCCCTGCAGGCATTATCATAAACTCCTGTATGTCGAGGTTGTTATCGGCATGTGCCCCGCCGTTCATTATGTTCATCATCGGCACCGGCAGTTCTTTTGCATTGCAACCTCCGATATACCTAAACAAGGGTATGTTCAGCTCGTTGGCCGAGGCATGGCATACCGCCATAGACACACCGAGGATCGCGTTTGCACCGAGCCTGCTTTTGTTTTCGGTACCGTCCAGAGAGATCATTGTTTTGTCTATAAAGGCCTGGTCAAGTGAATCCATACCTCGCACACGGGACGCAATTTCCCCGATTATGTTCCTGACAGCCTTCTGCACTCCCTTGCCATGAAATTTCTTCTTGTCGCCATCCCTCAGTTCAAGAGCTTCCCTCTGCCCGGTAGATGCTCCTGACGGGACAATGGCAGTTCCTGCAAAGCCGCTATCAAGAACTGCTTCAACCTCGACCGTCGGGTTGCCGCGCGAATCCAGCACCTCCCGTGCGAACAATTCGATAATTTCACCCATATTGTCCCCCTCAGTCCTTATTTGGAATATTTACTGTTTAGCAACATGAATCGCCATGCCGTGAACATCCTCGGCAGCTTCCATCAGTCCTTCAGAAAGTGTCGGATGGGCATGAATCATAGCTCCCATCTCCCGCACTGTTATTCCGGCCTTCAAAGCCAGTGCTCCTTCTTGCACCATGTCCGAAGCATGAGGTCCAATGATATGCACACCGAGGACCTTATCGGTTTCTGCATCTGCAATCACTTTGATCAAGCCGGCAATCTCTCCCATTGCATGTGCGCGGCCAAGCGTCCTGAATTGAAAATGGCCGGTCTTTATTCGTATATTCCTTTCGAGCGCCTGATGTTCGCGTAACCCCACGGACCCGATTTCCGGAGATGTAAAGATGGCTGCCGGAACAACCGAATAATCCATCTGCATTTCGGCACCGCACGCATTTGAAGCAGCCACGATCCCTTCCCTTGATGCCACATGGGCCAACAGAATGCCGCCAACCACATCGCCTATGGCGTAAACTCCCGTGATATTTGTTTCCATTTTATCGTCAGTCTTAATCTCGCCGCGCTCTCCCATTTTAATCCCCAGGGCTTCAAGTCCGATGTCTTCGGTGTTCAACTGCCTGCCGATTGATACGAGAAGTTTCTCCGCCGCAAGTTCTTTTCCACCCGCGAGAAAAACGTGCATTCCGTCCGGCCGGTTCTCGACCTTTTCCACCTTTACACCTGTCAGGAGTTTGATCTTCTTTTTCTTAAGCTCCCTCTCGAGCACTTCAGAGATTTCGCGGTCTTCCGTAGAGACAGCCCTGTCGAGGAGTTCCACCATAATTATTTCGACACCGAATTCGGCAAATATGCAGGCGAATTCGCACCCTATGACGCCTGCGCCGATTATGATCATGCTGCGCGGCAGTTTTGTTAAGTTAAGAGCATCATCACTCGAAAGAATGTTTTCGCCGTCGAAGGGGAACATAGGCATTCTGGCCGGTCTCGATCCTGTGGCGATGATTACTTTGTCTGCTTCGACAATCTCTTTTGTGCCATCGCTCTTTTCGACCTCTATCCGGCCGGGGGCGATCAGTCTTCCGCGGCCTTCAACAAGCTTTACGTTTCGCACCTTTAAAAGAGAACGTATGCCTCTAACCTGCGTGGATACAACCTTATTCTTGCGGTCCATAATCCTTGACATATCCGGCCTTACCTCTCCCGAACAGTCGATGCCGTACTCTCCGAGCTGCCGGGCCTTTCGAAGGGCCTCTGCAGATGCGCTCAGCGTCTTTGTCGGAATGCAGCCGCAGTTCAGACATGTCCCCCCAACCTCTGCCTTTTCGATAATCGTCACGCTGGCTCCAAGCTGGGCAGCTCTGACCGCCGCGAAATAACCGCCGGGGCCTGAACCGATTATAGCAAGTCTCACTTATTCTCCTCTTCTACATATGCATCGTATTCCTCGGCGTCCATGAGATCTTCGACCTCCGCCGGATTGTCCATCTGTATGATTGCAATCCATCCCTTTCCGTACGGGTCCTCATTTATGATTTCAGGGGTGTCAGCAAGCTTCTCGTTTATCTCTATAATTGTTCCGCTCACAGGGGCTATCACCGCAGATGTTGCTTTAGTCGATTCGATCTCCGATAGCTCCGTATTCACAGTGACTTCGATATCCGTATCAGGCAAGTCGATATATACAATATCGCCGAGCGATTCCTGCGCGTAGTTCGTAATTCCGATTGTCGCCTTTTTGCCCGAAACCTTTGCCCACGTGTGCTCCTTATGAAATTTGAAGTCCTCGGGATTCATGCATGCCTCCTATCCAAAAAAATAAAGTTGGTTGATTTTCTCACCATAGTTTTTTCCCCTTGTCAAGAACACGACCGGAGAACTTACCGGCATCTTCTTTACAATATACTAAATAAAAGTACAAATAAAATCTAATCCATTTTTATTGCCGGGATGGAACCGTCAGACATAGCTGCATTAAGTCTCGCTGAAATAGAATGGCATACTTGATCTTGCGCGCAGTAAAACAACGAACACCTCCTTTCACAGCATGCAAATCACAACGGCACAACGCGACTTAATGCAGCTATGCCACACGGTTATAAAGTACACTTCGATTAAACTGATTTCCCGCTGTGTTATCATAAAACGTTATGAATACCCTTGCCGAAAAGACCGTTCTTTATCTGAAAATGATCAGGATTTCCCACTCTGTCTTTGCGCTCCCGTTTGCCTTCACCGGGGCTGTACTTGCCGCCAAAGGTATTCCTGATCCTTACCGTATTTTCTGGATAGCAGTTGCCATGGTCGGCGCGCGCTCAGGCGCCATGGGACTTAACAGGATAATCGACAGAAAAATCGATTCTGTTAATCCGAGGACCAGCAGCCGCGAAATCCCCGCCGGCAGGATCAGGGTAAGGGATGCGAAGCTATTTACGGCCCTGTCACTCGGGATAATGGTATTAGCGGCCTACCAGCTGAACCCCTTATGTTTTATTCTGTCTCCGGTTGCCATCGGCATACTGGCCTTGTACTCATATACAAAAAGATTTACCTGGGCGGCCCATTTCGTCCTCGGACTCGCAATATCAGGGGCCCCGTTGGGAGCATGGATTGCAATAAAAGGAACAGTTGACCCCGACATATTACCACTCTCTGTGGCAGTTATTTTTTGGCTCGCCGGCTTTGATATCCTCTATGCGCTGCAGGATATAGACTTCGACCGCGAGCACGGTCTTTATTCTATCCCGCGCAAATTCGGGGTCGAAAAGTCCCTTCTGCTGTCCCGAATTTTTCATGCTGTCACGTTTACTTTATTCATCATCACTGGCATTATTTTCCAGCTGCACTTTCCATATTTCATCGGACTTGTCATAGTAGGCGCATTGCTCGGATACGAACATTCACTTGTAAAACCTGACGATCTCAGCAAGCTGAACATGGCCTTTTTCAACATGAACGGGTATATCAGCATCACAGTTTTCGTGTTCACATTGGCAGCACTGATGTTCTGAATATTGCTTGCTCTGATGGCTGCTCGGTCCGGCAAAACCGCCTTGACATTAACAAACCCCTTACATTATCTTGGAATACGTAGACAGTGCCCGGCATTACAACTGTAAGGTAAATTTAATCCTTCGGAAAGGAATTCCTATGACCAATGTAAAAATAGGCATTATCGGCGGATCAGGCATGGACGATCCGCGTCTTATGAAAGACATCAAAGAAAAAAGCGTAAAGACACCTTACGGCATGCCTTCGTCAGTGCTTACAACCGGCAAGATAGGCAGCGTCGATGTCGTAATTCTTGCGAGACACGGCAAGGACCACTCCATATATCCTACAGCCGTCAATTTCAGGGCCAACCTTCATGCCCTGAAAAAAGAAGGCTGCACTCATATCCTCGCGACTACTGCAGTCGGTTCGCTGAGGAGGAAAATAAGACCCGGGGACCTGGTATTCGTAGATCAGTTTATTGATTTTACCAAACACAGAACTTTGACATTTCATGAAAAGAAGGTTGTGCATACGCCCATGGCCGAACCTTTCTGTCCGGAACTCAGGTCGCAGCTTGTCAAATCCGCCAGGGACCTGAAACTGCGCCATCATTCCAAGGGTACTGTCGTGACCATAGAAGGTCCACGCTTCTCGACGAAAGCCGAGTCACATATGTTCAGGATGCTTGGAGCAGATGTTATAAATATGTCGACTGTTCCGGAAGTGATTCTCGCTCGCGAACTCGGCATTTGCTATCAGTCGATAGCCATGTCAACCGATTACGACTGCTGGAAAGAAGGCGAAGAGCCGGTGACATGGGACATGATCCTCTCGATCATGCAAAAGAATGCCGACAATGTCAGGGCGCTGCTCCTCAAGACCATTTCCACGATAAAAAATACCGAATGCTCATGCGCAAAATAGGAGGAGCGATGCCGATAAAGTCAAAGATAAGGACCATCCCTGACCATCCCAAGAAAGGCATTTTGTTCAGGGACATCACAACCCTGATCAAAGACCCTGTCGGGTTCAAACTGGTAATAGATGCATTTACGCAGCGTTATCGTATGAGTACGGACAAGATCGACATTATCGTCGGAATCGAATCCAGGGGATTCATCATCGGCGGTGCTCTCTCGTATACGCTCGGAAAGGGTTTTGTGCCGATAAGGAAAAAAGGCAAGCTGCCTGCGGCTACCGTCAGCCATGAATATGAACTCGAATACGGGACTGACACGATAGAAATACATAAGGACGCCATAAAAAAAGGCGACCGGGTGCTTGTTGTGGACGATCTCCTCGCCACGGGCGGGACAGCCCTTGCCTCCGCCACCCTGATAGAGAAGCTTGGAGGCAAGGTGGTTGAAATGGCCTTTATAGTCGACCTTCCCGATGTGGGCGGTTCAAAAAGGCTTTCTGACAAGGGCTACAAGATATTTTATCTGACCGAGTTTGAAGGCGACTAACAAAATATTCCAAGTGGAAAAAGCAGATTATATCATATGCGGCAGCCATGTTCTTACAATGAATTTGAAGCTCGAATCCTTTGCAGAAGGCGCCGTTGCTGTTAAAGGGACTTCCATTGTAGAAGTCGGAAAGTCCGATGAGCTGCTGCGGAAAT
>DATJOY010000142.1:0-9910 GCA_035506695.1 Dissulfurispiraceae bacterium
GAGCAATTATGATGCCCAAAAATAGCACATGAGACAACATTGATTTATTTGACTTTTCTAACCGCTCAGAAAATTATTATGTAACCAACTACATATAGATTATGTAATTGATTACATATTGGAACGCAGTGATTCTAAAAAGGCTAATCCTTTCCATCAATCCCATACTCCTTGATCTTGGTCAGCAAAGTTTTATAGCTGACCTTCAGGATTTCAGCCGCCCGGCTTTTATTTCCGCCTGTCTTCCGCAATGCCTCTTGTATCCTCGTCTTCTCCGCCGAACGGACGGCGTTTTCCGAAACAGCACGCAGAGAGGAATCCGCAGGGATTATCGGCACTGAGCGCGCCTCGGCAATATTCAAATGTTCGACGCCGAGCTTCAGGCCTTCGCACATGATGACGGCCCTTTCGATTACATTTTTCAGCTCTCGAACATTGCCTTTCCATTCATACGCAGTAATCAGGCGTTCGGCGTCCGGAGTCATCACCGGAGGCTGCTTGTTCATGTCCTTTGAAAAAAGACCGATGAAATGCTTTGCAAGAGGTATGATATCTTCAGGTCTTTCACGCAGCGCAGGGACGACAATTGGGAAAACATTCAGCCTGTAAAAAAGGTCTTCCCTGAATCGCTCGGCTGCGACTTCGCTTCGGAGGTTCTTGTTGCTGGCGGCTATGACTCTCAGATCAACCCTGATAGCCCGGGTCCCGCCGACCCGCTCTATCTCCCTTTCCTGGAGGACCCTGAGCAGTTTTGACTGCAGGGTCAAATCCATGTCGCCTATCTCATCAAGAAAAATCGTGCCCTTGTCCGCAAGCTCGAACCTGCCCGGCTTTATGTCCTGGGCGCCGGTGAATGCACCTTTTTCGTGGCCGAACAGCTCGTTTTCAATCAGATCTTTCGGTATCGCAGCGCAATTTACTGCAACAAATGACTCTTTTGACCTCGGACTCAGATGATGAATCGAGCGGGCAACCAGCTCTTTGCCGGTGCCGCTCTCTCCGAGGACGAGGACCGTCGTCTTCATCGGCGCGACCTTGTGCACCTTCGACATCACCATTTCCCAGGCCTTGCCGACCCCTATAATCTCAGGCATGTCAAGGAACCTAGAGAATTCGCTTTTGAGGACCATGTTTTCTTTTCTCGATGCACCTTCGGCGAGTGCTCGTCTGACTATTATGAGCAAATGATCCGGATTGAACGGCTTGGCGATAAAATCATAAGCGCCGTCTTTGACTGCCCTGACAGCGAGTTCTATGCTGCCGTGCGCAGTCATAAGGATAACCGGAACCAGCGGGAAATATTCCTTTGCGGCCTTAAGCACCTTAATGCCATCGCCGTCCGGTAATTTAAGATCGGTAATGACAACATCCAATTCCCCCTGCTGCACAAGCTTCAGGCCATCTTTAACGCTATAGGCCGTAAGGACGGAAAAGCCTTCGGCTTGAAATGTCCTGGCGAGCATTTCGGCCATGCTTTTTTTGTCGTCTATGATAAGGATTCTATGCATTCTTATTCAGGCAAAAATAGACGGAAAGTACAGCATCCCTGTCTTCCCGCGTCGGTCACCTCAACAGTGCCGCCGTGGGCCATCGCTATTTTCTGCACCAGGGAAAGGCCTATGCCGAGACCGTCCTGTTTTGTTGAATAAAACGGCAGAAAAATCTTCTTTGCTTCCTCGGGAGATATACCCTTTCCATTGTCCGATACATCTATGAATATACCTTTTTTACCCGCTGATCGCCCCTCTTTCAGGTCAACCCAGACCCTCTCGCCGGCATAAAGCGCATTATTCAAAAGGTTTTTGATGGCCTGTTTAAGCAGGGTCTCATCCGCTTTCACCGGACATGCGCCGGAACAATCCAGTTGAACGTCCTGCGGCCGGATCGACTCCTGCACCACTGCACTTAACATCCCGGCAAGATCCATATCGGTTTTGTTCAACGGCCCCGATTTGGAAAATTTCAGAAGCTCCTCCATCACCCTGTTCATGGTGTCGATTTCGTTTATAATGGCCTGAACGATTTCGCGCCTGCTGTCCGATTCATCCAGACTCTTCAGGAGAAGCCTGGCATAACCCATTATTACCGACATGGGGTTCCTGAACTCATGGGCTATTCCGGCTGAAACTTCACCCAGAGTTGCAAGCCGCTCTTTGAGGATAAGCTGCTCCCGCAGGGATTTCAGTTCATTGCCGAGCATCTGGAAAGACTCGGTGATGAAGTCAGCCTGGCTTTTTTTGGGCGGTGGGGGTTCTTTTTTTCGAAGAATTTTAGGCAGGAACACAACGACAACAGCTACAACCGCGAAGAAAAAGGCGAGAGCAAAAAATGTCAAAAGGGATGTTTGACTCAGCGCCTTTCTCCTTTCGGTTGTAACATATTATTTTTTACCGTCGACGAATTCGATAAGCTGGTCGGCGTCCATTGTCCCCGAATGTTTCTTCCCGCTTGAAAGTATCAAGGTCGGGGTACCGGTAATGCCGATTTTCTCAGCCAGCTTTATCGTATTGTCAACCTCTTTGGTGTTACATTCTTCGCGAGCAATCGGCTTCTTGGCAAAATTGTCTTCAAGCATCCGAATTGACTTGCCGCATATGATGCTCTTTGATTTCCAGTAAGAGTCAGGATGCATTTTCAGCGGAAAGAGTTTTATATAAAAAACAATGTCTTTTCGTTTTTCCACTACCTTCTTCATTTCTTCATGCAGTTTGGCACAAAACGGACAGTCCGGATCGGTAAAGACGATGACCTTTTTCCTTGCCTTTTTCTGCCCCAGCACAAGGGCGTTCTTCAACGATATTTTTGAGACGTCGACTTTCTTGCTGTCCTGTATAATCTGGTACTGCTCCTTTGTTTTGTCTACGCCGGTTGTAACATCTATAATCTGCCCCTGCACGACATAGCGTTTTGAAAAGGGGATATAAAGAAGGCCGGCCTTACCCTGGGACTCTATTGAAACCTCCCAGAGACCCTTTACAGGGCTCATCTGAATGTTGAGCACTTTGGGGTCCGGTATCTTCAGCCTCTTTATGATATCAGCAGCTTCGGACTTAGTAATGGAATGACATTTATCGCACTCCCCGTCACATCCGCCCTGGCCGAAGGCAAACGCGCTGCCTACACTAAAACATATTACCAATGAGAAAAAGGTCGCCAAAACAAGGACCTTGGCGACAGCTCTGTATTTTCTGTCGGATATCTTTATCGGCATTGTTGTCACGATTAACTCCTTTTGATCGAAAGCGATATTCGTAAATGATAACATTTTTTTGCAATTTATTGCCTCATCTGTTATACTGTCGCGACATGGAGAACTCTGAAACTATAGGTGCGTCTGAGCCCGACGACGCAAATAACACGACAGTTGAGCAAAATAAAAACAAGCCCATTATTGAGGCGCTGTTATTTGCTGCCGGAGAACCGCTGACAGCCGGTGCCATTGCGAAAGCCACGTCGCTGAACGAACATGACATAAAGGAAATAATGAGAGAATTGATTGCCGACTACCGTGACAGGAATTCCGGAATCGTCATTGCAGAAATTGCCGACGGGTACGAAATGGTGACCGCCCCGGAACATGCTGCGTGGATCAGGCGGCTAAAGAACATCAGTGTTTCAAACAAGCTTTCACAGCCTGCACTCGAAACCCTCTCCATTATGGCCTACAAGCAACCATTGACCAAGGTCGAGGTGGACCAGTTGAGGGGCGTTAATTCCGATGCCGCAGTCAAGAGTCTTTTGGACAAGCATCTTATTAAGATCATAGGCAAAAAGGAGTCTCCCGGCAGGCCCTTTTTGTATGCAACCACGAATGAATTCCTTCAGTATTTCGGTCTCAAGAACCTGACGGAACTGCCGGCGATACACGATTTTTTCAATACTGAAGCTGCGTGACATCCGGCGTTAGCCGCCGGCTTAACTTTAGGAATGCGGAGACGACACATGAGAAGAAAAGTCATCTATACAGCTTTACTCACTTTGCTCTTGTCGTTTCTGATGCTTGCCGTAGCTGAATCCAATACCTATTACAGGGTAAAAAATGGCGATAACCTTTCCAAGATATCAAAGAAATTCAAGGTCCCGGTTCGGGAATTAAGAGAATCCAACAGCCTTGAGTCTGATGATCTGACGGTCGGCAAGAAATTGATAATCCCTGTTAAGAATTCTTCAAAAGCCGAAAAAAAAATAAAACATAGTGATACCGGGAAGAGCGCTGATACACACAAGTCAGACGACACGGAACAAATAGCGGCGTCAGATAAGCAGGATACTCAGCAGGTAAAAGCCGAATCATCAGCCGGAACTTCCATTCCCGTGTATGAATATCATCTTGTAAGAAAAGGCGACACTCCTTCCCGGATAGCAAAAAAATACGGACTGTCAGTGCGCGAATTGAAGCAACTTAACAATCTTGCTAACAATAAACTTAAACTCGGTCGCAGGTTGATAGTCGGCAAGTCAAGAGGAGAAGACGAAAGCACCCAGGACACAGCATCAATTAACGTTCGACCTAATGTTTCTGAAAAGATTGAAGAGGTAAAGACACTATCGCAATCCGACGAGTTGTCAAAGCTCTCGGCTACCGAGCGACTTATGCTGTTTGCCAAGAAAATGCTGGATTTGCCATACAAATTCGGCGGCAACGGCATCTTCGGTCTCGATTGCTCATCATTTGTCCAAAAGGTATACAGCTTTGTAGGACAACCCCTTCCCAGGAGCGCGCGCGAGCAGTACAAGGTCGGTGAAGCCGTTGACAAGGGAGAACTTCAGTCCGGAGACCTGCTTTTTTTCAGGACCTATGCATCATTCCCGTCTCATGTAGGGATTTACCTCGGGAACAACCTTTTTATCCACGCCTCTTCGCGGGCCAAGAAAGTCCAGATCGACAGCCTCGACACCCCATATTACGTGAAGAGGTTCATAGGGGCAAAACGCCCGTTGCCTGAAGCCAATGCTGCCTTGTCAGAAGTGCAGGCACCTGACAGTATTACGCCTTAAGGACTTCTGGGTTAGTATGCGGCAGGAACATGGCTGCGGGGAATTCTTTTAGAAACGCGCCGTCGGTATTCATCTCACGGTAAGTTATCATCGAAGATATCTTTTCGATCTCGTCCGTCAGGTCGCTGTCTCCAAGCAGCATTTCGGCCCCGGCAAGCGACGAATTGCCGAGAACAACAAACTTTTTCTTGTCAATGTGCGGCAGCATGCCTATGCTGATCGCCTTGTCGACATTAATATGCGCACCGAACGAACCGCATACATATACCCTGTGCAGGTCACGAAAGTTCAGGCCTATCGATTTGACAAGAACACGAATGGATGCAAATAGTGCGGCCTTGGACCGCAGGAAATTCTCGATTTCAGTCTGCCTGATTAGAAGTTCCTTACCACGGGTCTTATGAATAAGAAATCCGGGATTGTCGTCCAGCTCCAATATCAGTTTGGACGGACCATTGAACTTACCCTTCTGGTCAATAATACCGCTTCTGAAGAGTTCCGAAACCAGCTCTATCATACCGGAGCCGCAGATACCTGTCGGCTCTTTGTCCCCGATCGTCCTATATTTCACGTCAACCTCACCTGGTGGATTTCCGGGAGTCGGTGCATTTATCTCGATTTCATATATGGCGCCATCTTCCGCACGCATGCCTATGCCGGCAATATCGCCTTCCAGTGCCGGTCCGGCAGCACCTGCGCCAACAATGATCCAGTCCTTGCATCCGACAACAATCTCAACATTGGTCCCCACATCTATTAATAGTGATGGTTCTTTATCTTTATAAAGCCCGGAAATCATGATGCCGGAAACAATGTCCCCGCCCACATAACTGCCGGTGTTGGGAAACACATAGGCAATTGCATTCCTGTTTACGGAAATCCCCAACTCTGACGTATGAATGAACCCGATCTTGTGGGCAGCCGGAATGTACGGAGCCATCGGGACGTTCTCGACGGGCAGGCCCAGAAAATAGTGAGTCATGATGGTATTGCCGGCGACAGTCATGGCAAAAATGTCATTGCAATCAATGCTGTTGGCATCACACAACCGGCCGACCAACATGTTGACTCCATCGATCAAAAGCCTGTGCAGCCCTTCTCCCCTCCCCTTCATGGATTCATGTATCCTTGACAGCACGTCTGCTGCAACCGCAGTCTGGGGATTAGTCAATTCCATCTGGTCAATCTTTCTGAATGTCTTCAGATCGAAAAGAGATGCTACAAGGTTTGTGGTTCCGATATCAATCCCTATCCCCAAGCATTGGGAACTTCCTGCAGCAATCACTTTAAGGCACTTTGACATCGTCGCAATTATGACCTGAATCGAAAACTCATTTTCTCTTAAAAGCGCGGGGGCACGCCGAATGACATCCAGTATTATATCTACAGGCAAATCTGTGCCGATTGCCATAGACAGCGCAGAAATAAGCCTTTCCTTGTCCGCGGTCTTGTCCGTATCGGACGGCATTTCCAGCACTACTTTAAGTGGAATGGCGAGCGGTCTCAACGGGAATCAACCACCAAAAAGGATTTTACCCATGTCTTTTGTGTCATATCCTCCGAGGGATTGAACTGTACTTATAAATTCGCGGTCTTCCCTGATTATCTTCAGGAGAATCCGGATTTTATCGGATTCCATGAACTCCTCTGGGACAGCGATGTCATATCTTTCTTGCGCGACCGGGATGAAATCAAGGTCGAGGGCCTTTGCCGAAGAATAAACGGCAAGCCCCGTGTCAGCCAGTCCCGTCAGGACTGCGGATGCAACCGCCATATGCGTATATTCATCATGTCCGTATCCCCTGATAAGTGAAGATTCTATCCTGAGTTCACGCAGGTATTTATCGAGCAGCAGCCTTGTGCCGGACCCACTCTGCCTATTGATGTAGACGACATCGTCCCTGATAAGGTCGTCAAATCCGGCAATATTCTTAGGGTTTCCCTTTTTAACAAGAAGCCCCTGGAGCCTGTACACAAAATTGATGAGTACAACCTTCTTTTCAGGCAGGAATTTTTTAATGATCGGAATGTTATATTCACCGGTTTCCTCGTCGAGAAGATGGGTGCCCGCCATATGGGCTTCGCCTTTTTTCAGGGCCATGAGCCCCCCCATGGAACCGACATGGGCGGAAGAAAGCCCGAACCCCGGATAGTTCTTCTTGATGGCGTTTGCGAGCACATCAAGTGCGTTGTCATGGCTTCCGATGCAGACGATAGTATTTTCCAGTTCGTCCTTTCCCCGGAAGAGCTCAACATCAACTTCGCTTCCCGCAGCCAGACCTTCTGAGCTTGCTGGAACTTTCACCATTCCGTCAGCGCGCACAACCGACATTAGCAGGCCGGCGCCCCTTCCCGAAGGTGTTGCAATATACTTGTCTCCAACAACTCCGACCCTCACCCTCACAAATTCATCTACTCCAAGCGGCGAGGAAAGCTGTCTGGAAAGACAGGCGCGGATAATCTCATCTTTCTTCGCAGGCACGGCGCAAAGCCGCCCGATCAGAGGCTTTACAAAAAGATGGAAGGTGACAAATGCCGACACTGGATATCCCGGAATACCTAAAACAGGCTTTCCATTCACGATTCCGGCAATAAAGGGCTTGCCCGGCTTGATGGTAACGCTGTTGATGAGAAGTTCTCCAAGCTCTGCGATGGCTGCTGCCGTATAGTCCTCGGATCCTCTTCCCGACCCTGCATTTATGATTACAGCATCGGACATCCGCGTGGCTTCTGCTATGGCCGCTTTTATCCGGTCAAAATCATCTTTGATGATCGGATATCTGACAGCTTCGGCGCCGGCCTCAGAGGCAAGTCCTGATAACATTGCAGAGTTGTATTCGATTATTTCGGGTGCGACCGGTTGCCGGGTCCTTACCATTTCAGGTTCGACAAGCTCTGTGCCGGTCGGAATTACCGCTATCTTCGGTTTTCTGATTACGGCTATATCGACATGCCCGCTGGCAAGCAATGCCCCGACATCGACGGGCCGCAGCACATGGTTTTCGGATACGATCAGTTCAGTTGCAACTATGTCTTCTCCTATAGGCCTGACATGCTGATACGGAGTCACTGGGGCGTAAATCTCGATCGAATCCGAACTGCGGTTGACGTCCTCTATCATTATCACGGCATCAGCCCTTTCCGGCATCGGATCGCCCGTGTCAACGGGAAATGCCTGAAATCCGAGCTTCAGTGTTGCAGGGGAATGTTCAGTTGCGGTAAGGGTATCCGAAAAACGGACAGCAAAGCCGTCCATGGCCGCAGAATGATAAAAGGGCGAAGAATATCGCGCAAAAACGGGTGCCGCTGTAATCCTTCCAAGCGCCAGAGACGACGGGATTGTCTCTTCAGGAAGCCTGTGGATTCCAAGCTCATCAAGCCGTTCGGAAAGGCACTTCAATGCATCTTCAAGGGATAGGCTTTCGAGGAATACTTTTTTCATTTATACGGACGCCTGACTATTGCGCGGAAGCCTCTTCCCCGGAAAAATTGACGAGACCGGCATCGGCGCACTGGGTAACGGAACGCCCCATGAAGACGCCTCCCTCGGCTATCGCAAGTTTTTTTGAAAATATATCTCCGTAAAGGCGGGCACTGGGCTTGAGTTCAACAAGATCGTCCGCTTTTACTGAGCCTTCAATCCTGCCTCCGACAACAATTCCCTTTGCAGCAAGATCTCCCTTGACAACCGCCTTCTCTCCGACGATTATCCATCCGGCAGTAGCGTTGCCGGTAAGTTTTCCGTCAATCCTCAACGTGCCGGATACCGTCAGATCACCAATTACTTCAGAGCCGCAGCCAATGAATGACTCCAGCTTGTCATTTTTCTTTTGAAACATGGGCGACCTCCAGAAATCCCTTGGGATTTACCGCCTTTCCATCCTGCCATACTTCATAATGTACGTGAGGACCGGTCGAGTTCCCCGTCGAGCCGGAATGGGCGATTATATCGCCTCTCTTTATCCTCTGTCCGACTTTTGCCTCGATGGAGCTGTTATGGGCATAGAATGTCGAAAAGCCCGATCCATGCTCAACTACTACAAGGTTGCCGCTTCCGGCATTCCATCCCGCAAAACTGATGACGCCTTCTGCAGTGGCTTTCACAGGAGTGCCTGTCGGGACGGAGATGTCAATCCCGGTATGGAATTGAATGCCTCCCCCCAGCGGCGACTCTCTTTCACCGAAAGGCGACGTTATAGTACCTACAACAGGCCATCCTCGCGGAGTAGAAATATACAGATCCTTTTGTTCTGCGAGATATTCCCGTATAGAAGATACGGATTCAGCGGTCTTTTTGATCTGCTCCTTCAGGGCGTCCATATCGAGCGAACCAGTATCCGATGCGGGTGCGTTGGTATCAACATTTTCGAGTATCTCTTTTTTCCCGCCCAGCGCCAATAGTTTCTTGAATTGAGTCTCCGCGCCCCTAAGCATGCTGATGGTCGATTTAAGTTCCGTAAACTGCGCCGTATAGTAATTCACTGCCTTTTTCATTCTCTGGTATTCTAAAGCATCAATAGCGATTGAAATAATATAGACCGATCCGACAAGCCATAAGATGACCGAGATGACGATGCCGATGGACGGCACCTTGATATTTAATGTCCGTTTGCTGTCGTGCGGGACCATCATGATTGAAACCGGAGTGAACAGCTGTTTTAAGAATCTCCTGATCTTATACATAGCGTATACTTTTTTTACCTCCTTTTTCGATGGAACCGATCAGATAGGCGGTATAGCCGTATTTGTTCAACAAGGTAACAGCGGCGCGAGCGTCTTTCTCCCCAAGTACTATAACATATCCGATCCCCAGGTTGAATGTTTTTCTCATGTCCTCCTCGGGGACCCGTCCGAGTTTGTGGATTAGTTCGAATACCGGAGGTACAGGCCATGATCCGGACTTTATGACTGC
>DATJOY010000143.1:0-5829 GCA_035506695.1 Dissulfurispiraceae bacterium
ACCCACTACATAGAATCTCCAGGAGAAGAGCGCCGATCTTGAATTACTGATTCATTCTGAGTCTCGTAGTAGGAAACTCAGGAGGAAGGTTCCGTCATCATCAATTTCTACATAATCACAGCACCTTAGAGATCGTCAGACTGCCATTAAAAATTGAAACTCAGAAGTGCAGCACCAGGCTCGGGCCCACACCCCATAAGTTCTCCCGCAGCTTGATGTTCTGGGCCGCTTGTTGTGAATAGTTTGCAGCGACTCCCCAATAGGCGGGATTCAATGCCCCATAGCTGTTTTGCGTCGCCTGTCCCTCCGCTCCCGATCCACTCATATGCAGGCGCTCATATTTTGCCCAAAGATCCAGGAAAAGCCTGCCTATCAGTTTGATTTGCATGCCGCTCTTGATCTCCGCTGAGTACCCGTGCACCCCTACATGTGTGTTCTCCTGCCCATTTATAAAACCGCCGGTATCATCATGGAAGAAACCGCTCCATTTAAATGTATAAGTTCCCCAGGCGTAAGGCACTGCCTTGCCTTCAATATACCACTGGCCGGGCAACTTTTGCGGGGTCCCGGTTGTAAACCGCGCACCAAGGAAGGGACCGGTCCACCAGAACCGTTGGGTCATTGCAAACCCTGTGGTGCTTGGCGCATTCGACAGTGCCCATCCATTCGTCCAACCGGTCAGGCCCGGAAGCGTCGGAAATGAATTTGCCGGAATTGCTGCGGAGTATGGGTCTATATCGCTGCTGATACTGTTATACTTCCATCCAACAAGAAGTTGCAGGTTCGGTATCACCCGGAATGCAAGACACTCGTTCAAGTCCCAAATGTTGTTTCTGCTGTCCAGGGCTATGATGCCTGTGGTGTTGGCCGGCAAAGCCAATATACTCATAGCCGAATTATAAGGAACGCCGGTCTGCGCTCCTGTGCTGGTTTGAGTAAACTTTCTTTGTTCTGCGATGTTGGTATCCACGGATGTAGTTGCAGACATGATATCTCCCAAACGAAAGCCCCACTCGAAAGTCAAAAAGGGATCATTAAAGTTCGTGATACTGCGGTGCTCAAAACCGGAGGGGAAAAGGAGTGGTGAGGGGCTGACCGCGACCTGGCGGTCAACGGTCATCCTGCCGTCGCCCCAGAAAATACCTGCCTTCATATCGCCGATCTGAAATCCGGACGGCAAAGAACTGGAATGAGAGTTACCATGAGATTCGGATGGGTTGATCTCAGGTTTGTCGCCCGAAGGGACTTCTTGTGCACCGGCATAACAGGATAAAATGGCGGTCAATATAACCGGAATGATCAGTTTTTGGAACGGGTAGAAACAACCCTGCAGGCAAGAACATCGTTTCATAGCAATACCCCCCCCCTCAAAGAATGCTGTAGATCAATTGTCCCCCTCAGACAATTGATCTACAGGCATGCCCAAAGGAAGATAACAATATAAGCGTCATCCTAGAATAAAAACATTTGATAAGTCAAGAGAGACTATAAATTAAAAACCCCTGAACGTTGCAGCATCCAGGGGTCCTTTAACAACCTTAAATAGTTCTAAACTTCCGCTTTCAAATCCTCAGATCGTGCCTTCTTCCTTTTCGAGTTTTTCCTTCATCTCACGCTCTTCCTGGCAATCCCTGCAAAAAATTGCAAACGGCATGATCTTGAGTCTCTCTTCGCTTATTTCATCCCCGCACTCGTCACATATTCCGTAAGTGCCTTCGTTCAGTTTTCTGATTGCAGTATCTATTTTCAGGAGCATTTCCCTGTGGGTGCTCAGCTGTTTCAGGTTGATGTCCTCCGCAAGATCGACCACAGAAAGATCTCCGTCATCAAGCACCGTCTCGACAAGCTGTTTATTTTCACCTGAAACATACTTCCTGATTTCTGTCTTGCTCTCTTTGACAATATCTTCACGCTTCTGAATGAGCACCTTCTTCAGTCTTTCCTTGCGGACTTCGTCGCTCTCGGGCTGTACCTTTTTCTGTGCCTTCTTGACCATGTTATCTCCTTCAGTGTGAAACCTGTATCCGATGCCGGCACCGCCGCCGCATCATCGCACTGCTATTTCTCGGCCTGTGCGACTTCCTCCTTATGGACTTCCACGATGCTTCTCACCTTGACCCCGGCCTGTTCGAGCGCCTTCTGGATATCTGTCATCTTTGCATCCGAGACTTTTACAACATAGATCGAATTCAGGGACATGTCACACCTCCATTATCTCTTTTTCCTTATGCAGAAGGACTTCTTCGACCTTATGGATGTATGAATCAGTCATCTTCTGAACTTCTTCCTGGAACCTCTTCACATCATCCTCACTGAGATGTTCTTCTTTTTCGCTCTTCTTCAAATCCTCGATAATGTCGCGCCGGATGTTTCTGATCGCGACCCTGGCTTCTTCAGACCTCTTTTTCACAACCTTGACGAGCTGTTTTCTGCGCTCCTCCGTAAGCTGCGGGATATTGATCCTGATGGTCTTTCCGTCATTGCCCGGCGTAAGGCCAAGGTCGGATTTCAGAATGGCCTTTTCTATTTCGGGAATAAGCCGCTGTTCCCAGGGCTGAATAGTGATCTGCCTGCTTTCAGGGATCCCCAGTGTGGCGACCTGGCCGATGTGCGTCGGCGTCCCGTAATAGTCGATCTTGATGTTGTCGAGCAGGCTGAGCGAAGCCCGCCCGGTGCGAATGGACCCGAAATCCTTTTTCAGAGATTCGACGGCCCCGTTCATCCTTTCAGTAGCCTTCTTCCTGAATTCCTGCATGTCCCACCCCACCAGTAATGAAAAGATGGATCAGCGAGCGCCCTTCCGGACGGTCGTACCGATCTTCTGACCTCGCAAAAGTTTCTTTATATTATCTGTTTTTCTTATGTCAAAAACAACTATCGGAAGGTTATTGTCCATGCAAAGAGATATGGCCGTCGAATCCATGACCTTGAGGTCCTGCCTGATGACATCAAAGTATGAAATAGCATCATATTTTTTTGCGGTCGGGTCCTTCACAGGGTCTGCCGTGTAAACGCCGTCCACCTTCGTGCCCTTGAGAATCACCTCTGCCCCGGTTTCCATTGCCCGGAGCGCGGCCGCAGTGTCGGTCGTAAAATAGGGGTTCCCGGTCCCTGCCGCAAAGATGACGATCCTTCCCTTTTCGAGATGGCGCACTGCCTTCCTTCGGATATATGGTTCCGCAAGTTCTCGCATCTCGATTGCGGACTGGACCCTGGTCTGTAGTCCGAGGCT
This sequence comes from Dissulfurispiraceae bacterium, assembly GCA_035506695.1. Lineage (GTDB taxonomy): Bacteria > Nitrospirota > Thermodesulfovibrionia > Thermodesulfovibrionales > Dissulfurispiraceae > Fen-1308. The sequence continues at coordinate 3,233 of DATJOY010000143.1, forward strand.
TTCGAGGGAATTCTGCAGTGCAAGCGCATTGATCACTGTGGCTAGCATCCCCATATAGTCGGCGGACGCCCTCTCCATTCCCTTCACCGAGGCCTCGACCCCCCTGAATATATTGCCCCCGCCTATTACAACCGAGATTTGCACACCCATCTCATAGACCTTCTTTATCTCGGCTGCCATGAACTGCACGGTCGCCGGGTCTATCCCGTAGCTGCGGTCTCCCATGAGTGCTTCCCCGCTGAGCTTAAGCAGTATCTTCTTGTACCTGGGCCCCGAAGCGGCCTTTTTTGCGGAAGGCATACCTGCCCCTTTTCCTAACAGGATTCGGTCTTGGCAAGACCTTCGCCCAGCTGGAACCGGGCAAACCGTCTTACCACGATATTCTCTCCCAGCTTGGCTATTTTTTCGGTGATAATGTCCTTTACCTTCTTCTTGCCGTCAGGATCCTTGATGAATACCTGATCGAGCAGGCACATGTCGCTGTAGAATTTGTCCAGCTTGCCCTCGATAATCTTTTCTACCACCTGCGGCGGCTTGTTCGTGACCTGCGCTTTGTATATCTCTTTTTCCCTTTCGACAGTCTCGGCTGAAACATCCTCTCTCGATATATAAAGCGGGTTTGCCGCAGCAATGTGCATTGCAACATCTTTAACCAGCCCCCTGAAGTCGTCGGTCCTCGCCACGAAATCGGTTTCGCAATTTATCTCGACCATTACGCCGAGCTTGTCCATATGAATGTATGAGCCGATAAGCCCCTCGGACGCCGTCCTGCTCGCCTTTTTTGCCGCCGAAGCAAGGCCTTTCTGGCGCAGAAAATCGATGGCCTTTTCCATGTCCCCCGCGCTTTCGGAAAGGGCACGCTTGCAGTCCATAAGACCGGCGCCGGTTTTTTCTCTCAGCTCTTTTACCATTTCAGCACTAATGCTCATTACGCAGTCTCCTTCAGTGAATTTGCAGCAACTTCTTTTTCGTCCTGTGCAGCCTTTTCCTGGCTTGCTGCGGCCTCGGCGGCCTCCTGTGATTTCTTGGCAAGGGTACCTTTCCCTTCTATGGTTGCGGCCGCCATCTTGGACGAAATCAGCTTTATGGCCCTTATTGCATCGTCGTTGCCGGGTATCACATAATCGGCATCATCCGGATCACAATTGGTGTCTACAACTGCCACGATTGGAACGGAAAGCCTCTTGGCCTCCTGGACCGCAATATTTTCCTTGCGCGGATCGATAATAAATACCGCATCCGGAACGGTCTTCATGTCCTTGATGCCGCACAGGTTCTTTTCGAGCTTCTCCCTCTCGTTTTCGAGCTGCGACACCTCTTTCTTGGTGAGAACATTATAGGTACCATCCGCCTTCATGGCCTCTATCTTTTTCAGGCGTTCTATACTCTTCTTGACGGTCGCATAATTGGTGAGCATGCCGCCGAGCCACCTGTTGGTGACATAGAAAGCCCCTGCCTTCTTGGCCTCTTCGGTCACGGCGTCCTGCGCCTGCTTCTTGGTCCCTACAAAAAGTACGCTACCACCGGTTGCAGCTACGTTCTTGAGGAAATTGTAAGCCTCTTCGACACCCTTCAGAGTTTTCTGAAGGTCCACGATATGAATACCGTTTCTCTCGCCGAAGATAAACTTCTTCATCTTCGGGTTCCATCTTTTGACCTGGTGCCCGAAATGGGCGCCGGACTCCAGCAACTCCTTCATCGTTACAACTGCCATTTTTGTTCCTCCTGGTTTTTTTCCTCCGCCCTCATCTCCTACCCCGCCGAAAGGCGGGACCATCGGAGAATCATATCGGACGTGTGTTTTTAAGCTCAAAAGTTTATCATAAATAACACTTATTTATCAAGAAGTAAAGCAGCCGACAAAACCGGCGCCCATAGTTCTCTGCATCGAAGGTCTATCTTTCGACTCCAGCACTCAACCTTTACCGTATCGCGTCCAATACCTGACCTGTCATGCCGCCTTCAAGCGCCTCGACATATACATGGGCGACCGCCTCAACTGGGGTACCGATCGATGGATCCATTTTGAACGCCTTCAGAGTGTCGATTACCCAGTTTGGACTCACAACATTTATACGGATGCCGCGCGGCATTTCAAGCGCGGCAGCGCGACAGAAACCTTCGAGACCCGAGTTCACAAGGCTGATCGCTACCGAACCCTGCGTTGGTTTGCGGCTGAGAATCCCGCTTGTCAATGTAAACGATCCGCTATCTTTAAGATAGTCAACTCCAACACGCACAACGTTGACCTGCCCCATCAGCTTGTTGCCGATGCCAAGGGCAAAATCATCATCCGACAGGTTCAATAAAGGGCCGAATACGGCCAGGCCTGCCGCACAGATGACAGCATCGACTCGACCTGCGGACTTAAACATGTTGGTTATCGACAGCTTGTCCGACAGATCCACCCGGATGTCGGTCTTGCTGCGGCTGACCTGCACAACTTCATGGCGGACCCCGATTGATTGCATTATCGCGCTTCCGATAGTCCCAGTCGCTCCAATAAGAAGAACCTTCATACCACACCTCCTTCTATGTTAAAAAAGCAAGACCTTTTTCCTCCGCGTAGTACGCTGTAATGTATCTATCGCAGGTGC
>DATJOY010000144.1:0-13111 GCA_035506695.1 Dissulfurispiraceae bacterium
GCTGCAAGCGGATCGAAGATATGCTCAAGGACATAAAAAGCGGTTACCGCATCGAATGCACTATCGGGAAATGAAGCATCTTCGATAACCGTCCTGCTCACATCCAGCCCCCTTGACACGGCATATCTGCTTGTTGTTTCAGACGGTTCAATCCCGGATGCGGCCCAGCCTTGTTGCTTCATCAGCCCGATGAAATGACCGTATCCGCAGCCCATATCGAGCAAGGCACCTTTGTTCGGCAGCATTTCAGCAAGCATGGCAGCGACCGCCTCGAAGTTGGAAGCCATAAGCCTCTGCCAGGTGCTCTCATTCTTGCTGCCCCGCTCGTGATAGCTGTTATAAAGTTCTTTCAGCAATTCCGGCGTCGGTCTCGGGTCGGCATAAACCAGACCGCATCTTCTGCATTCGACCATCCTGTATCCATTCTGAATGACTATCTGATCAGCATCGTCTTTACCGCAGAGGTTGCAATTGATATGCTGAGTTTCCGCCGCCCGGACTATTTCTGAGCTGTCCGCGAGCATCCCTAAGAGATTGTCAGGGTTATTTCGGCTTCGGCGACAATCGCATCACCTACTTCAGCCGATGCCTCAAACACGTACAGCGGACTGAATTCCCTGACCAGAGACGATTTTACGACGAGCTGATCTCCGGGCACAACGGCCTTCAAGAACCTTGCATTGCCGAGTCCGGCGAGAAAAACTTCATGCGCCTGCGGCGCTCCGATGATCAACCCGGATGCCTGGGCCATTGCCTCGATGATAAGCATCCCCGGCATCGCAGGGTTATCGATGATGTGACCCTGCAGGAATTCCTCGTTGGAGGTCACATTCTTAAGGCACACTATTTTTTTACCTTCTTCAAGTTCCGCTATCCTGTCGATCATCACAACTGGGAATGAGTGCGGCAGGATGGAGGCAGGGGCCTGATAATCGCCCGTCATTTTCTCTCTTCTATGAAGTGCACAATGGCCCCGACCGAGGTAAAAACTTTTTCCGCAGTCTGCCGGTCTGCAATCTCGACGCCGAATTCCCTTTTTATCCCGACCACAAGTTCGAGCACATCGATCGAGTCAAGTCCCAGGCTGTCGGGACCGAACAAGCGTGTATCCTCGTTTATCTGCTCGGCTGTGACTTTAAGTTTCAATCTCTTTATCAATAGCTCCTTGAGCTTCTGCAGTGTCTCGGACATTAATACAAACCTCCCGTAACGCAAATTGTCTCTCCAGTAATGTATGAGGCATCCTCCGACGCGAGAAACCTTACCACGGTGGCGACCTCATGCGGTTTGCCGAATCTCTTCATGGGTATTGCCGAAAGATATCCCTCCATTGCCTTTTCGCTCACAGCTCCGGTCATCCCGGTCTCGATAACACCCGGCGCAACGGCATTCACCCTTATTCCAAAGGGCGCCAGTTCTTTTGAAAGCGCTTTTGTAAAAGAGATTACTCCGCCTTTCGCTGCTGCATAGTTAGTCTGTCCCGGGAGGCCGGCTATGCCGCTCAGGGATGAAACATTTATGATGGCCCCGCTTCGCCGTGAGATCATGTGCACCGTCGCAGCCCTTGAACAGTTGAATACACCGGTCAGATTGGTGGCGATCACATCCTGCCAATCCTCGTCCGACATCAGCATCAGGAAGCCATCCCTTGCTATGCCGGCGTTGTTGACGAGCACATCAATCCTTCCGAATCTGGAAACTGCATTATCCATCATAATTCTTGCCTGAGACGCCTCAGAGACGTCGGCCTGTTCGATAAATACAGATCCGGAGGCCGAAGACAGATTCAACGCGAGGGCTTCGGCCTCGCCACGGGATTTATTGTAGTTGACTATGACAGTACAACCAGCATCTGCAAAGACTTCAACGATGGCCTTTCCGATACCACGGGTGCCGCCAGTAACAACTACTATCTTTTGGGCACTATCCTGCATTATTCCCTCGACCGGTGCCGTTTCCTGCAACCATTTCCTCTTCAGCGACTTTTATTACAGCAGGTCCCATAAAGGGCCTCTTTTCCCCGACTTCCTCAACATTCCCAGCAAATCGGCATTGCAGCGAATATCGAGTGACGGAACAATCCAGTTGAATCTGTCGGCCGCATGACCGGCCACTGTTCTGATCAGGGTCTCCGCATCCAGTGAGTGTGTCAGATAGAATGCAGGATTAAAGAGAGAGTCATTTCCCTGAATGATGCCTTCTTCGACAGCCCTTTGTCTTAGGGGCGTGTTCGGATAAATCCTGACGCCGACAAGGGCTATTACTGCTGTCGGCCTGATGCGCTCGAAGAGTGAAAAGGACTCCTGCACTGTGCTCGCATCCTCTCCGGGACCCCCAATTATAATATAGTGCGCGTGCGGCAAGTCAACACTTCTGCAGCAGTCCGAGGCGTGAGCAACGTCGGCGGGTGAAAAGCGTTTTCCGAGGGCTGCCAGCGTAGCTTCGGAGCCTCCGTCAGTGCCGAATTCGATCCCTTTGCATCCTGCCTTCTTCATGAGCGCCGCCATTTCCCGTGACATCCCAAGGGGCGTCGCAAAACAGGTCCAGTCCACCTCCGCCTCACTGCGTATCATCTCTTCGCAGACAGCCATTGCATGCTCTTCCGGAAAGTTGAAGATATCGTCCACAAAAAAAACATAATCGATGCCGTCACGCTTGCGTGCCTCTACCATTTCATTGGCCACTTCAGCAGGGTTGCGCAACCTTATATTGTGTCCTTCAATGGCCGGGTAGGTGCAGTAGCTGCATGAAAAGGGACAGCCGCGCTTGGTCTGTACATTCCCCATTCCACCGAGATTCATATACCTGCTGTTATCCAGAAGAGAACGGTCCGGTGAAGAAAAACTTCCGTTGAACAGGACGGCGTTTGAAGCAAATTGCCCTTTGCGAATCGTGCAAAGATTAGGGACCGCATCGAGGGTGCCACCGCATGCGATTGCATCGGCAAATCGGACAAATGCGTCTTCACCCTCGCCCGCTATCCCTGCTTCGAGGTCGAGGTAACGCAGAGTCTCTTCAGGAAAGATCGAGAATCCGGAACCGCCTGCCACTATGACGGCATCAGTCGTCTTACTTATTGTTTCGACAATGCCTTTAATTGAAGGCATGTAGCAAACGCTCTTGCCGTATGTAAGATTGTCAATATTTCTTATCGAAAGACCGATCAACCTTGGGCTGAAATCAGAGATGGCCTTAGTGATTGCTGCTGTGCGGTCCCCTTCAAAGCAGAGGTCCAGGATGCGGGCTTCGTGGCCGCTTTGCCTTAAGGCTCCTGCTACATATGCCGCACCGATGGGGGCAACAGGATATGGTTCCCACTCTTCATTCGCCGATATGATGAGTATCTTCATTCACACGCAGAACAACGCCAGCATGAAGGGTCGGAGGCGAGGTAATTACCGGTTGTCTGATAGGCATTCCCCCTGCAACCGTAACATTCGTGCCGCTGATTGCAGTCCCGGCACTCTCCCTCGATCCTTTCGTAGATATTCCTGAGGTCTTCGATGACGCGACTGCCCGAAAGTATTTCGGCCAGGGATTTTTCACGGATATTTCCGACAGCCATATCTACTCCCGTGCACGGCTGCACAAAACCCCTGGAATTGACAAGACAGCTGTAAAGATGGCGTCTGCACGAAAAGGCTGCTATCGTAGGGTGTGATTGCCGGGCGATGCCGAAGTTTGTCTTGTCGATGGCATCGAGCTTGTCGAAAAGCTCTTTTATCTCGCACGACGGTACGCCAAGGTCCGGATGCAGCTTCGCCCTCCCCTGGTTTGTCATTATCTCGAAATATGGGATTAAATCCCGCCTCCGCGCCCATTCCCACATTGCCGGAAGCTCGGATATGTTCTGACGGCATATTACTGTCTGGACTCCGAGCATGGTTTCGCCGTCGGGATATCCGGCATTCGACAGATGTTCAAGTCCTTTCCTGATCCTGTCAAAGGTCCCTTTAACGCCTGCGAGTTCATCCTGCACTTCAGGCCGCATGCTGTTGCACTTGACCACAACGGAAACGTCGTTGCGCTTCAGAAAATGTGCGGTCACATCTGTCATGAGCGTGCCGTTGGTAAAAAGCACTTGTCGAAGCCCCAGGCCGGATATGTATTCTACAATCTCACCGAGACCATCGTATACGAGAGGTTCTCCACCGCCGAGCAGGATTATTTTCCTGGCCCCAAGATCGGCGGCCTGTGCAATTACCGATTTCATCTCACCGATTTCCATCTCGCCTTCATCCGATTCACCGGCAGATGAATAACAATAAACGCACCGGAGATTGCACTTTCTAGTAAATTCAAGTTCCAGCGAAAGAAGCCCTCGCCTCTGCAGGCAGGCCTCAATATCGTCGTTGTCGAAACCGAGGGCATGCACTATGTCGACGGTATTACCCATATAGTCTGATTCTCCTGTCCTTAAAGGTGATCGCCTTGCGGCTTCCGCCTTCGAAGAGTCTTTTTTCGATCTCTTCGGGGCGTTCGATCTCGATGCTCGGCGTCACCCTGACCTTTGCAAGCAGGGCATCGTGCAATTGCGATTTAAAACCGTTACCACTTGAATGGGCACCTATTCTGAGTAGTATCGTATCCGTCCGGTCATCTCCGGTAAAGGCCTCAATCTGATAATTGACGACCCCTTTGACGCCGAGAAGCGCGTTTTCGATCGTCTTGGGATAGAGCGTAACCCCCTTGTATTTCAGCCTCTGGCACTTCCTGCCGAGTATGGGGCCTATGCGGCACGAGTTTCTGCCGCATGCGCATTGCCCGGTTAATTTGAAAGTAATGTCCCCTGTCCTGTACCTCAGCAGCGGCATTCCCTCAACCTGAAGCGTCGTCAGCACGAGCTCGCCAATCTCACCATCGGGAAGTACTTTGCCGGCATCATCAACTATCTCGGCAAGAATAAAGTCGGGATGGCTGTGAAGCCCCTGCTTCAGGCTGCATTCGAAGAAAGAAAGCTGCGCCTCCGTAATGCCGTATGTAGAAAAGCAGATCTTGCCGAAGGCATCCTCGATGAGGTCGCCTAAGGAATTTGTCCTCAAATCGGCATCCCTGATGCTGTCGCCGATGAGCACGATCTTTTTCAACCCGATATCTTCACGCGTCAATCCGGTTTCTTCCATCCTGCGGGCCATATGGACCATGAATGAAGGCACGGCAACCATCCCTGTAGGTTGCAATCTTTTCATGAGGTCGAGATGCCTGAGGATGTTCTGCGGCCCTATCCTGACGACCGAAGCCCCGACCCTCGAGAGCCCGCCATAGTAGGCTATGCCGGCGATGAAAAGATTGTCGCATGTTACTGCCAGGTGAAAGAGGTCCTCCCTGGTTGCCCCGGCCGACAGAAAACTTCTTTCCTCATTGCATGAAAGCCGCAGCAGGTCACTGAAGGTCATTGCGACAAAGGCAGGCTCCCCACTCGTTCCAGTGGTAGATACTATCTCCGCGATATCACTCCTCGGCACTGCGAGAAACTCCCAGTTGTTCTCCTGGAAGTCCTTGCGGTCGGTGATCGGAAGAAGCCCAAGACTTTGAACGCCACTTATCTCTGATGGCAAAATACGGCGGTCGTCTAACGTTCTCCTGTAAAATGGCGAGTGATCATACGCATGCCGGACTATTTTCCGGAGCAGCCGATCCTGCAGATTCAACATATCTTCGGCAGGCAGGGTATCGATAGCCCTAAATTTGTCCAAGATTTACTGCCTCCGATGCACTATATATCCTTTTCCCGCGCCTCACTGCGTCGCTCTCCCTCTCGATGATCACAAACTTTGCAATATACCGGCCTTTTTCCGCGGTTAGCTCGCGGTCCCTTGTCCTTATAGTCCCCGCGACAGCCATTTGGACATGAAGTCCGTCAATACACTCGGTTGCGTATTCTATCACATCGGGACATGCTCCGTTAATAGGCATCACTACTGCCTCTCCGCGCAGGTCGCAGGCAATTGAAATTTGGGCGGTCAATGCATTCGGAGACGTAAAAGGAAACAGAAGCGGGCTGGCGCCGAGAATGCCTTCGGCCAGAACCATGCTGAAATATTCGTCTTTTATGTCTTCTATCGAATCGTCTATGCCTATATACAATCCGATTGCCGAATCACCAAACGGAAGACCCAACCCGGCATCAAGAAGCGCATTGCCGGCAGCTGCAACGGCCAGTTGTTCCAGGCGATGAGAAAGCCTGACCGGCCTTATGAGGTCACCAATTACATTCAGGGCTTCCTCCGTGCGATCACTGCCGAGTATGCATTTGCCTGTTATACCAGTCATCTCGCCCCTCCAACTATGATCGCGGAGTTCTGACCTCCAAAGCCTGCAGAAAGCGACATCGCATGTCTCACATCATGTTTCCTCGACCTGTTGGGAACGTAGTCGAGATCGCATTGCGGGTCCGCCTCCTCATAATTTATAGTCGGCGGCACTGTCTTGTGGATGATCGACAGCAGGCAGCATATGGTTTCGATAGCGCCGGCTGCGCCGAAAGAATGACCGATCATCGATTTGGTAGAGCTCACAGGAATATTGTATGCAGCATCTCCGAATATTTGTTTTATGACAACTGTTTCCATAAGATCGTTATATACCGTTCCGGTTCCGTGGGCGTTTATGTAATCTATATCAACCGGATCGGGACCCGCCTGGGCGAGTGCCTGAACTGCTGCATCTGCAAGCCCTCTTCCGTCGCGACGGGGGGCCGTGAGATGATGCGCATCCAGCCTGGACGAATATCCCAGGACCCTGCCGTAAATCTGCGCCCCTCTGCGCGTGGCGTGCTCACCGGATTCGAGTACAACAAACGCCGCACCTTCACCGAGGGCAAGTCCTGACCTGTTTTTATCAAACGGTCGCACCTTTGTTTCCGTAAGCGCCTGGAGCGACTTGAATCCGGCAAGGGCAAAATCGCTCAACACATCCGCACCTCCGGCAATCATGACTTCTGCCTTGCCTGCCGCGATCTTTCTGGCCGCAACTCCGATCGCATCGGTCCCGGATGCACATGCTGTCGAGACTGTAATCTTCAGACCTCCGAGCCCGAGTTTTTCTGAGAGCTGCGAAACAGGATATGAAAGCGATTCCCGGCTTTTGTTCAAGCCGCTTTTTTTATCCTTCATGCGCTTCTGTTTGGAAAGAATGTTGCCGAGCACAGTACCAAGCGACAGTCCCGCTTGCCTGACATCAATCTTTGCATCTGAAATTGCCATGCGTATCGCGCAATCGGAAATATAAATAAATTTCTCTTCGAGGTGTACATGAGGTCCTGCATCGATATAAGCCGTGAGCCACTCTCTGCCCATATCGAGCATAGGTGAAGACTTCTTCCTGACCGCATCGGTACCCAGACAGATGTCATCCCAGAAATCCCCAATGGCGCCAAATGGACTCAGGGGAGTGACAAGACCCATACCGGTGACGACAACCGGTTTCTTCATGGTTTGTCGAGCCGCCAGATGGATGAATTCATCATGACTGTTCCCACTTTGAATCCTATCGACTCGAACAGATTGACGGATTCAGATGCTGAGCAGAACCCCTGCCATCCTTCGCACACACTCTCCGCGAAATCGTGGCAAAGAGTGCCTCTCCTTACCCAGATATTTTCGACGAACCTTGCTTCCGGATCCGGATAGCAATGGCTCAGGATATTGAGGGACCCGCCGGACTTTATCACTCGAAATATGTCGGCGTACACGAACTTCCTTGACTGCTCCGCAATATACGGGTCGGCGCATGCGAAGAAGACTGCATCAAATGTTTCGGATGGAAAGGGCAGCACCGAGCCAAAGCCGCCCCATCTCTCAGAACCTATCCAGCAGACAGCTTCCGGATTTGGGACCCTGCCCAATGCCCTGCCCCGGAATATGTCCTTAAAATCAAGGGCAGTAACCCTGACCCTTGAAGAGCATTCCTGAATACTGAGGATGTCAAAGCCCGGTCCATAACAGAGGTCCAGTACGCGAGCATCTTCATCACTTCCTGAAAGCATCACCTTGGCCAGCACCGACCTGGCAAAATTGAATTCGGTATTGCCGAGAAAGTCTTCCCAGATTTGAGCAGCTTCGTTGTCGAAACTGTAGAGCGGCAAGCCGCCTCGCAGAAACTCGTCGGCATGAAGCAGGCAGTGTTCAAAAAAATCGACCTGCCCCCTGAAGAACTCTTTTGCCACTTCGGATTCATCCGCGGACAACCCATCCCGGACAAAGCATCCGTTGTTCCAGAGATAGCGGTCCTCCTCTTCTGTCACGCTCCCGCATTCGCGCAGGAAATCGATGAGCACCTTTACCATTCTGATCCTGACCCTGTCGTTAAGAGCGTAGCCAAGTTCGCGCTCCAGAATTGATGCAACATCCTCAAAGGTAAACCCACGTAAGGGAGCGAGCAGCCGCGGTATGCCACGGTCTTCGATGAAGCTCAAAAACCTGCCGGTCAAATATTTATGCGCCGCATAACGGCCCAGCAATGTTTTCATGTCAGGAGGTTTGGTAACCGATCGCTAATCATCATTCCTCAAAAGCAGTGCCGCAGCATTGCCCTGTCTGTCGTCAGTGCATACTATCACATTCTTCACGCGTGTACGACTTATCTTTCCGCTTCTGATAACGGTTTGCGGCGCCGATCCATTCCTTATGGCCATAACTGAAAATGCGATTGTCCAGATCATGCTCGTCGCAAAGGCATACCCCGTGAAAGGAGAAAGACCTGCCGTCGGGACCCCTTTCAATATACAGTCGCGGGGATCATTCATGCAGGTCATCACCAGATCGATTTCAGAAACCTGCACCCCTGCCCTGTTCATACAAAGAGACACTGAACTACTGAGAGCTGCATCAGGGTCGGAGGGATTGCATTCCGATGCTGCTCCGGCTACCAGGCAGCACTTGGATTTTTTCGTATCTGATCTTTCCCTCTCTATAACTATGGCGCCCGCACCTTCGGAAATCGCCGGATAGCCAAGACGCGTGTAACAGTAAAGTGAAAGCTCATTAAGCTCTTCTGCGGACGCGACAACAGCCCTGTCGACCTGGCCGGAATACACCATACGGCAGGCGGTCATTATGGATTTGATTATGGTCTCCGGACCCCCCAGTACGGTATGGACCGGTCCGTTAAAGCCGAAGCAGATCGAGGCGTTTCCGGCTGGAGCATTAAGTACCGAGTCCGAAAAATGGATCGGACTGACGGCCTCGGGACCCTCCCTGATAAGCTCCCTGTGGAATGACTGCGTATATCCAAGCGCACCATGCGTAATCCCCATAACCATCGCGGTATTGACACTGCTGCCCGTCGCGGAGGCCTCATCAAGTGCCATAGCTATGGACGCAAGTGCATACTGGGAGATCGTTGCTGCCCGGCGGAACCGACCGTCGGAAATATAATCACTCAAATCAAAATCCCTGATTTCGCCGCATAGAACTTCTTTGTCGAACGGGAACCTGCTTAGTCTGCCCAAACCGGTCTTCCCGGTTTCGATGTTTCGCCAGACATCTTCCCTGCGGATACCTATGGGGCTTACCATTGAAGTCCCCGTAATGATCAGCCTGCTCATATATATTCACCCAATATTATGGATGCATTGGAGCCGCCGAAGCCGAAGGAGTTTGAAAGCACATTCGTGATATTGCAACTGCAATGAGGGACCGCGACTATGTTCAGCGGACAGTACGGATCAGGGAAATCCAGGTTGATATTTGGCGGCAGCTTTTTTCCTCTTATCGCAAATAGCGAGGCAATCGCCTCTACAGCACCGGCAGCCCCGAGAAGATGTCCGATCATCGGTTTTATTGAGCTGACCGGGATCTCCGGTGCCTTCTTGCCGAACGCGATGTAAATCGCCCTGCTTTCCATGACATCATTGAGCGGCGTCCCTGTGCCGTGCGCATTGATGTAATCGACCTGGCAAAAACCTGCATCCTCCAGTGCCATGATTATAGCCGCTGCGGCCCCCCTGCCTTCGGGATCAGGGCTGGTCATGTGATATCCGTCGGATGATTCCCCGTAACCTTTCACCTCTCCGATAATGTACGCCCCGCGGGCAAGTGCATGCTGCAGCTCTTCCAGTATCAGTATCCCGGCGCCTTCGCCCAGCACAAGGCCGTCACGGTTTTTATCAAAAGGCCGGCACAGGGTCGGAGATACAGCCATGAGCGAATTGAAACCGGCGAAGACAAATTCGGACATGGTATCGTATCCTCCGCATATGGCGATGTTGTATTCTCCCGACTGCAGGGACCTGAACGCCTGCCCGACGGCATTTGTGCCGGATGCACAGGCATTTGAAAATATGCGGAAATCTCCCCGCAGCCTCAACTCCCGGAAAAGATTGATGGCCTGTCTATGGGCAAGATAATCATCCAGGAGCGAAATACGCGCCCTGCCGAGCCCCTTTTCAATTACCTCCTTATGAAAAAGTTCCCCGGATATCATGCCACCTAAAGTAGTGCCCAAAGATGCGAGGACCGGCGTGTTGCGAAGAATTTCAGCAATGCCGGCTTCTTCGAGCGCTTCTCGCGCAGCCTGTATGAGCAGGTGAGAGGCCCTGTCAAGTCGCCTGCTGTCGATGTTTGAAAATACGGCCTCTTTAAAGTCCCTTGCTTCCCCGCCCTGTTTTCCCCAATACCTGCTTGAATCAAAGGCCCTGACTTCGGCGATTGCAGACATCCCCGCAAGCATTTTTACCCGGTTTGTTTCCATTCCGGTCCCAAGGGCTGTAACAATGCCGGCGCCTGTAATGACTACCCTTCTTTTCAAGATCCCAGACCCTTTTCTCCGGCATCATTGCGCCTGAAACAACCGTAAAAATAGCAAAGCAAAAATACAACTGCCGCAAATATCATGAACCCTCCGGCAACACCTGTCAGGTATACGAATGACGACAGCCCGGCGACAATGGCCGAATATATCGCCAGGGTTGCAACCAGCGATTTCAGATAAAGGCTGTCGATCATGAAACCAGCCCCAGCACTTCCCGGACAGGTGCAAAACTGAAATGGCGCAACAGCCCCTCAATCTTCCGGGGAGTTGCCCCGATGTTGAAATAATGCATAAAGCGCCGGCTCGTGGGCAGTTCAATCACAGGTTGCTCGGTATCAAATTCCCAAGGATGTATGTACGCTATTGCCGGGATTCCCTTCCTGTTCATTCCATGCATGGCCGACGCGATATAGAAATATGGCACCATCCTGAGTGGCAATCCTCCGCTGAAAGGTATGTTCTCGGCAAACAAACGTATCGTCGACAGGGGAAATTCCCATAGCTTCCCGCTGCCGGTGTCGAATTCAGTAGGATAAAGCGGAAAGTCCCGGCTCCCCATCCTCGTCAGGGGCACCATACTCGAATCATAAAGAATCCCGAGCTTTCGGAGGACATCAAATGCCCAGGGCGTTTCTTTCCTGATGGACCATTCAGGCGCCCTGAACCCGATCACCCTCTCATTTGTGACTGAGGAAAGAACTTCCAGTGATGCCTTAACGTCATCCTCGAATTCATGTTCAGTCATCTCAAATACACGCCTGTGACAAAACCCGTGTGTTGCAATCTCGTGGCCCCTCGCCGTGATTTCCCTGATCAGCGACGGCTCTCTGGCCGCTATGTAGCCGAGAACAAAGAAGGTCGCCCTGGCGTTGTACCGGTCAAGAAGGGACAATATCTTTCCGGTGTTCCTTGTAATACGGTTCTCATAGTCATCCCACTTGGCGGGGTCTGAATATCCTTCCACGCCGCATACATGATACCAGTCTTCCAAATCAACGCTTAGGGCATTGAACATGGCCGGTGCGGCTAATTTCCCAAACGGTTTCCTGCAAGTTTGCCTGCCCTGCTGTCAGGGGAAAGCTTCACCGCCCTTGCCCAATATTTCCCGGCCGAATCATTTTCCTGAAAAATTCGTTCTTCAAGACTGCCCATTTTATAATATACATATGCCTTTCTTGCGTTGCTCAGTTTACCCCGCAGTGCGGACTCATAAGAAGACTTTGCAGCTTTAGCGAGTCCGAATCTATCGCTTTCCGTATTGGTTCCGACTCCCTGCATCATGCTGTTTTGCCCGTTGTCGCCTCGTGCATAAACGGCCTTGTCGAAATAATAATCGGCCTGAACTATATATGCTTCAGGATTATCTGGCTTGTAATAGAAGGCCTTCTGGAGAGCTTTTGTTATATGCGTTTCCTTGTTTGTCTCGACAATCCAGGAGTATTTGGCATAAACGACCCAATAATCTCCGTTGCCTCCGTTTGCGGACAGCATTGTCTTAATCCTGTATCCGGCTTCTTTCGCTTTGATCCTCCATGCCATATTGCCGGCTTCTTTCATGTCCCTGCTTTGTTCGACAATGGCATCCAGACGGGCGATTTCATATTTGGCATCACCCTGATTCTCATCAACAAGTTTCTGGAGCATCTCAATTGCAGCTTCATACTCTCCTTTCTCTTTCAGGTCTATGGCCTTTTGATAACGATGATCAAGCTTCATCAAGTAATTGTCCTTCTCAGTTTTAGCAGACCCTTTGTCCGATGCATACCCGACCGATAAAACAAGACAGACTGACAGAAGTACAGAAACAAGCCTGACGCTCTTCATACTACCTCCTTATCTCCTGATTAATTCCCTCATTTCCCTGTCAGAGAATAAAGTGAAAACGGACAATACTCTGCCGAGTGTAGGCAGCGGATCGCTCACCGATATGATATCATCTTTGGCGCTGAAATCGAAAAAGCCCGGCTGCAATCTGAACCTTTCGGGATTCCTCATAAAGTGCATTATATCACCGGGTATCAGCCACCTGGTCATGACGCCGCTGCAATACTCATGGACCGGATCTACGTCACCCTGCATCGCCATTTTGTAAAGCAGGAACGGGAAGTCGACGCCGGATTCGATTGCCAGGGACAAAGAGCCCCAGAACCTTGGATTGACCTCAAGCAGTTTCGGACGTCCATCCCTGCGATCTATCTTGAATTCGGCATGCGCTATCCCGGTCCAAGCAAGGGACTTCATCAGATGTCCCGCGATATCCGCAAGATCGTCCCGTTTCACACTCACGCGCAACGTGCTCGGACCGCCTGCAACCGGATACGAGCGTAGCCGCTTGTATACGAACGACGCCCTGATCTCT
>DATJOY010000145.1:0-5521 GCA_035506695.1 Dissulfurispiraceae bacterium
CGGCTCCGCGATAAAGACCGAAGATAAGTGATGTCCTTGGCACAGACAGTGGATACCAGACCTATCGTAGAGATAAGGAACGTCAGCAAGTCCTACCGCCGCGGTAGCCAGACCATTCCTGTCCTTCAGGATATATCCTTCGATATCTCGGAAGGAGAATTCCTCGCGCTCATGGGGCCTTCGGGTTCGGGCAAAAGCACTCTGCTCAACCTTCTTGCGGGTATCGACAGCGTGGACAGCGGCTCCATCGTAATCGGCGGCCTGGATATCACTAACCTTTCGGAGATGGACCTTGCACGCTGGAGAGCAGTCAACGTAGGTTTCATATTTCAGTTCTACAACCTGATCCCGGTTCTGACAGCCTTCGGCAATGTGGAACTGCCGCTGCTTCTTACCAGGCTTTCCGGAAAGGAGCGACGGGAACACGTAAATGCCGCACTCAGCATGGTCGGTCTTTCGGACCGCATGGATCATTATCCGAACCAGCTGTCGGGAGGTCAGCAACAGCGGGTTGCAATAGCACGGGCTGTCGTAACAGATCCCACTGTCCTGGTCGCAGACGAACCGACCGGTGACCTCGACAGGGTATCGGCTGCCGAGATACTCGCCCTCATGGGACGGCTGAACAGGGAACTCGGCAAGACCATCATCATGGTGACACACGACGCCAGGGCCGCCGAAAAGGCCCACCTCATCAAGCAGCTCGACAAGGGCGTTTTCATTGATGTACATTCTTAAGCTCATATTCAGGAACGCCTTCCGCCACAAACTCAGGACCTGGCTGACGGTGCTCGGAATCACCATTGCCATACTCGCCTTCGGGTTGCTGAGGACCGTGATCAGCGCCTGGTATGCCGGGGTCGAGGCATCATCTGCAAGCCGCCTCGTCACAAGGAATGCCATCTCGATAATCTTCACCCTTCCCCTTTCGTATGAGGAGCGGATCAGGCACATAGACGGCGTGAAGATTGTGTCGGCAGGCAACTGGTTCGGCGGCATCTATATCGACGAGAAAAATTTCTTTGCAAATTTCGCAATCGAGCCCAGGACTTTCTTCGACCTGTATCCTGAAATCATACTTCCGCCGGATCAGATGGCCGCATTCATCAGGGACAGAAAGGGATTTATCGCAGGACGCAAACTGGCTGAACGGTTCAGATGGAAAGTAGGCGATTCCGTAACTCTGCGAGGCACGATATTCCCAGGGCAGTGGGATTTTGTTATGCGGGGAATTTACAGGGGTCGTGACAAAAATGTGGATGAAACCACCTTCTATTTCCAGTGGGACTATCTGAATGAAAAGATGAAAAAGACCGCTCCGCAGAGAGCCGACCAAATAGGTTTTTTCATGATCGGCGTAACCCGGCCCGACATCGCGTCCGAAGTCGCTCAGAGGATTGATAATACCTTCAGGAATTCGATCGCCGAAACCCTGACCGAGACCGAAAAGGCGTTCCAGATGAGCTGGATCGCCATGAGCCAGGCGATAGTAACCGCGATACAGCTCGTATCCTTCGTAGTAATATTCATAATAATGGCGGTAATGGCAAACACAATGGCGATGACTGCCAGGGAAAGGATCGGCGAGTATGCCGTTTTAAAGACCCTCGGTTTCGGGGGCGGCTATATCGCAGCGCTGATATTCGGGGAATCCATGATCATCAGCCTGATAGGCTGCGCATGCGGCATGGCCTTTACCTTCCCGGCTGCAAACGCATTCGGTGATGCGCTGAGTAATTTCTTCCCTGTCTTCAATGTTGAGCGCGAAACGATATACATGGACATTGCGGCTGCATTGCTCGTGGGGGCTGTGGCAGGGATATTCCCCACATGGCGCTCGGTAAGGATAAAGATCGCAGACGGGCTGAGAAGGATCGGATAATGATACCATTCTCCTATAACCTGAGGAACCTCTGGACGCGCAGGCTCACCACTGCGCTTACCATAGGCGGCATGGCGCTCGTCGTTTTCGTTTTTGCGGCCGTCCTTATGCTTGCGGAAGGCCTGAAGAAGACCCTCGTAGCAACAGGCTCACTTGACAATGCAGTCTTCATCCGCAAGGGGTCCGATTCGGAGATCCAGAGCGGCATAGACCGTCTGCAGGCATCGACAATCGAGACTCAACCCGAGGTTGCAACCGGAGAAAATGGCATGCCGATGGTCGCAAAAGAGCTTGTCGTGGTAATAGTCATGCCGAAGCGCGGGACCGACAAGGGATCGAATGTCGTAATCAGGGGCACTTCTGCGGGCTCGCTCCTGCTGAGACCGCAGATCAGGATAGTCGAGGGCCGTTTGCCGCACCCTGGGTCATCAGAGATAATGGCCGGTACAAATATCGCGAAGCGGTTCACGGGCGGCGGGATAGGAGAGACCTTGCGGTTCGGCATGAGGGACTGGAATGTTGTCGGCATATTCGATGCCGGCAACACGGGATTCAGCTCAGAAATATGGGGGGATGTCGACCAGCTCATGCCGGCCTTCCGCAGACAGGCTTATTCGTCGGTCATCTTCAGGATGCGCGATCAATCCGGCTTCAATGTCCTGAAGGCGCGTATTGAAAGTGACCCGCGCCTTACGGTCGAGGTCATGCGGGAAACGCGC
The DNA here is from genome assembly GCA_035506695.1 of Dissulfurispiraceae bacterium. GTDB lineage: Bacteria > Nitrospirota > Thermodesulfovibrionia > Thermodesulfovibrionales > Dissulfurispiraceae > Fen-1308. Next base: position 2,602 of record DATJOY010000145.1, read on the forward strand.
TATTATGAAAAGCAGTCGGAGATGATGGCGAAATTCCTCAGGATACTCGGAATATCCCTGACAATCATCTTCTCGCTCGGGGCGGTCATCGGCGCGATGATCACCATGTATGCAGCGGTAGCAAACCGCGTGAGCGAGATCGGAACGTTGAGGGCACTCGGTTTCCGAAGGAGGAGCATCCTCACCGCCTTTCTACTGGAATCATTACTGCTCGGTTTTTTTGGAGGGGCCTTCGGTCTATTTTTTTCATCGTTCCTGCAACTTTTTACGATTTCGACAATGAACTTTCAGACCTTCTCAGAGCTTGCCTTCTCCTTTACCCTGAGTTTGACTATTGCCGCCCAGGGGATGGGCTTTGCTCTATTCATGGGTTTTGCGGGAGGCCTGCTGCCCGCCATACGTGCATCACGCCTGCCCATAGTTGACGCCCTGCGCGCGGCATGAATCATCTGATGATAGCTGAAGTGTAAGTGCAACTACTTGGCCTGATGGACATTGCATCATTAAGTCATTATTTTGTTGATGTCACCAAGAAACCCCTATTCCCATATTTCTTGAGTCATGTTGATTGCCGAATGTACTCTCTATAGTTGCCAAGAGACTTATAATTTCAATAGCATGTCGTAATCTTGATGCGCCATATCGAGGCTGCCGACTTGATCGCTACTCATAGTCACGCGTTCTCGCAGTATAGCAAGATCGATGATTACCTGAAAAAACTTTTATGGCGTCTGTGTCGACTGACCGCCCAGCAAAGAGGATCTTAAAAGTGGACAAAATATCTGGGGTTTTGACTCTACTGTGCTTATGAGAGAGTTTCACGGGTATCATGGGCTAGTCGGATATTCGAGTCATGGAATGAGCCGGAAAACAAGGTTGCTGGTTGTTGCTGGAATCGTGGTTTTACTGCTTCTGATTGACTGTTCATGTCTTATCTAGTATTAGTATAGACAAGGCCCTCTGAGACCAGAGGCACGATTCTAAATACAGACGAGGAGAATTATATGCCGAAAGCAAAGACGAAACTAATCATTGCATCGACAACAAGTACTCAAAATTCCGGTCTCTTCGATATTCTCATTCCGGCCTTCGAAAAGTCTTCACGATATGATTTGAGGGTCGAGGTTATCGCAGTAGGAACCGGAAAGGCTATAAAGATCGCAAAGCAAGGCCAGGCCGATATGCTTTTTGTACATGATCCGTTCCGGGAAGAAAAGTTTGTCGCTGAGGGATATGGAGTTAACAGAAGAGCTGTTATGCATAATGATTTCGTCATCGTGGGAACAGACAAGGACCCTGCAAAGATCAGACGGGCGAAGAGCGCAATAGAAGCTTTTGAAGATATAGCTTCTAAAGGGGAACTTTTTGTTTCAAGAGGAGATGATTCGGGCACCAATATAAAGGAATTGGACATATGGGAAGATGCTGGCATTTCCCCAAAGGGTAAGGCCTGGTATTATGAGACCGGCGCCAAAATGGGAGACACTCTGCTTACCGCTGATGAGAAGAAAGCTTATACGATTACTGATATGGGAACGTTTCTCAATTACGAGACAAAGATTGGTCTGAAGATCCTTTTTAAAGGAGACGCTTTGTTGCGAAATAATTACAGCGTTATATCCGTAAATCCTGACAAATTCCCGAATATTAAATATAGGGAAGCCATGGACTTCATATCGTTCGTCACCGCACCCGAGGGACAGATGATAGTAGCTAAGTATGTGAAACATGGGATCAATCTTTTCTATCCTGACGCTGTCCCATCGGTTATGAGCAAGCGAAAAAAGTAACGGCTGAATTCAGGCGGCTGCGCATCTTTTTTGCCTTTCACCACCAAAATGCATTCACAAACATCCTGACGTCGGGGCACAAAGCCCCGGCAACAGGCACGCATGAATGTAAATTGTGAACCGTTAAAATAGAATAGGTCCAAACGGGTTTTAGGAGCTAATTCCGATTCGGCGGTTAGATGATTAACGATATCATAATAGAAAATATGGCAATCGTATTGCTCCGACGCCGAAGATGAGGATAAGACTAGACAATGCATACGCACAACCAGATTACGATAAACGGCGAGACAATTGCACTGGATGACGACGGCTTCCTTGTCAACCCTGATGACTGGTCTCCGCAGGTTGCCGAGTACTTCAGCACGTCAGATGGCTTATTACTTACTGATGAACATTGGCAAGTTATACAGTTTGCACGCGAGTATTACAGAACCTTCAGGATCGGGCCAATGCCTAAAGTGATTATAAAAAGGTTAAACCGGCAATTGGGTTATGAGCGATACTCGATAAAGTTGCTGTACTCGCTGTTCCCTGAAACGCCCGCACGGCGCATCTGCAAGTATGCTGGGACTCCACAGCCTGCCGGTTGCACTTGATACTGCTCTTAAGGCAGGCGGACGTCTGCCCAATTGGTAAAGATTTGCAATGTGTTCCTGTGTTTTCTGTCAGGCAATGTGACCTCAGATTCGGCTTACTGAAGCTATCTATCATTTTGGAGAATAAATGATCAAACGGAGTCGCCAGCGATGTTGATTTCTTGTCAGCGTGTCGAAACGACCACTGATGATTTCCGTTTGACCCCATCAGTGTATACAGGATACCCTTTAGCGATACTTCTGTGAGAATATGCTGCCCAAATGTCCAGAAAAGTGAATCAAGCAAACTGAAGCTTTCTGCACGAACTCCTTCAGCCATGGCAAAAAGGCAGCGTTTATTTCCGGGTGAATCATATCTCGAATGAAATTTCAACACAATGATGATAACCAGAAAGAGCATTTCTTGTTATGGATAATATTTGTGCCAGTTCCTATAAATGGTATATACAAAAAGCACCAGTGTGACGAAGTATTTCATAATCATTAGGTATATGGCGATTGTATCGTCGCCTCGTCTCGGCTTTTGATGGT
>DATJOY010000146.1:0-31251 GCA_035506695.1 Dissulfurispiraceae bacterium
TCCAGGCCTGCTATTTCCCGTACAAGCTCCATAGTAACATCCGACAGATTGAGTTGCGCGTCTATCCTCAGCACCGGGACAAGGTCATCCTCCTGGACGCTCTCGCGCACAATTCCAGAAATCTGTTCTCTGAAAACTTCAATATCGGCAGCCGAAAGGCTGAGCCCCGCAGCCTGCTTATGTCCACCGAATCTTTTTAAAATACCGCTGCAACGACGGAGACCCTCGTGAATGTCGAACGGCGGAATGCTCCTTGCCGATCCTTTGGCTGTCCCGTCTTCTATCGACAGGACGAAAGCCGGTCTGTAGAAGGCCTCAGCAATCCTTGCAGCCGCGATGCCGAGGACACCCCGATGCCAGCCGTGGCCTGCCACGACAATGGCACTATCTCCGTTTTCACGATATCCCAATGCCTGCACCATCTCCATCGCAGCGCTGTAAACGGATTCCCCGATCTCTTGCCTCTGCTGGTTCAGCCCGTCAACCCATTCCGCGAGTCGCGCCGCCTCTCCGGACGAATCGGTCAGCAGGAGATTTACAACATCGGTGGCATCTGATATGCGCCCGGCAGCATTAATCCGCGGCACAAGCATATAGTGCAGGGTCGAGGTCCTCAGGGCTCCTGCTTTAACAGAAGCAATTTCCTTTAACGCTCTGATGCCGGCGCGCTCGCCCGACTGAATGAGACTGAGCCCCTCTTTCAATATGATCCTGTTGTCTCCGGTTACGGGGACTATATCGGCAGCAGTACCAAGGGCAGCGAGGTCGAAAAGGTCCCTGACATTTTCGATGTCGTTGCCGAGCAATGCCTGCGCGAGTTTGAGTGCAACTCCAGCCCCGGACAGTTCGGCAGCAGGCATTTCTTCATTTCCGGAGGGTGAAGCTGCAAGTTTCGGATTAACTATAGCAACTGCGGATGGTAACAGAATTGTCCCAGGCCCGTCTGAAATGGCATTGTGCGTTGCCGGTTCATGATGGTCGGTGACGATTACATCGATGCCAAGGGACACCGCTTCTGCCGTAGCAGCAAACGAGGTGATGCCGCAATCCACGGTAACGATCAGAGAGGCCGCGCAATCCCTTGCACTTTTAATGCCTTCGTGCCCAAGCCCATATCCATGCACCCTGTTTGGTATGTAGAACTGTGCATCAATGCCGTGCCTGCGCAGGGCCTCCGTCATGATAGCAGTTGCAGTTATCCCATCGGCGTCATAATCACCGTGGACCAGCACGCGTTCGCCCCTGTTTGCAGCCTCACGTATTCTGGCAACTGCGCCGCTCATACCTGGCAGGTCGAACGGGTCCGAGAGCTTCGTCAAATCGGGATTAAGAAAGGAGTCGATACGGGCCGAGGTCTTGATACCGCGGTTTATGAGCACCTGCGCAAGGTGCGTGGAAAAGCCGGTTATCCCTGAGACATAATCGACATATTCGCGGTTAGTCCTGCTGAGCAGCCATTTGCAGTCCCTGAGACCGACAGGCATTCGTCACCCCTTTCCGGTAAAGACAACTTTAAGTTGCCCCCGTCAGATAAAAAGGTGCGACCTTGCGGTCAGCGCTTTTTTGAGGCAAGGGGCTGCCTGCTCCTGCCCAGCAGTATGACCACGGGGCTCGCTACAAAGACCGATGAGTATGTCCCAACGGCCACGCCGAGCAGCATTGCCAATGCAAAGTCGTGGATAACTTCCCCGCCGAACAGGAAGAGCGCAAGGGCGCTCAGGAAAACGGTCAGCGAAGTCACGATAGTCCGCGAGAGCACCTCGTTGATGCTCCTGTTGACCACATCGTTTATCGGGTCCTTGAGGTACTTCTTTATATTCTCCCTTACCCTGTCGAAGACAACAACTGTATCGGTAAGGGAATAACCTGCGATGGTAAGGAGCGCCGTCACGACAATCAGGTTTATCTCCCTGTTCAGCAGATAGAATACCCCGAGCACCGCCAGAACATCGTGCGCGGTTGCGATAGTGGCGCCGATTCCGAAACGTATCTGGAAACGTATCGCAATATAAAGCAGGATGCAGCCCGCCGCTATGAGCGACGCCCACATCGCGTCTTCGCGCAGGCGCGAACCGACCTTGGGACCTATCTCGGTCGTAGAGTCTATGACAGGCTTTTTGTCTGCGAATTTCTGCATGAGTACCTGCACGATGTGCTCGCTGAAACCGCCGAGCTTCTCTTCCTGCTTTTTCACCCTGATCATGATCTTGTTTTCGGTCGGCAAATCCTGCAGGTCAAAATCCTTGAGGCCGCCTTCTTCGAGCGCCACGCGAACGTCATGCAGCTGCACCGATTGGGCGAACTTGATCTGGACTGCCGTGCCGCCGGCAAAATCGACGCCGAGATTGGCATTGCCGAGACTTATCTGCACAAGCGCCACTATCCCGAGAATACACAAGGCACCCGAAAGGACAAAGGCGTAAATCTTCTTCCCCATGAAATCTATTTTCGTATTCTTTACCAGTTCTATCATATGCTCAACCTCGTAACTTCGCCTCTTGATTGCATGATGTCGAAGACCGTTTTTGTACCTATGAGCGCCGTGAAGAGATTGATCGAAACGCCAAGGCTGAGGGACACCGCAAATCCCTTGATGGGCCCGGTGCCGAACTGGAAGAGGACCATCGCAGTGATAAGCGTCGTGACATGCGAGTCGAAAATGGTCCAGAAGGCCTTTTTATATCCGCCTTCAACAGCCGCACGCGGCGTCTTGCCGCTCCTGATCTCCTCCCTCATCCTCTCGAACATCAGGACGTTTGAATCGACCGCCATTCCTATGGCGAGGATGATACCGGCGATGCCGGGCAGAGTGAGTGTGGCATTGAGTGAAGCCATGGCTCCGAGCAGCAATATTATATTGAGCATGAGCGCGAAATCCGCTATCACGCCGGACAACCTGTAGTAGAATATCATGAATACAACCACCATAATAGTCGCAATCAGGCCTGCCATCTTGCCCGCATCAATAGAGTCCTTTCCGAGCGACGGCCCGACCGTCAGGTTCTGAAGCGTCTTGAGCGGTGCGGGAAGGGCGCCGGCCCTGAGTACTATTGCAAGGTCCTTTGCCTCATCCAATGTAAAGCTGCCGGTGATCTGCGCATCGCCTCCGCTTATCCTGTCCTTTATCCGTGGTGCGGAATAGACATTGCCGTCAAGTATGATCGCAAGCAGCTTGCCTACGTTGCGCCCTGTTATATCGTCGAAAATCTTTGCACCGGTAGCATTGAACCGCATCGAAACGTATGGTTCGTTGAAGCGCGAATCGATATTGACCTTGGCCTCGGTCAAAGTGTCACCGGAAAGGAGGACCTCTTTTTTGAGGAGATACGGTTGCTTTTCGACCAGCCGGTGAGTGTCTTTGTCTATGACGCTATGAAAAAGGATTTCATCACCCTCTGGAATCCTTCCCTTTAATTTCTCGATTAATTGGGCCTCTTCGCCCGGTAATACCTTCGACGGCAATTCAGCTGCCACCGGCGATTCGGTATCGACCATCTTGAATTCAAGCTGGGCCATCCTGCCGATGATATCGACCGCCCGCTTTGGGTCTTTTACGCCGGGCAACTGCACCACGATTTCGTTGGCGCCCTGCCGCAGGATAGTCGGCTCGGCGACCCCGAACTGGTCTATGCGGTTTCTGATGATCTCAAGCACCTGATCGGTTGCAGTGTCCTTGATCTTCTGGACTTCTGCGGCAGAGTATTTATATTTCAGCATCCCGGTACTTTCCGCGAGGGAAAGCGAAGGATACATGTCTTCGATAACCTTCCGGACCGCCGGATCAGTGGACGAAACGACAATGAAGGGGCCATCCCTTTTAACGCTTGCCTGCAGATTCTTTCTCTGGAGGGAGCCGGCTATAGAAGTTGCAGCGCGGTCAGTAGCGATCTCCACGGCCTTGTCCCCTTCCACCTCGAATACCAAATGAATTCCGCCCTGGAGGTCCAGGCCGAGGACAAGTCCCTTGCTTGGCATGTTCTTTGTCCACCACTCAGGCATGTATTCAAACATGGGGGTATTGGGCAAGAAAAATACGACGGCGGCGACAACGGTAATGCAGATCAGCGACAGTCTCCACAGTATGCCCTTCTTCATCTATTTACAATCCTCCGGCTAAATTATGATAAGTCAACGCCCTGCAATCAGTCCGGATTATTACTCCTGCTCCGTACCGGTCCTGATTGTAGCTATGGCGCTCTTGGTAAATTTGACCCTTACGTTTTCAGCGACCTTCAGCACAACCGTATTGCTTTCGACACTCTCGACGACGCCGTACAGGCCACCGGCAGTTATCACCTTGTCGCCCTTTTTGATATTGTCGAGCATGGACTTGATCTCTTTGGCCTTCTTCTGCTGCGGCCTTATCAGCAGGAAATAAAAGATGACAAAAATGAGGATCAGGGGTGCGAAATTCATGATCAACGCCTGCGGTCCGCCTGCCTGTCCTCCGCCCTGGGGGGCCCCCATGGCATAAGCATTGGATACAAGATCGAATAACATTGAAACCTCCAAGAGATTAATCGCCAAATTTTTGATCTTTATAGTAACAAGCTTACCGTAAAAATCGCAAGCGCGCAAAACGTTTGAAAAAAACTCACCTTGCCGGCAGCTTTCCGGGTGCAACTGATCAAAGGCTTGCTGAATAAAAACAGTCTGATCTATAACCTCGCAGTTTGACACAGCCGTATTTTATCTCTATTTTTGTCCACCTGTTAACGGCGACGCTGCGCACTTTGATCAGTTGCACCCGGATATCAAACGTGATGGCTGTCACTGTTTTCAAGACATCGACATGATATATTTATCTTGAGGACCGCTGATAGGCATGGTGATGGTAAGAATCGGTCCCTGGCCCGGCTGGGTCACTTGATACATCCTTGCTGTGACGAGAGCAGTCCCCGCAGCCTGTGAGGACAGCTCACCCCTCCAACGTCATGGCCGGGAATTCTTCAGCCGCCTGACAGGCGGTCAAGCCGGTACAGGGACCATTTTTTTGTTCATGATATCATTTTGTCTGCAGCACAGTAATGAAGATGGCTATGTCTTTGACAATACACTTTGAAGTGAAATGGTCTGAGTGCCTGGTTCGCAGTAATCTCATGAGAGACAAAAAGTTTCTGCCGGGCAAAGCATCCGAATTGAACCAGCGGACTATTCTATTTCGCTGAAAAGTGTATTGCCAAAGACATTCACACGCAGGTTGTACGTTGACTCGACATGCTCAAGAGGCAAATGCTTTAGGTTGTGCTAAATAAGCCAGTCCCTGAACAGATACAAGCCTTTTTTGTGGTCTTCCGACAGATCATAGTCAAGCTTGTTCCAGTATTCTATGATTTCCTCTTTGCACAGGAATTTTTTCATCGGCGAGTGATCGGCGATCTCCGGCAGGTTTCCCAGAGACATTTCCTTTGCCTTCATCAGGTCGGACACAAACCTCACAAAAAGGTCGTGTCTCGCGTCTGCCGGGCTGTACAGCTCCTTCCTCACTATCCACAACGCGAAGACGAAAGGCAGTCCGGTCTTCTCATGCCATACTTCACCAAGATCATAAATGAATTTGTAGGGCGAGGCCGCTTTATTGCCTTCCACAATCACGGCTCCCGACTGCCGGCTCTTTGCTGCAAGTGCTTCGTCCCCTATCAGCAAAAAAGCGTCGGCACCTGCAGATTCCGGATTTTGAGAAACAGCTGAAGAATAATGGATTCCGTGAAATTTACTTAACACTATTTCAAGTAGTGCCACCGAGGTGGCTGACTGGGATGTGACGAATATGGTGCATCCGTCAAGGAGTTCAATGGGTCTTTTGCTGAAAAGAAAGATGCTCCCGACCGGCCCTCTTGAGCTGACCGAGACACCGTCGATGAATTCATAGAGGGAAGGATTGCGCAGGTATTCGACCGAGGAAGAGGGGCTAAGGTCGACGAGGCCTTCCCTGAGCATCTCGTTCAGTTTCGACGGAACTCCTTCGACGAACTCATAGGAAGAACAGTCGAACTTCTTTTCGAGCGTATAGAAAATCGGGAATAAGTTGGCAAAGGGGATCCTGCCGATCCTCAGTTTCAGTCCGGTCATTATCCCTTCACCACTCCCATTGGTCTGAGCCTCGCCACTTTCCTCGCTATGCCCGCATTGTGGACCACGTCCACCACGTCAGATATATTTTTGTAAGCCTCAGGCATCTCTTCGGCAAGTATCTCCCTGCCTGCCGATCTGACAAAAATGCCCCTGTCTTCCAGCTCCCGCCGAATCGACCGGCCCTTGGCCTGTCTGATCGCCTGATGACGCGACATTACCCTGCCTGCGCCATGGCACGCGGAGCCGAAGGTTTCGCTCATCGCTTTTTCAGTGCCGGCGAGAACGAAAGACGCCCGACCCATATCGCCGGGGATAAGGACCGGCTGCCCGATTTTTCTGAATATACCCGGCAGCTCCGGATGTCCCGGCGGAAAGGCCCTGGTGGCCCCTTTGCGGTGGACGACCACTTTTTTATTCTTGCCTCCGATTGTATGCTCCTCCACCTTCGCGATATTATGTGCAACGTCGTACACAAGGCCCATGCCCAAATCAGCGGGCGATGCCTTAAAGAAAGTCATGAACGTCTCCCGCGCCCAGTGCATGAGACATTGCCTGTTCGCCCACGCGTAATTTGCCGCAGCCCTCATCGCTGCAAGATAGTCCTGGGCTTCACGGCTCCTGAACGGCGCGCATGCAAGCTCCCTGTCGGGCAGCTCGATTTTGTATTTCTTTATGGCCCCGCCCATAACTTCAAGAAAATCCGTGCAGACCTGGTGCCCGAAACCGCGCGAGCCTGTATGGATCATGACTGCCACATGGTCCCTGAAAAGTCCGAGGGCGTTTGCCGTGTTTTCGTCGTAAATCTCGTCCACATACTGCACTTCCATAAAATGATTGCCACTGCCAAGAGTGCCCTGCTGGGCCCTGCCGCGTTCGTACGCCTTTGGACTTATCAGTTCAGGGTCGGCCCCGTCAATGCATCCCCCCGATTCTGTCCGGTCGAGGTCGGCAATCGTTCCATACCCTTCCTCCACCGCCCAGCGGGCGCCCCTGAGCAGCACTTTTCGTTCGGCATCCGCGCCGAGCCGTATCCTGCCTTTCGATCCGACACCCGCGGGGATTTCGTTGTAAAGGGCCTCTACGAGGTCCCCGATCCTCGGTCCGACCTCTTCCCTTTTGAGGTTGGACCTGAGGAGCCTGACCCCTCAGTTGATGTCGTAACCGACACCTCCAGGCGATATTATACCCTCATCGAGGTCGAATGCTGCAACCCCTCCAATCGCAAAGCCATAGCCGGTATGGATGTCGGGCATAGCAAGGGACGAGCCGAGTATTCCTGGAAGCGTAGCGACATTTGCAACCTGCTCGATACATCCGGGATCAAGATTTTTTTCGAGAACAGCGTCGGCATAGATGATGCCGTTTGTTCTCATGCCTGGCTTGTAGTCCTTCGGCACCTCCAGCCTGTTTTCATCAATCCTTTTCAATTTTTCGAGAGACATATACGTCCTCCTCTCAGGACGCAGCACAATGCGCCCTGACGGGTAGGGTGAACCCTGCCCCTGCAATTTATATATCGAAAATAACTTCGATCTCGCACCTGCCTGCGCTTTTTTTAAACTGGAGGTTGTGATAAGTCGCTGCCTTCAGAAGCAGCCTTTGTTCGTGTCTCGCGGGATCGAATTCCTGACCGTGTATCGTTGCCCGCAGAAAGTCTTCCGAGAACTCGGCAAACTCGATCCGCCTGCCTATAAAGTTGTGTGCGTCGAAATGGAAAATAAGCTCATTGAGAAAATTGACCAGAAGACCTTCCGGAGAATCCGACGTCACCCGTATTTCGAGAGGCTTCGCATCTCCGATCTTTTCTATGTCGGTAATCAGGCTGTACATGCCGATTCCCGCATTGACAAAAGCCTCTTCGCAACCGGCACCGCCGGCCCTTATTCCGACATCGCCAGAAATGTCGATCAGTTCATAATTCACAACTAAACGACAGCAAATGCTGAATTGCCATCGACCTGGCACCGGGTATAATAGTCAAGTTGGACCTTGCCACTGATAATTGTGGTTACGCTATCCCTTTGCTGTTGAGAAATGGCCCGTACTTCGTGTCAAGGCCTTTTATGTGGTTGATCAGCCAATCCTTGAGAAAATTCATCACCTCGACACCCATCACCATCTTGCCGCTGTTTAGTCTCTCCTGATACTCCATTACCTTTTTAGTCAGGCTTTCGTGCTGGGTCTTTTGCTGCTGATAGCCCGGATAGTTGTTTGACTTCATCAATTTCTCTTCGGCCCCAAAGTGGAAAACCGTGTAGTCAATGAGACCCTTCAGAATCTTGTCCATAATATCTTTGCTCTTCCCGGACTTCATGGCATCGTTCAAATCGTTGATCATTGCAATCAGTTTCTTATGCTGCTCGTCCATTTCTTTCACATGTACGCTGTAATCCTCGGACCAATTGATGAGTGCCATAAGAGTAACCTCCCGTGATGCAAAATAATTCAGCTGGCCAATGCCGTTCCGTTTTAATTATACCACTTTGATGACCGTGATTTTGAAGTCGGGAGCGGCGACAAGAAATCTGAGACGCATTATCGCACGACGCCTGTCTCTGTACGACGTTTTGTTCCGCTGATATAATAAAACATCATGAGACTTTTCCTGCTTGTTTTCTTCCTGCTGTATGGAGGATTGCATATTCATGCTTTCCTGAAGGCAAAGGCTGCCTTCGGTTTTGGTATGATTCCCGGCATTATCCTAGCCATCATTTTTGCCATTATGCTGTTTGCGCCCCTAATAATCAGGCTTGCAGAAAATGCGGGCCTTGAACAATTCGCAAGGACAATGGCGTGGACCGGCTATTGCTGGATGGGAGTTCTCTTTCTTTTCTTTTCTGCATCGCTGTTGGTCGATCTTTATCGTGTCCTGGTTTATGCCGGAAGTTCGGTCCTCCACAAAGATGCCGCATTGCTGACCCTTTCGGCCAAAGGAGCTTTCCTGGTGCCGCTGTTTATTTCATTGTGCGCCTCCGCGTACGGTTACATGGATGCGCTTAACATACGGACCGAACATATCACTATTGAAACCGCCAAACTGCCGCAAGGTGTTGACAGGCTCAGGATTGTCCAGATTTCAGATGTGCATCTCGGACTCATCGTGCGACAGGAACGCCTCGGACTGATCCTCGATAAGGTGAAACACGCGGACCCAGACATCCTTGTTTCCACAGGCGACCTCGTGGACGGACAGATCAACGGGCTGCAGGGCCTGGCCGATATGCTCATGAACGTCAATCCCCGCTTCGGGAAGTATGCCGTCCTTGGAAACCACGAATATTATGCCGGACTCAAACAGGCCGTCGCGTTCAAGAAGGCTGCAGGCTTTACGCTACTCAGAAGCGAAATGGCAAATATCGGAGATATCTTCACACTGGTGGGTGTGGATGACCCCGCCGCAATAAATTTCAACGGTTATGACGAATCCGCCGAAATGCGCCTGCTTTCTTCCGCACCCCGCGACCGCTTTACGGTCCTCCTCAAACACAGACCCCTCATCAACAAGGATTCTGTCGGGCTCTTCGACCTGCAGCTTTCGGGGCATGTCCACAAGGGCCAGATATTTCCCTTCAGCATCCTTACCAAACTTTACTATCCGAAGCATGCCGGGATGCTGAAAGCCAATGGCAGCATACTTTACGTGAGCAGAGGCACCGGCACATGGGGACCTCCCATAAGATTTCTCGCTCCGCCGGAAGTGACCGTTGTAGACATCGTTCGCACCACTGAGCGTAAAGGACCTGACTGAGATGACAGACGGAAATTCATGCCGGACGCTCACGTCATTTACCAGGCACGCGATAGAAACCATTTATAAAGGGCTCTTTTCATCGTCGACAAGGGTGAAGCTTCTTTCAAAAGGAGACCGGTCATTTTCTGCCATATTCGACGCGGTCAGGTCCGCACGAGAGATTATCTGTCTTCAGTTCTACATATTCAGGAATGATGAAACAGGCATCGAACTGGCCGAAATTCTGAAACAAAAGAGTAAGCAGGGCGTCAGCGTCTATCTGCTGTACGACCACTTTGGCTCATTCGGCACACCGCGAAGCTTCTGGCAGGAATTGGCTGATGCCGGAATAAAGGTCGCTGCATCGCACCCGTTCAAATGGACATCTCCTTTTCACTATGCGCACCGGGACCATCGCAAACTGATCATCGTCGACTTGAAGTATGCCTTCACAGGCGGCCTTAACATCGCCAACGAGTACAGGGGATTTCACAGGAAACTTCGGCGCAGGGTGAGATGGAAGAGCTGGCGAGATACAGGCATCATGCTCGAAGGTCCCATAGTCCCGGCGCTCTTCAACTCCTTCAGGAAGAGCTGGTATGTCTGGAAAAAAGAGCGGATAATGTCTCAGACCGTGGAGCCTTTCGATAAAGAGCGGCTGATTTCGGCGCGAAATTCAGCAGAGCGTGCTATACCTGTCCTGCCGATATTTACATCCGGGGCCAGGGGCAGGCGTAAGATGCGGCGGATGCTTTATTACAGCATCAATAGATCCCAAAAGATCATAACCCTGACAACACCATATTTCACGCCGAGCCACAGGATGCTCGAAACCCTAGAAAATGCAATTCGCAGGGGTGTTAAGGTGCGCCTGCTCATACCGGGGGAAAGCGACGTCCCTGCCGCTTATTACGTCGCAAGGGCATTTTTCTCGCGGCTGCTTAAAGCCGGTGTCGAGATATACACCTACACGGGCGAGATACTGCACGCCAAAACTTATGTATTTGACGACTGCTGGAGCATCATCGGCTCCACAAACCTCGACTTCCGGTCGCTAAGGTACAACGACGAAGGCAGCGTGGGGATTCTCGATGAGCAATTCGCCCGCGGCATGCACGAAATTTTCGAAGAGGACATCAGGCATTCGGCAAAGATAGAGCTTGAACCCTGGCGGCGCAGGCCGTTTTCGGAGAAGGCTAAAGAGTGGTTCTTTTCGATATTCCGGAGAAGACTGTAAAAAAGGCCATGCTGCATATTTGTCAGCATGGCCCTCTCACAAATGATAAAACTTCTTATAATTTAGAACTTGTAATTCAGTCCGCCTCTGAAAATATTGGCCGATGTTTTCCATTTATAGCTTGCCTGATACGGAGGATTTGCCGGAACCGGATTTGCTATTCCAGCCTCATCACCAAGATCATAATACACATACTCGGCTTTTACACTCCAGTTACGCGTCAACGCATATTCAGCACCCGCGCCTGCGGTCCAACCGGCTTTAGTTTTGCTGAGAGAGATTGGATACTGGACAGACCCCACAGGCAAAGGGTTTATATTGGCAGAATACTTCACATCCCCATATGCAAGACCGCCAGTTGCATAAAGCAAAAGCTGAGGAATAGGTGTAATGCCTGCCCTTAACCGCAGCGTGCCGAACCAGTCGGTTTGCTGCTGCACCATCGTATACCCTGAGGGATAGGTTGTACCATTATTCAGTAATATGGGCACCGCCTTTATCCCTTTCATGTCCGACAGTGAAAAATCGGTCTCTGCACCTAAAACAAAGATTCCTGTCTGATAATTATAGCCTACCTGCAAACCGCCTAAAACGCCATTAGGATCGGGGCTCTGGGTCTGCGGCATAAGATTAAACGAGGCTGTAGGCAGCCCTAAGACATCGGTATCGCCATTGCCCCAACCATAGCCGAAATGAGCACCTACATACAGACCGGTCCAATTCTGATCGGCTGCACAGGCAGGATATGAAGAAGGACCAATGATTAATAGTGCAAACACTGCTGCAATAACCGACTTCCTGCTTTTGAATAATATACGCCTCATATGCGCTACCCCCCTAAATGTTATTAGGCTTTGCAATAAGTATAGCATTAAAGATGTATAAATAAGCAGAAAATGTGCAAGTGAGTGCATTCATTATACTTGCCGGCCGAAACCGCAAAGAAAGCCCCGCCCGAAGGCGGGGCTTCGTTCTTGGTATTGAGGACGAAAGCGCCTTATTTGCCGTCGTTAGATATCACTATTTTATTAAATCGGCGACATCGTATCCGTGATGATCACGTCCCAACCGCCATTACCAGAAAACGTATTGCTGTTTGTAATGGCGTTGGTTATGGTACCGCCTGTCAGTGATCCATTGGCGCTTATGACGTTGTCGAGAACTATACCGGCATCATTATCCGTAATCGTGTTGCCGGAGAAAGTATTGGTGATATTTGCATTGGTTATGTCACCGCCGACCGGCACAAGCCCCGGAGTGCTGCCAGGATTTGTCGTTCCATCCACCTTGGGGGAGATGATACCGCCGGTGGATATAATATTCTCCATAAATACGCCTTCATCATAATTATCCGCGATCGTGTTGTCAGAGAATGTATTTGCAATGCTCGCATTGGTTATCGAACCACCATTAAGGGCTGCTATCGCATTTTGACCATATATACCTGAGCCCTCTTCATTGTACCATCCGTTGTCTGAGATGATATTGTTTGTGAATGTGTTGGCAATGCTCGCATTGGTCACCGATCCCGCGCCGGACGCCACAATTGCATTCATCATATAGACACCGTAACCGGCGTTATCAGAAATTGTGTTGCTGTCGAAAGTGTTGGATATACTCGCATTGGTAATGTCCCCGCTAAGCGCACCGACTCCGGCCTGAGCTGCACTTTTATTGGCTGCAACAGCAGAACCTGATACGTCTATTCCTGTCGTAATCGCATTATAAAGATCGACACCGTCACCATAATTTTCCACGATTTCATTGTTGGTGAAGGTATTTGAAATGCTCGCACCGGTTATCGAGCCGGCAAGCGCGCCAACTATGTTCTGGAGATAAACACCTGCTCCTCCGTCATACCAACCATTTGCGGCGATCACGTTATTATCAAATGTGTTGACAATGCTCGCATTGGATATGGGACCAAGCACGGTGAATATTGAATTGCCCGAAAAAGGACCATTACCCCCAATGACGATTCCGTCGAGTCCGTTTTCAACGATCTCATTGTTGGTAAAGGTGTTGGAGATGCTGGCTCCGTCAATTGACCCGTAAAGGTTGAATATCATATTCCTTTCGATATTTATACCGGCACCATGGTTCATGGCGATTACGTTGTTGTCGAAAGTGTTTGAGATGGCCGCGTTGCTTATGTTTGAAAGCGGCATGAGGCTGACGCCCTGCAGACTGTCGACACCGGTACCACCAGTACTAATGTCCGACAATGCGGCAATCGCATTTTTCAGGTACACTCCGTCGCCGTTATTGAACACTATCTCGTTGTTGGTGAAGCTGTTCGAGATGTTGACATTACTTATGGTTGCAACAAGCGGCGCATTGACTGATAACGCAGCAATCCTGTTTGTCAAATTTACACCGTCACCGTCATTGCCGTCAATGGTATTGCTGTCAAAGATATTTGTGATCACCGAGTTGTTTATGGTCGCTGTGGGATAGCTTATAGCAGCACCCAATGCGTCAACATTCCCGGTGCCGGTCAGTATCACTATGGAATTAAGCATATCTACGCCGTTATCGCCGTTACCGGTGATGGTATTGTCTGTCAATGTATTTGTGATGGTGGCATTTGTGATACTCGCTGACAGGCCGACTGCCGGAGCGCTTATCGATGGAGTTATACTGCTTCCTCCCAATATGGCTATCCTGTTCGTCATTGCAATACCGTAGCCTGAATTGCCATAAAATGTGTCCTCCGCAAGAGACGGGCTGTCATCTTCAGTGCTTCCGCCTATCATATTGCCTGTAAAACTGTTTGATATGCTGACATTGGAAATGCTGAGATTGCCGCTGCCGGCGGCAATAATGTTATTTGTCAGGGTTATTCCGTTGCCATCATTGGAACTGATAGTGTTGTTTTCGAATGTGTTTGTTATGGTGGTATTCGAGATGGATGTCGTGCCGAAACCGCCGACATTATTGCTCAGGTATATGCCGTCCCCACCGTTATTGAGGATGGAATTATTGGAAAATTGGAATCTCAGATTCAGATTGGAGGCATCATCACCGGAGAAATAATTCTCGATGTGAATGCCGTTATACGAGTTGCCCTGGACGAGATTATCATGTATATATGCACCCTTGATGTTGGAGCCGTAAATCCCAGTAGTGCCGTTCTGGATCTGAAGTCCCATCACTTCATCATAGTTGCCCAGCGTTATGACCGCACCGTTGCCATTATACGACCCGGAAAGCGCGTACTGATTGTTGTTTCCTCCGTCAAAAATGGGCATAGGGCCACCGCCCAGCTTCCAGACCGGATTATAGAAGCCTTGGCCCCATAAAGTTATATTGTCAAGCAGTGTGAAGTTTGTGAAGTATGTGTCGGCATGCGCGTCGTAGCTGAATACATATATTATTGCGCCCGGTTTATACCTGAGGTCTGCCGGCACAAAACTGATGTCATGGTACGGGTTGGCAAGCGTCCCGTCTCCATTGCCGGGCTGCGTGTTGTCCTGGTTGACATAAATGATGTTGTCACCGCCATTTGCTACCGTCAGTTTCCCTGCATTTTCACCCTTGACAACAACATGACGGTCCCTGACCACCTTTTCGGTCATCCTTTCTTTCATGCTCCTGGTGCCGGTGCCCAAGGCAAGAACGTCCTTGAAGCCCTCAAACGGCGACCTGCCCTTGGCAAGCGCTTCCAGCGAGAATGGTATTTCCAGATATGCACCGATGAATGTATCCGTTTTACGCTGCGTGTCGTCCTTGACCTCGAAATTCAGATTTATAAGCTTGTTCGGCCTGATCTCTACGCGGCCTTTCCAGCCCTCTGAATCCTTCAGATCAATGCCCTTGAATAAGAAACCGCCCCCGAAGACCCTTGTTTCCACTACATCGGAGATCAACGGTACGAGTACTCCTACCTCCGCGTCAAAGCCGCGAAACGATTCCTCGAGACCCCTGTCAACCATGATCGATGTGTTGCCGAAAGAGTATGTATTCAGCGAGTCAATGACATGCTGCCTGGTACCAAACGGATAATAGTAATTGGCCCTGAAGTCGACCCATTTCGACAGTGCCTCAACGCCGATACCCACTTGGTTGTATCTGTAATTGTATTGGGTCTTGATGGAATCATAATAACCGTTGATTCCGAAGATCGCCTGGTCTTTCAGGAAAAAAGTCCTGTAGCCAAAGCCTATGTTCTCTTCGTTGTTTTCCTCTCTGGCCCTGATATTGGGATTGAAGAAAAGGAGGCTTTGTTTGTCTCCCCATAACGGGATTAAGACATCTGTAAAAAAGTCCGTGTTGGTGCCCTTATTCAGGCCGGCCACAACTCCGGGCCTTACCTTTCCTTCCCACGGATTGATGTCGCCATCGGATGCCGCACAATAAGCCGCCATACCGGCAAAAAGAATAAGAATAACCGCTAAAATAAAATAAGCCTTGCCCATGATCCCCTCCTTAAATTTCTGTCCATTATTTTTTACAACTTTAATTATATATATGCAAAATTTTGAGCTTTTTGATGGGTGTATTGTATCACTCGGCGGATTCGATATGCAATCGTTTCCCTCGGGTTGCAATAATGCATTCCTGAAGGACAATCTTGACATTATCGGAGATCGAGCGTATATTGAAAAGCATGAATTGTGTAAAGATGATCATTTGCATACGGCCCACCGGTGCCTGGCTTAACGACAACATGCCAGGAGGGCCTTTCAGCTTTTAGCGAAAAATTGCAGGAAATCTCAAGGGCCACGGACTAACCCCCGCGGCCTTTTTTATTCCGGTTTCGGCATCCAATAAAACAAGGTGATGAGAGGAGAGCAGTTCATGGTCCGCAAATGCACGGAAGCAGATTTTGAAACACTTCATTCCATAATCAGTGATTCATCCGCAGCATATAAAGGCGTCATCCCCGAAGACCGGTGGAAGGAACCCTATATGTCAAGGGATGAGCTCCGCCACGAGATCGGTGAAGGAGTCGAATTTTGGGGATACGAGCTTGCCGGAGAGTTGGTCGGAGTCATGGGTGTTCAGCCGGTGCAGGACGTGACACTGGTCCGGCACGCCTATGTCAGAACCAATAAACGCAACCGGGGCATAGGAGGAAAACTGCTCGCCTTTCTCCTCAAACAAATATCATCGCCGGTGCTCGTCGGCACCTGGGCTGATGCTGTATGGGCCGTAAGGTTCTATGAGAAATTCGGTTTTGTGAAGGTTTCAGCCGAAGAAAAGGACCGTCTCCTGAAGAAGTACTGGTCCATACCCGGCCGGCAGGTCGAAACGTCGGTGGTACTTGCAGACCGAAAGTGGGCCGCAATCGGCTGCCGATAGAAAGGAATATTATTAAAGATGGGAAAATTCAACCTGAAGGTGCTTTTGCTGCTGTCGCTGGGACATTGCATGACGGACATCTATCAGAGTGCCCTCCCCGCAGCGCTGCCTTTTCTGAAGGACAAGCTCGGACTGACATATACAACTGCTGGTATTATCATGATCGTATCCAACCTGGCGTCTTCGGTGGTGCAGCCGATATTCGGCTTCTATTCCGACAGGAAGGAAAAACCCTATTTGCTGCCGGTCGGCTGTCTTTGCGCCGGCATCGGTTTTTCACTCCTATCTTTTCCTTCGACCTATGCCATGATTCTTGCCCTGGTATTGCTCAGCGGATTCGGGGTGGCAGCATACCACCCTGAAGGGTTCAAGACCGCTTCATATTTCACCGGTGAAAAGGCTGCCACCGGCATGTCTATATTCTCGGTGGGCGGCAACTTCGGGTTTGCCCTCGGGCCGATGTGCGCCCTGTTCGTCATAAAACATTTCGGCTTTTCTTCGCTGCCGGCGATGATAGTTCCGTCGCTCGTTTTCATATCCTTCATCACTTTTTTCCGCAAGACCATCACAGTCTGCGACAGGACAGCAGCCCTTAAGAAAAGTGGCCCCGACCGGTTAATCAAAGGGGCATATACTTCACTATTTTTTGTTATTGCATCGGTAATAATGCGGTCCTGGATCCAGTTCGGACTTCTCAGCTATATCCCTTTTTACTACATCGACTACCTGAAAGGTGATCCCATATACGCCGGAAAGCTCATCTCGATATTTCTGTTATGCGGGGCAGCAGGTACCCTTGGCGGCGCAAGGCTGGGGGACAGGTGGGGCCACAAGCGGCTCCTGATTGTCTCAATGGCCCTGTCATCAGTTATTCTGCCGCTAATTTTTATTGTAAAGGGATTTCCATTGTTCATCGTATTCGGTCTGTTGGGCTTCGTGCTGATCTCTTCATTTGCAGTCACAACGGTAATGTCGCAGAAACTGCTGCCGCACAATATCGGGATGGCGTCGGGATTGACGGTAGGATTTGCCATAGGAACCGGCGGTATCGGGGTCACAATCCTCGGCGCCATTGCCGATGCTTACGGCGTGCCCGCTGCGCTAGAGTTCATCACGGTGCTGCCGGTCGCCGGTTTTCTTCTGAGCCTGTTCATAAAATATCCTATGGTGGAGAATAAATAGTGATTCTGCATAAGCCCAAACGCTGAATTATTGCCGGGACAGGACCTCCACTTTTGGTTTTATATCCGACAAGCATATTATCTGCCGCACAGGTTGTGTCCTTTCACTGCTTTTGACAGTCGTGTCCTGACAGGCATCATTAAACATCGGACAAGCGGCAAAATCGTCTTTGAAGCATAATCTGCTCATCCGGTCGATTCCGGGAATGAATCCATTTTTTAAGGCATTGCAAACCCCGGTGTTATGTATAAGTTCAAAGAATGGGCAATACATTTTAAGCCTCCGTGTCGGGAATGGTCGTGAGTGGTATTTTCAAATAACCCCAAATATCAGCTGCGGAAGAATATCATTCGATCTTAATATGCCGGACGCGACAGGTCCTCCTTGACCAGTAAAACCGAGCACGGCATCTTTCGTATAACTTCTTCCGTGCTGCGACCGAAAAGAAAGTGTTCCAGTCGCCACTCTTCATGCGCAAGCATAACAATAAGGTCTATTTTCTCTTTTTCGACCGTATCGAGAATATCCTTCGTCGGCTCGCCTTCCCTGATGATTTCACTTATGGCAAGTCCCTTGATCTTCTCGGCATTTATGATCGCGTCGAGTTCTTTTTTGACATTATGAATCTCTTTCTTATAGTCGTCCTCTATAGATGGTCTGGGCAGGTTCCAGGCGCCAAACACCAGTGGAGAATGCACGGTATGAATTACATAGAGTTCCGCCCCAAACTTGTGCGCGAGAGAAACGCCGTAATGGACGGCCTTGCGGCAATATCTGCTCATCCTGCTAACTACGAGTATGCGCTTGATATCTTCCATGATCTCCTCCCAGGAATATGGTGTTCGTGTCGATGAATAATACTCAGATTTTCATAATTTCCTTTTTTCCCTTAATAGCCGAAAGAAGCTCGTCGGTTGTGCAGCGCGCTATAACTGCAGCGCATTCTCTTAAAATGTGCATTTCGCCCGGCTCAACTTCATCCGGCGGTTTCCTTTCTATTAGAGCTATTGTCTTTGCAAGAACTGAAACAGCCGCAGACACTGCATCATTCATTTTCCCATCCTTGATCCGCCGTTTGTTATTTCAGGTTAACGAATAAGGAATGCCCGGGCTATAGGCAACTGTCTGATTTTTTTGTAGGACATAATCCGACCGACAAACGGAGGCAGTTATGCAAAGCGCTAAATCACAACCAATTCTTGCGTTTGAAAAGGATGAGCATCCATCCTGCGATGATCGCCATGAGAATTAGTACGGCCGGATATCCCCACCGCCATTCGAGTTCCGGCATGAACTTGAAGTTCATCCCGTACCAGCCGACGATAAAGCTCAAAGGGAGGAAGATGGTGGATATCACGGTCAGTACCTTCATGACCGAATTGAGCCTGTTGCTCACGCTTGAAAGATAAATGTCGAGCATGCCCGAAAGCATGTCTCGGAAGGTTTCTACTGTGTCGATCACCTGAATGGTGTGGTCGTAAATGTCACGCAGATAGATAGAGGTGGATTCCTTGATAAGTGCCGAATCACCCCTCTCAAGTGTACCTATTACCTCCCTCAGCGGCCATACCGACTTGCGCAGGAATATCATGTCCCGCTTGAGTTTATGTATCGACCTCAGTGTGTCCGCAGCCGGATCAGCAACGACTTTGTCTTCGACAATCTCGATTTTCTCGCCTATATTTTCGAGGACCGTGAAATAGTTATCGACAACGGAATCGACCAGCGCGTAAACGAGATAGTCCGGGCCCATCTTCCTTATGCGGCCCTTTCCCGTCCTTATACGCTCCCTGATCCGGTCGAAAACATCTCCGTCCCTGCCTTCCTGAAAAGAGATCACGAAATTCCGGCCAAGCAGGATACTCACCTGTTCGATGTCGAGGCCGCCGGTTTTCACATCATACCTGATCATCTTTAATACGATGAAAATATAATCTCCGAAATCCTCTGTTTTCGGACGCTGGTCAGTGGCCATTATATCTTCGAGCACCAGAGGATGAATGCCGTAGCACTGGCCGATCTGCTCAAGAACTGCCGGGCGATGGATCCCCTCAATATTGATCCAGGTCACGGATTCCTTTTCCCTGAAGGAGAGGCATATATCTAACGATGCGGATTCAACTTCCTGAAACTGTCCTTCGTCATAATCGATTACGGATATCTTTACGTCCCTGATCGTCTCGTCCCCGATGTGGATCAGTGTACCGGGCGGCTGTCCTGCCTTTTTTGCCCTTTGATTCATCAGCTTCTGCATTTGTAGTATCTCCGCTGCGAAAAGTGACTATCCAGCAACCATTATAGCAAATCCGGCGAAAAGGTACTTGCAGGCAACGGCGGCTTGCGATAAAATATTCATACCTTCAAGGAGGCTATAGAATGGATGAAGTAGAATTGCCCGACGTAAATGAGCTTAAGGAACACCGTGAAAATACTTTCACAAAAAGGGTTGCGCTGTGTACTGCAATCTTCGCCGTGATGCTTGCCGTATGTTCCCTCGGAGGCAACAACTCGATGAAGGATATGCTTCTGGCCCAGCAGCAGGCATCGGACCAATGGTCCTTCTACCAGTCCAAGGTTATGCGGGAACACCTGTACCGCATAGAAAAGAACAGGCTTGAGGCTGAAATACTCGATCGCACGAGTGGCATGAAACCTGAGACGATAAAGCATTTTCAGTCCCTGAAGAAGTCGGCGGCTGATGAAGAGGCCCGTTACCATGCGGAGAAAAAAGAGATCGAAAACGAGGCCAGGAAACTTGACACCGAGAGGGACATCAACAGGGCCAAGGACCCTTATTTCGACTATGGAGAGGTGATGCTTCAAATCGCCATAGTCATGTCGTCGATATCCATCATATCGCTTTCACGGTCTGTCTTCCGATTCGCCATCGTGGCCGCTTGCACAGGCGCCGTCCTCACCCTTAACGGCTATCTAATGTTTTTCAGGATACCGTTCTTCCATTAGCCGCTTATTCATTAACTCCGGTATGGATGTCCGAAGTATTCGAATCGTCGCGCGCTGTCTGAGTTTTCAGGGCTGCCGATCAGATACAGCAGGTTGTCATGAACCAGTCCGTTGTTTTCAAGCCTGACTTCCATTATCAATCACACGGGCTAATTCAGCGCGCAAGAGGAGAATACTTCGGACAAGCCTGCACATATATCAGCTGTCTTCGATAACCCTCGCAATTACGCGGACCGGTGCAGCCTCGGTCTTATATTTTGCAGGCAATGCGAAGACTTCGAATTCTCGAACACCCACAAGACTTTCGAGGTTTGTAAGGTTCTCGACAATCAATACACCTCCGGAGAGCAGTCTCCTGTGAACTGTAAATGGGGCCCGGTCCGGCCCCGGCGTGTCGAGGCCGAGAATGCTTATGCCCGCTTCAACAAGGATCTTGGCAAAAGAGAGAGTCACTTGGGGATGATCGAGGAAATAGGCAGGTTCCCGCAGCTTTGCCGAGAAGCCCGTCAGAACGAGCACAATGTCGCCGCGTCCCGGATTCACTCCCTCAAGCAGACCGGCGTCTATTTTCTTTCTGTTTCGCGCGTCTATGATGACACCCCGTCCGATGAATTTTTCCACGGGCAACTCCGAGATGCATTTATCCCCTGCGATCATGTGGAGCGGTGCGTCCATATGGGTTCCGGCGTGCATGCCCGTGCAGACCTCGGAAAGCATATACCCGGTGCCGGACAATTCCGCAAGCTTCCTGATCTCAGGCACGGGGTCTCCGGGATACAGCGGAATGGTTTCGTCAAAGGTGTGGGTAAGGTCAATAAGCCTCATTGCAGTCCGTGTCAGAGCAGTCCCCTGTCAGCCAGTTCGCCCTTTATGTAGGCGTAATATATCGGGGCGGCGACAACGCCTGCGATGCCGAACGCGGCCTCCATCGTCAGCATGACGATCAACAGCTCCCACGCATGGGCATGTATGCGTGCGCCGATAATGCGCGCGTTAAGAAAGTATTCAAGTTTGTGGATCAGGACAAGAAAAACAAGAGACGCACCGGCCACGGAAAACGAACTGCCCAGACTGACGACCACAATGACGGAATTGGAGATCACATTGCCGATCACCGGAATCATGCCGGCGATGAAAGTGATTGCAACCATCGTCTTTACTAGCGATAGATGTATACCAAAAATCGGCAACAGCACACCAAGATAAATGGCAGCAAACAGGGAGTTCAGCGTCGCGATGCGGACCTGGGCAAATACTACGGAGCGGAATGCCTGGCCGAATCGTGCCGCACGCTCCGACAGCGCGCGCGCAAGGGGGCCGCAATCGGGAATGGCAACGACTTCCCTCAATGATATCAGTGTGCCGATAACCATGCCGACCAGTATGTCGATGATAACGCGCGCCGTCTCCTTACCGAGCATCTGGACTTCTTTGGCATGTTCACGGAGCCATGATACTATCCCTTCCCTGATGCCTGCAGAATCGAGCGGAAAATACCCCTGCAGCCAGCCCGGAAGCGCCTCGCGATATTCCTCGATGATTTCGGCCATCTTATGCAGGAGCGCCGGGATATTGCCGGCGTCGCTCCTGAAAAATGTGATCACTACCCATACGAGCAAGGAAAACAGAGCAGCGACCAGTATCGCCAGAAACGCCACAACAACAACCCTGGCGCGCGCACCTATCATCCGGCCGTATCGAAGCGGCTTTGAGAGTGAATGGACCAGCTCATAGACGAGCATGCCTGAAAGCAGGGCAGGAAGCAGGTGCAGTTCAAGCACTAAGAGCATCCCCGCGCAGGCCATCAGCCACGCGGCTATCTCACTGCCTGTCGGCTTTTGTTTTTCAGTTTCGGTGTCTTGCACTGTCATATTATACACATTGCCGTCGGCTCACGCAGCGGTCAGAAATATCGCCAGCCGTCGACAATCAGACTCTTGATGCCCAGGATGTTGCGGATTTTGATTACCAGTGGAATTTCCGGAAGACCGACCGGGACAAAGACAGTCACATCCTGGATAAACCTCTTCTCATAATTTCCGGAATCACGGGGCGCACCGCTGCGGACCGACGGGCATTCCTGAAAGTCGAAACAGCAACCGGTTATGATCTTCGGCAATTCAAGAAATACAGGCTTTCCTAGCTGTTGAATATATTCGACGGCTTCCGGTGCTATGGTCAGCATGATCTCTATTATAAATGAATCTCAGGCGGCATCAAATATATTTAATTCGCGTTTCCTTGAAGTAATTTTTTTCAAGATATCCTGCAATGCGGCGCACTATGTTGCGCCTGAGATCAAGATCTACCGTGATTCTCGGGTCCTGATGGGCCTCATTCACCCTCGTGCCCACCACAAAATGGACCAGATCGCTGTCAAGAAGCATTGCAGCCATGAGAGAGGCCGGATCGCAGCTGTCTTCATTCGGTTTAAGGCCGCTCTCAAGCATCGCCGCTGTTCGTCCAATGGTGAGGGCTCCTTCGGTGACAAGGTCCACTCCTTCCATGCGGCCGGCCGGCGGCATTCCGGAACACGAAAGACGCGGGTCGATCGCTATGTCGCAGTCCAATTCCCGGGCGATGATATCAGCAGTAGTGCCGCCGCATATTACCTTTCTGCCGGGAAAATTCTTCACAAGCTGAGCGAGCACTGTATCCTGTTCCATCGAGAATGGCGGTCCTGTAACAACAAGAAGCTGCCGGGGTCTGCGCAGATAAATCACCCCGCATGTGATGTCGTCATATGGACCTTTGCCATCCATCCATGAGGCCTTTTTCACAATGCCGCGTGACATGGACCAGGCTGACATCTCACCGTCAACCCTCAGGCACTGTTCGACATGTTCAGAGACACCCTTGCCCCATCCCATAGGGGTCCCCCTGTTGCCCAGGCCGGCCTGCGAAACGCCGTCCGAAAAAAACACTATCCGATCTCCGCGCTCCATATGCAACTCGGAATAGTTAATGACCCTGTCGCTCCATTTCTTGAGTATTATCTCCTGCTTTTCAACCGGGACTTCCCGCCGCCCGTGAATGAAGATATAGGGCGGATTGCCATGCTCTATAATGCGCGCTTTCCCCGAGCTGTTGACGTCAACTATGGTAAAGGTGGAATAACTGACCTTCCGCTCGCTGCATATGGGCAATGTGTCCATGATGACCTCTGCCGAAGTGCGGAAATCGATTGAACTGGACGTATATTTGAGCGCCATGGTTGCAGTAAGCGTCGCCAGCACACTGGCCTTGATCCCGCTGCCGAGTCCGTCGGCCAGTACAGCCACTATCCTGCCTTCTTCCCGTATCTTGTTCGACAGGAATATGTCTCCGGAGACAACCTGACCATTCTTTACCGTATGATGATAATCGACCTCTATGAAGTTTCGTTCGGCCCGGTCAATCATCTTCGTCTTCCATCTCCTTTACAGTAAAAGAATCGACTATCGAATTCAGTATTATTTCGGACTCCGCCGCGTTTTCACCCATGAGATAGGCGATCTTCTGGACCGTCTGCAGATTCTGCTGAATGACATGCCGGGCGCGTTTAATGATCTCTTCACGTTTCATTGCCGGCATCGTGATATCTTCAAAAAGCGCTCCAATGAGAGAATTTTTTTCTATTGTAAAAATAGTCCCGTGAAGGATGCGGCCGTGGAACCGGAGGTTTTTCTCAGCGACATCTTCTCCGCTCTTCAACACCTGGCGGAATATTTCGTGAAACGGCACAACTTCTGTCAGCAGCATTCCTTCCAGTTGCATCGGCTCGTCAGTATCAGGGTCGTCTTTTCTGAAAATGGACGAAAAGTTGGGATTACATTCCACTATCCTCAGTTCATTGTCAACGATCACGGCTGCAGAGGGCATTTTACGGATCAGGATATCGGCCTTCTTTTGAGCCAGCTGCCTCATATATCCGGCGCACATTGACCTCTCGGCCTTGCCGCTTAACGACGCTTCCGCAAAATCTCTGCACGAATCGTAGCCGCATCCGCTGCAGTTGAGCTCATCTTTTTCAGAGTATTTGCCGACCTGCCGCAGGACATCCCTGACCATCTCCTCAGTATAATCAGCCTGCCTGACCGGATCCGGCGGGTACTCCAGGTGAATGTCTGTGGACTCAGTATTCCTGGGCGCAGCCGGACGCGCATAGCGTATGACCCTGTAACGCTTAGCTACAGTAGCGGCCCTGGTGAGGCTTTTCGGGCCGTTAACACAACCACCGAAGCATGCCGAAAGTTCAAGCAGCAGATTGCCGTCCGGCAGCACTTCCTCAAATCCCCTGAGGGCATTCTTCAGACGCCTGATCCCCGAAAAAGCGATGAACTGGGCGTGAAGTGCCTTCTTCTTCTGTCCCCGGATGCTTTCGATCATGCCCCCGACTACAGAGTACAGCGCCCCTTCGTTCGAGTGACGGGGGATAAAGACATCGCCTTTGGTCTCAGCAAGGGAGGACACATCGATGCCGGCATCATCGAACCAGCGTCTTATATCTTCGAAGGTGATTGTCACATCGATCAGCTCAGGGTGATCGTCGGCATCCTTTTTCCTGGCTATGCACGGACCGATGAAAATGACGCCGACTTTTTCCCCGTAATGCTGCCTGAGCAGACGCGCATGTGCCAGGACCGGCGACATGAAATGCATTATATGCTTTGCATAATCCGGCTGGTATCTTCTAAGGTACTGCACTACGGTTGGACAGGACGACGAGATGAATACGGACTTCTCAGACTCATCGAGAAGCCTGAAGGCCTGCGAACTGACAAGCTCTGCACCAAGGGCGGCTTCTGACACACCCCAAAAGCCCAGCATCTTCAACCCTCTGATGAACCCGCCCGGACTGACACCGTCAAATTCGCTTATAAACGAAGGATCGAGCGATGCGACCACTTTCTGCCGTTCAGAAATCAGATCCTTAGCCCGCGGAAGGTCGTCCCTTACCTGCTTGGCACCGTGAGGGCAGGCATTGACACAGTGACCGCAAAGTACGCAGAGCTCAGGCATTACAGATGCGCTCGCACCTTCAACTTTAATAGCCTTGACCGGGCATTCCCTGATGCACTTGTAGCAGTCCTGGCATTCCGTCTTGACCGTATAAATCGGCGGGCCGGAACAAACCGGATCCGTTGTGTACTTCTTCTCTCTCTCGCTCATGTTCTCCTTTTTCCCGCTCAGCAGATTTCAACTGTTCGTGCAGTCCGATACAGTACGTTATATTTTGAAGTATGGCCTGTAACGTGTCAAGGCATAAAACCGTGGCTGCACCCGCGTATTCATTTCGGGTAAACTATGCAATGCGGAATATCAGGCTCCTTATCCAGTACGACGGAACGGCTTACAGCGGCTGGCAGTCCCAGCCCGATGCGGCAACGATCCAGGGGCTGCTTGAGGGCTGCCTGAAAAAAATCACCGGAGAAGACATTAGCGTAATCGCGGCAGGCAGGACCGACGCGGGCGTGCATGCACTCGGTCAGGTTGCATGCCTCAGGACCTCTTCCGGGATGGCTCCGGATGTGCTCAGGAACGCTCTCGACGCACTTCTTCCGGTTGATATCAGAATAATGCGGGCGGACGAAGCCGACGAATCTTTCCATGCGCGCTTTTCAGCCCGCAGCAAATCATATGTCTATATTATTTCGACTGACAGGATAATTGCGCCGTTTCTTCATCGTTATGTCTGGAGACTGCCTTACAATCTCGACATCGCGGCCATGAAGGAATCGATCCCGTACTTTGACGGCACGCATGATTTCTCAGCTTTCAGGGGGAGCGGCTGCGGGGCAAGAACAGCAGTGCGCACTATAATTAAAAGTTCGCTCGAAGCGTACGGGTCCTTCGATTTTATGGTATTCCGGCTTTCGGGCAATTTCATAAAAGTCCGTTTTGAAGGTGATGCGTTCCTGAGGCACATGGTAAGAAATATGGTAGGCACGCTGGTGGAAGTCGGAAGAGGAAGAATAAAGCCGTCGGATATTGAGATAATAATGAAAGGCCTTGACAGAAGATGCGCCGGCCCCACTGCGCCGGCCTGCGGGCTTTTTCTGGAAAATATCACATATTAAAGACCCTGAACGCTGCGGCATCCGAGGGTTTTGTTCAAATCTTCGGAACTTCAGCGGTCTGACACTACATCTACAGAACCCCCTGGCATTATGTCTATGACAGAAGTTTCCGCGTAATTAACAGTCTCTTTTTTCTGAAGCTTATGGCGCAAATGAGATAAAGGGTTATAGTTGTTTAACCTGAAAAACAGACAGAAGCTGAAGCACAGTGAGATGTCTGAGTAGTTTTTCGTTTTTAACCAAAATAGAAAGGGCCACGTTTTTTTCACGCACAAGCACCAGAAGGAAACCCAGCATGGCCGAACCCAGAAACGAAGAGTCCAGAATGACGAGGGTGAGGGATTCCAGAGTTCCCAGTCCTACGATGGCTTTCCTGATCTGCATATAGTCTTCAAGTGTCAGAATCTCACCGCTTATAACAAGCTCCGAAGGACCACTTGCCTTGATCTCCATTGGAATACCTCCCTAATAATAGTGCAATGATAAGTATGCAGCCCTAAAAACCCCAAAATCAATTTTCCTTCAGACGACCTTTAGCAGTATAGCTTCATTTCCAACACTATTATAATATATTTCATCCACGAGTGAGCGAACCAATTTCAGACCCCTGCCGTCCACGAATTCAGGATTGCGGATGGTGTCTCTTAAGATGATCGTATCAAATCCGGCACCTTCATCACAAACCCTTATCACTATGAATTCATTTTTATTGTCGACACGAGATGATAAGGTGACGGCTATTGCGGCGTGAACATCCCTTTCCTCACGCATAAGATATTCTTCGTACTCGCCTGCCTTGACAAGCTTGTTTTTAAGGCGGGACCCTATCTTCAGGCTGCCGTGCTCATATGCGTTCATTATGATCTCCGCATATGCATTGACCAGTTCCATGACAAATTCAAAACCGTATCCCGCCAAAGTAAGAATGCTTTCCACTTTCGGAATCGACCGGTTCACGTCCTCAAACTTGGCGTTTATGGTAAAGGATCGCTCCCACATAATGTCGCCTTCGAGTTTTCTCAGGAAAAACATCGTGAGATCGTCCTGCGTTTCACCGATACGTTCGGAGAACCGGTTATAGAACATTTGTATAAATGAAGATGAAATAAAATCCTTATCGAGATATTCGTGATAATCCGGATTAAGCAGGCCATCGCTGAAAACAAGTATTTTGCTGATATGGCGCAATTCAGAGCGTTCGATCTTCTGTTCATCCGTGCATTTCATTATGGGCATATTGCAACCATCGAGTTTCAATACGGTGTTGCCGGTCTCATGAATGTACAAGGGGGGCATGGAAAAAAGGGCAAAATCCATTATCTCCTCCTTGAGGTCCAGAAAAACAAAAGATGCTGATAACGATTCATCATTGTGAAGGTCATTTTGTATAATTTTTCTAAAGTCCGTTAAAAACGATTGGAAGTCGAACTTGCCCTCCATCTTTTCTTTATCTATTAAATAGTTGGCAAAGGTACTGGCGCGGTGGGCTGTAAACAACGCCGACAAGCCTTTTCCCATTGCATCAATAATAAAAAGGAGAATCTTATCGTCATTAAGCCTTCGAACAGAATAACAATCCCCGGACAGCACATCCTTTGGGACATATCGCACATTGAGCAGCCACTCCGTCTTTTGCCCACCCTGTCCGACCACCTCTATTTTTTTGTAATACAGGTCATTCCTGATAATACTCAGCTGTCTCTCAAATGATACTTTCTCCTCTATCAACCGCTGCCTCTCCTTCTGTTTTATAACCTCCAGCTCTTTTTTCATCAAATTTTGACGTTCGACAACAACGCGTTGAAGTGCCGTCTCAAACGCAGCAATTAATTTATCCGTCTGTAGCGGCCTAAGGAGGAACTGAGTGACACCCGTGTCTATTGCCTCAATAATTATCGAAGCGTCCGAAGAAGATACAATAAAAATGGCAGGAATTTGACCGTAATCTTTCCTGATGTCTTTAAGGAGATCCAGTCCGCCCAGGGTAGGCAGCACACTATCTATGATAACGATGTCCACGGGGTCTTGGCGGAGCCTTTCGAGCAGAGTTTCAGCCTCAGCCACGATGACCGCCTTTTTGAAAATACCGGTAACAAAACGAGTTAAGACCTCTTTTGTTGCGGGGTCGCCTGAAACCCCTATGACGGACAGGAAACGGGTGATCTCTTTCAGGCCCTCAAAACCATTCATTGCTCTTTATTATTTCGCACGCTTCATCTCTCAAAATCCCAACGTCTGCGGGCTTCAACTGGATTTCATCAAGAGTATTTTTATGTTGCTTCAGCCATTCTGCGGCATCCTGGTGAAACGAATAGGTTTCGGTATCGCAATCCTGGCAGATGAATTCAGATACAAAAAGAATGGCTGCCAAATGTCTTTGTCCTGGACTTTTGAGCGCGTACATCGAGATATCGTGATGGGTCAGGATAACGGCAAGTATCTTGTCTGACATCCCCCATGACTTGGCCAGCATCAAACTCATAATACAATGATTCGTATGATATCGGCTTGTTTCAAAACCGATGACCGACTCAAAATTGTCGGGGATTGTTTCCAGCGGTGATGAGGGCATCGCATATTCAGCCATTTGTGCATAATCCGCATATTTTTTCATTAAAAGTGGTATTCCGCAATCATGAAAGAGGCCGACTGCATATGCCTCTTCCTCTAAATCGATTTTCAATTTGAGAGCAATATGACTGCAGACGGCAGCCACGGTGGATGAATGCCGCCTGAACTTATCGAGGGATTGGTTGAGGCCGTATCCTATTGCATTAAATAGTGATGATGTCATAACAAGGGAGTAGAAGTTTCGGAGACCCAGTATGTTGAGGGCATGATGTATAGAATCGGTCTTTATCCCGCCAAAAAAAGGAGAGTTTGCAATTTTCAAGACTGCTGCAGACAGCGCGACATCTTTACTGACTGAATCTGAAATCCTCCTGAAATCAGGGCCGGCCTTTGCCAGTTCATTTTGTATATCGATGAGGGCTTTAGGCAGCGGTGGTATTCCAACCTGCAGTATTATCTCCTCTGCATTTCTGATACCTTTCTCATTGTCGATATTCCATTGCTGCATAATTCTTTTAATGAGACCTCTCTTTCAATTCACCTTAAACGCGGAAGTTTTATCTCTCAGTTTTTCCATCAGGGAGACAAGATTATCAGTTTCTACAGCTATTGAACTGACCATCTCCTCAACTTTTTTTGACACCGCCAACGTCTTATCGATATTCATCGATACATCGAGAGATCCAATGGTATGCTCCTTAACAGCTTCGGCTATCTGGGTTATCTGCGCATGCGCATCGGTTATCGCTTCGACGATCTGGCTCAGGTTGTCACCCACATTGCTGATTTGCTCTGATGCACTTGTTACTTCCTCCGATGCCTTTTCCATAGAGACTGTCGTTATTCTCGTCTCGGCTTGAACACCAGTTATTTTGTCCGTTATCTCGGCAGTAGCTTTAATGGTACGCTCAGCAAGCTTTCTCACTTCATCCGCTACAACGGCAAACCCCCTGCCCTGATCGCCGGCGCGGGCTGCCTCGATTGCAGCATTGAGGGCCAAAAGGTTTGTCTGGTCAGCAATATCCTTGATTACGGTTGCGATATCGCCAATTTCAACTACTTTATTACTGAGACTCCCTACGGCCGCAGAAAGTTCACGGTTAGTAGCATGTACTTTCTTGATTGTACGAATGGCATTATCCGACACCTCGACCCCCGTCTTGGCTATGTTCATGGCAGACATGGAGCCTTCGTTTGCAGTAGCAGAGTTTTCGCTGACATTGACTATAGTCTTCATCATTCTGTCAGCCGAAGTAGATATCATCCCCACCTGTTCAAACTGCACAACTGTTTCAGTTCTGGAACTTTCAATTTTGATCCTCATGCTGTCAACAGCTGCCCTTACATCGTGCATAACTTCTATGATAGATTGAATTATGGCGTTCAACGATCCGATGACTTCATTTATACCTCTGGAGAGTTGTCCTATTTCATCATTGTTTGAGTAATCGATTGAAACTCTCAAATCACCACTGGCGAGGGTTTCCACTTTTGAGGCGATAAGTGACAAGGGTTTTGTTACGCTGCGCGCGAACCACCATCCCGCCGCGGCCACCAGTGCAAAGATCAGGCTTGTAGTTCCTGTCACTCTCCAGACAATTCCCTTAAACTCCGCTGATACGTCGTCAAGATAAACCCCGGTACCTATTATCCATCCCCATGGATCAAATCCCATAACATAAGATATTTTGGGGACAGGGTCTTTGAAATCCGGTTTGGGCCATAAGTAATCGACAAAACCGGCCTTGTTTCTTTTCACTGTTTCAGCAAATTCAACAAAAAGTTTTTTCCCTTGCGGATCCTTGAAATCGGACAGGTCTTTACCTTCGAGTTCGGGTTTGTAAGGATGCATTATCATCTTTGGTTGCATGTCATTTATCCAGAAATATTCCTTTGAATCATACCTCAACGACCTTAGAACCGAAATCGCAGTTGTTTTGGCTTGTTCCTCAGAAATAATCCCTTCTCTTGAAAGTCTATGGTAATGCTCCATGACGCCATAGCCTGTCTCGACAATTTGTTTTATTTTGGTGTGCTTTTCAGTGATCAGCGTTCCATGAATAACGTTTAGCAATCCTACTATTACTATGCCCATGCCCAGTAAAGCGATTGCAACAATGATCCATAGC
>DATJOY010000147.1:0-9674 GCA_035506695.1 Dissulfurispiraceae bacterium
GATACGGAATTATCAGATCAAGAGAAAGGAAACAATGACCAGGGACTATTCTCTTTTACCAAGAATCAACCACCTCCCTCTCTAATGATCAACACTCTCCTTGGCCTTCCGGATCATCTCCTGCTTCAGCTCCCATAGCCCATCGGACAAAGACACGTGATAGGTGTGCGGGTTCACAAGACGTTTGACCCCCACATCGAGTCTTTCAAGATCGCGCATGCGCGCCTTCCGCATCTCCTCAATGGAAGGAAGTCCGTATACAAGCTTGCCATCCTTCAATATATCGACAAGAAGCGGTTCAATTCCGGAGATCTCTTCTTTATTCAGGGTCCTGAATTTGGTCTCATCCGTGGGATGATGCAGGCTCAGGCGGTCCCCGGTGCGAGGATCTTCGGCTCCGGTAGTCAGCAGATCGGCCACTGCCATATTCCTCTTGTCGTAAATACGCCACAAATGCTTATGCCCCGGATTGAGGACTTTCTTGACCGTCTCGGAAATCTTGATTGCGGGAATCCAGTCACCGCCCTTGTTAATGCTCACAAGCTTGTATACGCCGTCAAGGGCCGAATCGCCCCTGGATGTTATCAGACGCGTCCCGACACCGTAAACGAACCTGCTGACAAGCCGGTCGGGATCAACACCGTAACGGGGCGCCTCCTGGCGTATCTGTTCTATTATCTGCATGATCACAAGCTCATCGAGTTTGTTCGACAGCACGATTGACGTATCCGGAAACCCTGCGTCGTCGAGCATCTTCGAGGCCCTTATGCTAAGATATGCGAGGTCGCCTGAATCGAGCCTCACGCCCACCGGTTTGTGACCTTTGCGCCTCAGCTCCTCAAAGACCTTAATGGCATTCGGGATGCCACTTTCAAGTGTATTGACCGTGTCCACGAGAAGAATGCAATCATCGGGATATACATCGGCATAAGCCCTGAATGCCCCCAACTCTCCTTCTCCAAGTGCCATGAATGCCTGCACCATGCTGTGCGCGTGGGTCCCCTTGGGCTCAAGTCCGAGCACGTGCGACAATCCGGCATTGGACGTAAAGTCGGCTCCGCCGATCAGGGCCGCGCGTGCGCCTGCATTTGCGCCTTTTTCGTGCGCGCGCCGCATGCCGAATTCGATAACAACCCTGCCGTGGCCCGCATAACTGATGCGCGCCGCTTTCGTTGCAACCAGGATGGAATAATTGATCTGGTTGAGCAGCGGCGATTCCAATATCTGTGCCATCGCAAGCGGTCCCTGCACAACTGTAACAGGGACGTTCGGGTGGACCACCCTCCCCTCCGGGATGGCCTGCATGCTGATACCGGAGAAATTGCCGTTGTCACTGAGCCAGTTTAAAAAGTCGTCGCCGAAGGTCTGCTTCCCGGTGCGGCTTTTCCGGCCCTGCAGATACTGAATGTCCCGTTCGCGGAAGCGGGCATCCTGCATCCAGTCGAGCAGCCATTCAAGCCCGGCATTCACGCAATATCCTGCCTGGTGTGCACCGTAATTGGGGCAACTGCGGAAAAAATGATCAAACTGGGCGTGCATCTCATGTATGCCCATCCTGTAGTAAAGATGGGCCATGGTCATCTGGTATTCGTCGGTAAAGAGGATGCCTTCTGCCGTAACGCGGTCTTCTTCCTTCATACGGTCAGATTCCCTGCATCAGGACTGTCCGGCATTCATATCGGAAGGATGCACAGGCCCCTGGTCCTTTGAAAAGGCGAGTATACCCATCCATATAAAATTAACAATCGGCAGGACGATGAGCAGACCAAGCCATTTGTTCCTGCCGAGATTGGCGGTAATGCACATCCACAAATATACCCAGCACCCGACGCATGCAAGATTAAAGATTATTCCTATAGCAGGGCTCGCAGACAAAACGCCGAGGGCTATGAGAATGACCGCCCACCACCATTCCTTTCCGGCTGCAGCAGAGACGGTCCATAGATTGGCAATAGGTATCCATGCCAGCCAGGGATTCGGAACTGCCAGTTTCTTCGCTATAAGGTAAAGACAGAGGGAATGAAAAATATAAGCTGCAAGACACGCGACGGCCAAAATCACCAGGAACCCTGAAAGCAATGCCATGAAGGGGCCAGGCAGCACTGACATGGTGTCGGCACGCGGGAATGCATCTATCTGTTTGCGGAGACTGTCCGGCAGAGGGAGAAACTTGCTGATATCGTTCTTCTGATCCGTCTTATCGGTCTCCCCTGGTTTTGCATCCGGGGCCTTTGCATCCTGGGTCTGGTCGGCGTCTTTGGCCTTCTCAAGCATCTTTTTCTTCGCTGCCTTGGGTTCGGGATAATCGGTTATCCAGGTGCGGCCCTTTTCATCCACCCATTTATGCATCTCTGCATAGGACGATACAGCAGAGAGACCGAACAAAAATATAATTATCAGTGATATTGCAGGCTTCATACATCCTCCTTTGCGGAGCTTTTACAATAATATCACATATTTCATTCTTCATGGCACATTTTATTGGTATAATATGACCTGTTAAGCGGTGACTCGCCGACCGGCGATCTTCACACAAAATATTGCTTATTCCGGGTGATGGAATGCTAAAATATCGGAAGCAGTTGCAGGTTGTAATTACATATCCGGATGGATATAAATAATTATTCGAAAGGAGTCAGGTAATGAGAGTATTTGTGATTGCAGTCGCGACGCTCGCCCTTTTTGCGGGACAGGCTGTCGCAGCGGAAAAAGCAGGGATGAGCGAGAAGGATAAATTGAGTTACAGTCTTGGATACACGCAAGGGGCCAACATGGCCGGCTTTTTCAAGGCCCAGTCAATAGACATTGATAACAACGTACTCCTCGACGCATTCAAGGCCGGACTTACCGGCGGCAAGGCCTCCCTTGGCGACCAGGAAATGCGCGATACCATGTCGAATTTTCAGAAAACACTTACTGCCAAGAGAGCGGAAGCTATGAAGGAGACCGGTGAGAAGAACAAGAAGGCGGGTGATGCGTTCCTTGCCGAAAATAAAAAGAAAGAGGGTGTTGTCACGCTGCCGGACGGCCTTCAGTACAAGATTCTGAAAGAAGGGACAGGCAATAAACCCACTGCTGCAGATAAGGTCAAGGTAAACTACAAGGGCACACTGATCGACGGGACCGAGTTCGACAGCTCGTACAAGCGCGGAGAGCCCGCTGTCTTTCAGGCTGATAAGGTCATTGCAGGCTGGACCGAAGCACTGCAGCTGATGAAAGAGGGATCGAAGTGGGAGGTGTACATTCCTTCCAATCTCGCCTACGGCGAGCGCGGCGCAGGTCCAATGATAGGCCCCAACGCTACCCTCATATTCGAGATCGAGCTTCTTTCGATAGAGAAATAAATACAGAGGCGCCGGCACTCCGCCGGCGCCTATTCTCCGTTACATTCTGATTAAAAAAATCATTTCAGGCCGGTTGAACCCGGATACAGGCAAAAGAGCCTGAGTTATCCGGTTCGCAGCATTCTTTAGAAAAATAAGATCTGTTTTCTATTATCAGATTTGTGATTGCCCCCGAGGACGAATCTCTTCTGCCTGTATCCGGATTCAACCGGCCGTTACGTACGGACTTGAACACTTCTGATTTGCAATCCTCTGAAAGGTTGCTAAACTTTTTATAAAGCTTTTTATCGGAGGATAGCCATGAGATATCTTATCGCGTTTGTTATCACCATGCTCTTTTGCACTGTCGCTCAGGCCGAGATACGCACAACCACGGTGGAGTACAAGCACGGAAGCGCCGTCCTTGAAGGATATCTGGCCTATGACGACGGTATTAAGGACAAACGGCCCGGCGTACTGGTTGTCCACGAATGGTGGGGGCTGACCCAAATTACAAAGAAACATGCCGAGGATCTTGCACGGCTGGGTTATGTAGCTTTCGCAGTGGACATGTACGGCAAGGGAATTACAACTGCAGATCCGAAAAAGGCCGCCGAGTTATCGGGCGCTTTTCGTAATGACAGAAAATTGATGTTCAGCCGGGCGATGGCAGGACTTGATGTATTGAGCAGTCATCCCCTCGTA
Source organism: Dissulfurispiraceae bacterium (assembly GCA_035506695.1). Taxonomy (GTDB): domain Bacteria; phylum Nitrospirota; class Thermodesulfovibrionia; order Thermodesulfovibrionales; family Dissulfurispiraceae; genus Fen-1308. Next base: position 4,029 of record DATJOY010000147.1, read on the forward strand.
ATCCCGGATAAAATCGCTGCAACAGGATATTGTTTCGGAGGGACGACGGTCATTGAACTCGCAAGGGGACACGCTCCGGTTGCAGGCGTGGTCAGTTTTCACGGAAGCCTGGACACGCCTGACCCTGCAGCCACAAAAGATGTGAAAGCAAAGGTGCTCGTCCTGCACGGCGCCGATGACCCCTTTGCTTCTTGGGACCAGATTAAAATCTTCATGGATGAGATGCGCAGGTCGGGTGCCGACTGGCAGATGTTTTTTTACGGCGGCGCAATGCACAGCTTCACGAACCCTGATGCCGACAGCTACGGGATTAAAGGAATCGCTTACAACGAAAAGGCCGACAAACGTTCCTGGCAGGCCATGAAGTCTTTTCTTGACGAGCTGTTTAAATAAATTTCCGGCAGTTATACCCCCGATTTTTTACATCCTGGCGTTCCCCGCGCATGGAACGCTCCGCGAGGCTTAGAATATTATCTCGGGCGGCCCAGCCTGTCAGCCGGTTAATTTGAGCCTCTCATTCAGTTGTTTATTCTTTTTAGGCTTGACATTGCCATATATTATTTTGTATATTGTGATTAATACTTTATCTTATTCTTTATTTTAAGCATATCGGAGGATTTTCTTATGCCCGATTTTGATAGTTTGGACAAAGAAATAATAGATATTCTTCAGGGCAATGCCTCAGTATCCAATATAGAACTGTCAAAAAAAATCGGGCTTTCTCCTTCTGCCTGTCTCAGCCGCACAAGGCGGCTTGAAGAAACAGGGATCATTAAACAATATGCTGCGATCATCGACGGCAAAAAAGTCGGGATTGAAATAATTGCCTTTACGTTTGTAAATCTGTCTCCGCATAACAGAAAAATATCAAATGCTTTTCTTGCGAAGGTAAAGGGAACGCCCCATATCCTTGAGTGCTACAACATTACGGGTAATTGGGACTATCTGCTGAAGATAGCCGCTCGCGATATTGCGGCATATCGTGATTTTGCAATCGATTCGCTCCTGACATTCCCGGGGGTAAATAAAATCGAAACAACCATTGTTTTGAGCACGGACAAACAGAGCTTCCATTTGCCTGTTGAAATCGAATAACTGTCTCTTAACAAATAAACAGCAGCGTCGTTCCCTGACAGGAGGACAATATGAGCAAAATAGATGCAAAACTCAAGATCGAATCTCTGGCACTTCACGGAGGGCAGGAACCCGACCCGACTACCGGGGCGCGTGCGGTGCCCATATACCAGACGACGTCATACCAGTTCAAAAGCACCGAACATGCTGCCAATCTCTTCGGCCTCAGGGAATTCGGCAACATATATACGCGTCTCATGAACCCGACGACCGATGTCCTGGAAAAAAGAATAGCTCTGCTGGATGGAGGAGCAGGCGCTCTCGCAGTTGCAAGCGGGCAGTCTGCGATCACACTTGCCCTTCTGAACATCGTCCAGGCAGGTGACGAAATCGTTTCGGCAGACAATCTCTACGGCGGAACATACAACCTTTTTCATTACACTTTTCCGCGTCTTGGCATAAAGGTCAACTTTGTAAAATCGAACGACCTGCCGGCATTCGAGAAAGCTATCACGCCCAGGACCAAGGCCCTGTATGCGGAATCGGTTGGAAATCCTAAGCTCGACGTTGCCGACATCGAGCCGCTTTCTGCGCTGGCTCACAAGCGCGGCATACCACTGATTGTCGACAATACGGTTGCGCCTTATATTTTGAGGCCCTTTGATTTCGGCGCGGACATCACTGTTTACTCCGCCACCAAATTTATCGGGGGTCATGGCACCTCGATGGGCGGTGTAATCGTTGACTCAGGAAAATTCGACTGGACAAACGGCAAGTTCCCTCTTATCTCCGGACCCGATGCAAGCTATCATGGCATCGACTTCGTCGAGGCATTAAAATCGCTCGGAAATATCGCGTATATCATCAAAGCTCGTGTCACACTTCTGAGGGATGTGGGGGCTGCGCTATCGCCTTTCAATTCATTTCTCTTTTTGCAGGGCATAGAAACGCTTCATCTGAGGATGCCCCGGCATTGCGAAAACGCCCTTGCAGTAGCGCAGCATCTGGAGAAACATCCGAGAGTCAGCTGGGTGAACTATCCGGGCCTCGCTTCAAGTCCCGAAAAAATCCGCGTTCAAAAGTACCTGAAAAAAGGCGCGGGAGGCATCATAGGCTTCGGGATAAAAGGCGATCTTGAAGCCGGGAAAAAGTTTATCGAGTCGCTCGAACTCATTTCGCATCTCGCCAATATCGGCGACGCAAAATCCCTGGCGATCCACCCGGCCACAACGACACACCAGCAGCTCTCGCCGGAGGAGCAACTCGCTACAGGTGTAACACATGATTTCATCAGGCTCTCGATAGGGATTGAAAACATTGACGACATCATCGCGGACATTGAACAAGCGTTGGACAAGGCTTAATCACGGGCCGGAAGGAACTGATATAATTGAGGAGACAATTATGAATATCTTCAGTGACATTACGAAAACGATTGGAAAAACGCCGCTGGTCAGGATAAACCGGCTTTCAGCGGGGCTCCGGTGCAACGTGGTGGCCAAGCTTGAGTCCTTCAACCCTCTTTCGAGCGTGAAAGACCGGATAGGCGTTTCAATGATCGACGCGGCTGAAAAAGAAGGCCTGATCGACAAAGACACCGTAATTGTAGAGCCCACCAGCGGCAACACAGGCATCGCCCTGGCTTTTGTCTGTGCGGCCAGAGGATACAGACTCATACTGACGATGCCCGAAACGATGAGCCTCGAAAGGCGTCAGTTGCTGAGGATCCTCGGGGCCGAGCTTGTTTTGACCGAAGGCGCAAAAGGTATGCGGGGAGCCATTGCAAAGGCTGAAGAGATATTGAACGAACATCAGAAGAGCTATATGCCGCAGCAGTTCAAGAATCCGACAAACCCTGAAATACATCGCCGGACTACTGCCGAAGAAATATGGGCCGACACCGGCGGCACAGTGGATATATTCGTAGCGGGCATAGGCACGGGAGGCACGATCACCGGCGTCGGAGAAGTCCTGAAGGGTAAGAAACCCGCCACTAAAATAATCGCGGTCGAGCCTGCCGATTCAGCGGTACTTTCAGGCGGAAACGCGGGACCGCACAAGATCCAGGGCATAGGGGCAGGTTTCGTGCCGGATATCCTGAATACGAATGTTTACGATGAAGTGGTTCGTGTGTCAAACAACGATGCCGGTGACATGGCCCGCAAACTGGTAAGGATGGAAGGGATATTCGCAGGTATTTCGAGCGGAGCAGCCATGTGGGCAGCGCTTGAAGTTGCGAGGCGAATAGAATCGGAGGGCAAGACCATAGTCGTGCTGCTTCCGGATACTGGAGAGCGCTATCTGTCCACATGGCTTTTTTCGGAGTTCCTGGGTTGAAAAAAAGCGTAGGCATCGTCGAGACGAAATATTTCACCTTTGCGCATCCGCCTGAAGAGCTTGTGCTCGAATCGGGAAAGAAGCTTGGGCCGATAACCCTCGCGTATGAGATGTATGGCAGTTCAGACAATAATCTTGGCAATGCCGTCCTGGTTCTCCACGCATTTTCGGGGGACGCCCACGCTGCGGGCTATCACAAGGGGGATGAAAAGCCCGGTTGGTGGGATGATATGATCGGTCCGGGAAAGGCAATAGATACCGACAGATTTTTTGTCATCTGTTCGAATGTAATCGGCGGTTGCATGGGCAGCACCGGTCCTTCGTCGATGAACCTTGAAACCGGCGAACCGTATGCGCTCGACTTCCCGGGCATTACGATTGCCGACATGGTCAACGCCCAGAAGTCCCTCATAGATCATCTCGGCATCAAAAAATTGCTCTGCGTAATAGGCGGATCAATGGGCGGGATGCAGGTGCTGCAATGGGTTGCATCATATCCGGAAAGTATTCGTTCCGCCATTCCTATTGCAACTGCGCTGAAGCATTCGCCCCAGCAGATAGCCTTCAACGAGGTAGGCAGGCAGGCGGTAATGGCTGACCCGGCGTGGAATCACGGCACATATTACGGCAAGTCGAGGCCGGAACGCGGGCTCGCGATTGCGCGCATGATCGGGCACATCACATACATGAGCGACAAGTCGATGGAGAATAAATTTTCACGGAGGCTGAAAGAGAGCGAACGCAGCTATAGGTTCGGAGCGGATTTCGAGGTTGAAGGATATCTGAGATATAAGGGCGATGCCTTTGTACGGCGCTTCGACGCAAACTCGTATCTTTATATCACAAAAGCCATCGACTATTTCGACCTGTCCGGCTCCAAACTTTTGTCATCCGACAAGAAAGTTGATGTCCGGTTCCTCGTAATAGCTTTTCAGTCCGACTGGCTCTATCCGGCCTACCAGTCGCAGGAGATCGTCAGGCAGCTCAAGATGAGGCAGATCGACGCCACTTACATGGAGATAAAATCGAGCTATGGGCATGACGCTTTTTTGCTCGAGGTTAAGGAACAGACCCTGCTGATACGGCATTTCCTCGACCGCGTGTATCACGAAAACGGAGGCACGGACCTGTATGAAATCTGACACCCTGAGGCTCGATCACAGTGTCATACTGGAGATTGTGGAGCAAGGCTCGCGCGTGCTCGATCTCGGGTGCGGGGACGGTTCTCTTATCGAGCTTCTCGCGAACGAAAAAAACGCGAGGGTCCAGGGAATTGAGTTTGCGGACGAACAGATTTACAAATGCGTAGCCAGGGGAATCAGCGTTTTCCATGGTGACATCGACACCGGCCTCTCTGAATATCCTGATCAGTCCTTTGACTACGTTATACTCAACCAGAGCCTGCAGGAGGTGGTCAAGGTCGAATTTGTCCTGGCCGAAGCGCTCAGGGTAGCAAAGAAAGTTATAGTCGGATTCTCAAATTTCGCGTATTATAAGGCCCGAATCGATATTTTTTTCCACGGAAAGGCGCCTGTCACCGAGTCCCTGCCGAATTCGTGGTATTCAACCCCTAACCTGCACTTCCTCAGCATCCGCGACTTCGAGGAATATTGCAGACATAAGCAAATAGCGATACTCGCGAGGTACTACCTTGGAGAGAAACAGCCCGTACGGTTTCTACCGAACCTCTTTGCGCTGAACGCAATTTTCGTTATAGCTAAATAACGTCAGGAGTTTTGATAAGCAGGATGCTATTTAAGCCGGAGCTGCAATTTGCGACTTAATACCGGCCTCCGGGACCTATCTTCCAAAGTTTATTTCTCATACAAGTCTACGAAGACAGCCGCGCCCTGGCAACCATCAGGTACTCACAGGAGTCCGCACTGGGTTCACTGTTTGATGACCGTTAAGTATGTCCCGTAACTTTATGTATCTTCCGTGCCCCAGATTAAACTCTTGTATTGAATGAGGACCTGGAACATATTTTCCCCAGCGTGAAATGCCGGGAGAAACCTTCATCGATAGCAAGCTCAAATGAACTGACTTGATGTTTTTAGCGATGGGACCCAGATTCACTCGCTACCCGAGATCCGTCGGAAATCAGCTGATTCGCACTTTTCGAAAATAACCCACGCACCTGCCGAAAACCGTTCGAGCGTGCTTCATGTCGTAATCTTCGGGTCAGCCATATTGCGGCAGCTGAATTGGTGCTACTCATAATCACGCGTTCTCACA
>DATJOY010000148.1:0-5081 GCA_035506695.1 Dissulfurispiraceae bacterium
TCCATATTTCCTCGTCCCTTCCAACAAGTTATTATCCAGACCCGTATAACATTCGGAATGGAATGTTATACGACCACCGAGCTAATATTCAATTTTCTGATCATCTATCAAAATAGTAGCATATTGCGCTGAAATATAATACCAATAATACGGGTGGGGCATATCAAAGTTCGAGCATCATTATGCAGGCGTCTTCGACAGGATTTTTATAATAGGTCTTCCTTGTACCGATAATCGTAAAGCCCATATTTTCATAAAGCCCTCGGGCCGCGGCATTCGATTCCCTAACTTCAAGATAGAATGCCCTGCACCTGTTTATCCTCAGTCCCCTGATGACATCCTCAAGCAGCATCCTCGCGACACCCATCCTTCTGAAGCCGGGATGCACTGCAAGATCGAGCAAGTGCCCTTCGTCCAAAATGATCCTGGCGATGACATAGCCAGCCGCACGACCCTTGATTGCAGCAACCCGGGTGATCGAATATCTCCCGTAGACCTCGCTGTAAAAGGAATTTTCCGACCAGGCCATGGTGAAAGATGAGCGCTCGATGACGACGGCGTCCGGCACATCTTCAGGTAGCATATCGCGAATGACGACAGTATCCATACCAGACTAAACCGCAAACTTGATTTCGGCCTCGGAACGTCTCAGGTAGGCCGGAACCTCGGCAAGTGCGTCGCCGTATTCGCCCCTGACAGCCTTTCTCATGCACAGAAAGGCGACATTCGCCGGGGACGGCACCATCTGGGGAGGCGCGCCGAACAAGGCCTTGTCCCCAAGTTCCTGCTCGATAAGCTGTCTGTTGAGAACAGCACCCTCGCCCAAAAAAACTGTCGGAGAGTCGATCATTGAAACAAGCCTTCCGGCTTTCAGTGCCTGCTCATTCATCACCCTCGTGAATCCGTCTGCCGACCATCTGAATAGCGCCGCGTAAACCTCTTTTCTTCTCGCGTCGAGCATGGGACATATCAGACGGTCGCTGAACGGAACGTTCCAGGCAAAGGCCTCCAGTGTCGGCACAGAGACGATCTTCTTGCCGGTAGCATATACAAGGCCCTTGACTGTGCTGAGCCCCACCCTCAGGCCCGTAAAGGAGCCGGGGCCGGCCGATATGCCGAACACGTCAATGTCTCCTATATCCATACCCGCGGTTGTCAGCGCATGATCGATTTCTTTCATGAGCCGCTCGGAATGCGTGACCCTGACATTGATCCGCGACTCTGCCACAAGGGTCATACCATCCATGATTGCAATCCCTCCGAGCATCGTAGCAGTTTCTACAGCGAGCAGTTTCATACCGTTCTCTCCCTGTAGCTCTTTTCGAAGAGAACAAAAAATAAGAGGCTGCTCACGATGCATATCGCGGCAAAAATTCTCAGTGACGGCAGCGTGCCGATATAGTGGGCCGCAAAACCTATCGCCGAATTTCCTATCGGGGCAAACCCCAGGAATACCAGCGTGTAAAGGCTCATCACCCTTCCCCTGAGTTCATTCGGCACAGCCTGCTGGATGAAGCTGTTGGCGACGGCAAGGAAACTGACGATCCCCCAGCCGGCAAAAAAGATGACGGCAGACGACAGATAAAAGTTGTGTGAAAGCGAAATAATCATTATAGCCGCCGAAAAGACGATTGCAGCAACCGGGATATATACTCCTTTGCCTTCGATCTCGCCCTTGAAGGCGACAAACATTGCCGCCGCGAATGAACCGACCCCCGCCGCCGACATCAGCAGGCTCAAACCTTTGACGCCGGCATCAAGAACCTCAACGGCCAGCACCGGAAGCATGGTAATATACGGGATTCCGAAAAGGCTGAAGATAGCTATCAGCGACATGATATAAAAAACCGGCCGGTCTCTCACAACAAATTTCCAGCCCTCTCCGACCCCCTCAACAAAGCCTTTTCCGGTCTTTACCGGCATGCCCGCAGCCTTGATTTTCGTCAGGGCGATCACGACCGGCACGAAACTGAGCGCATTCAGGAAAAAACATGCCGGTATGCTCATGCTTGCGATAATAAATCCGGCAATCATAGGGCCGACGATCCTTGCACCGTTGAAGGCCGCTGAATTGAGCGCTATAGCGTTGGTTATGTCGCCCCTGCTTACTACCTCAGCGAGAAATGACTGCCTCGCAGGAACATCAAAGGCATTTACCGTGCCGAAAAAAAAGGCGATGACGCCGACATGCCATACCTGTACGACATTGGTGTAGGTAAGCACCCCCAATATGAATGCAGGGATTATCGAAAGAATCTGCGTTACGATGATAATATTCCGCTTCGGGTACCTGTCGGCGACGGAACCGCCGATTAGTGTAAACAGTAAGATAGGAAGCGATGAAAGAGAGGCTATAAATCCCAGATAAAGCGGGGACTTGGTCATCGAATAAACAAGCCAGCTCTGGGCCATGGAATGCATCCATGTGCCGGAGAGCGATATGATCTGTCCGAACCAGAAAAGCCTGAAATCGCGGGTGTATAGTGCTGAAAACCTCTGCGTTCTTTCCATATAGGTGTAATTATGAGTATACCCTAAAAGCAGTTCTGGAGTTAAAGGGCCGGGAAATTTGGTAGTGTTTCAGTTTAGGCGGAAGAGGGCACCTTGGTCCTTGAGATCTGGAATTAGCATCTGCAAAGAATTGACAAAAGCAGGGTTTGTAGTGTTAAATATATTTTCTTTGGGCGGTTAGCTCAGCTGGGAGAGCGCAGCCCTTACAAGGCTGATGTCACAGGTTCGATCCCTGTACCGCCTACCATTAGTTGCATGCAGCACCGCAGCAATACCGCTTTGGGGCGGTAGTTCAGCTGGTTAGAACGCCTGCCTGTCACGCAGGAGGTCGCGGGTTCGAGCCCCGTCCGCCCCGCCATACCAAACAATCAATCTCTCATCGTTTTGCAAGGGTTTGCAACAAGGCAAACCCGTATTTTTGTCTGGATTCAGCTGTCTTACTCATGCAGTAATCGTACACTGGAAGGGTTGTTTCATATTTTGGCGCGAGTCGGCAGTTCATAGTGACAGAACGGCAAGACTTGTTAAGCCAATTTAGCAGTTGTTTGACGCAGATTCGTGATGTCGCGCAATGGTGAGTCGCCAAACAAGCGATTGTACTCGCGGCTGAATTGGGACGGGCTTTCATAGCCGACCTGAAATGCCGCGGTTGTTGCATCCACACGATCGGCGAGCATCAAACGACGCGCTTCGTTCAAACGCAACCATTTTTGGTACTGCAACGGGCTCATGGCCGTCAGAGACCGGAAATGATGGTGGAAGGTCGATGTGCTCATATTGACTTGAGTCGCAAGGTCATCGATACGCAACGGTTGTGTGAAATTATCCTTTAACCAATCGATTGCGCGCGCTATCTGGTTGCTCTGGCTTCCTGATGACGCAATCTGTCGAAGACGCGCTCCCTGATCGCCCACAAGCAAACGGTAAAATATTTCTCTCTTAATGATCGGCGCAAGGATAGGAATGTCCATCGGCTCGTCAAGCAGATCGATCAACCGTTGAATGGCCGTGAGGAGAGGCCGCGTGACCTCGCCGGTCGCCATTCCACGGCTCGATTGCTGCATGCGGGGCGGCGGCAGGTTGCTGTCAACCATCAGTTGAGATATCTCGCGTTGATCGAGCCTCAGTACGAGCCCCAGGTAGGGCTTCTCCTGGCTCGCATTGATGACCTGCACCACCGTGGGCAGATCAACGGACGTAAGCAGGAAATGGTGCGCATCATATACATACGCATCGTCTCCAAGCAGCACGCGTTTGGCCCCTTGTGCAATCACGCAGATGCAAGGTTCATACAGGATACCCACCGGTTCGCTCGGCTCGTCCCGTTTAGCAAGTATCAATCCCGGGATCGCCGTCTCAATCCGGTCGCTCTTGTCGGTCCATCGGGCAATGCTCTTTCCCAAAACTCCGAGTGGAACTTCCATGTCGTCATTCCTAAATGACCTATTGATAGCCTGCTTATTCATTAATACCTCCTATTCAATACTACCAGATGCCGGTTGGCTTTACAACCTATTTATAGAAGAGTTAGCAGGATCAGGCAAGAAATGAGCAGGATTGGTCTACCTGCTTTTGTTCTTCCGGAATTACAATAAAATCATCGATAGAGTGGCAAACAAATGTGAGTAAACTCTAAGAAAGCAGTTCAGTCCTGAAAGATGAAAGGAGAAAAAATGAAAAAACGTAAATTAGGAAATAACGGGCTTGAGGTTTCTGCTCTCGGGCTCGGCTGCATGGGAATGAGCATAGCCTACGGTTTGCCCGCAGACAAACAGGAGATGATTTCTCTTATACGGAAAGCTGTGGAACGCGGTGTCACATTCTTTGACACTGCTGAAATTTACGGCCCCTATACTAATGAAGAGATCGTGGGCGAAGCCCTCGCTCCCTTTCGCGGGAAAGTGGTGATAGCAACCAAGTTTGGCATCAGGATGGGACCCGACTGGAAGCAGGTCCAGGACAGTCGGCCCGAAAGCATCAGGCAGAGCCTCGAAGGCTCGCTCAAGAGGCTCAGGGTTGATGCCATCGACCTCTACTATCAACACCGTGTTGACGTGAATGTGCCGATCGAAGAAGTGGCGGGAACGGTGAAGGACCTGATCCGGGAAGGAAAGGTGAAGTACTTCGGTCTTTCTGAGCCGGGAGCGAAAACGATCCGCCGTGCCCACGCAGTCCAGCCGGTTTCTGCCATTCAGAGCGAATACTCGCTGTGGTGGAGACGGCCCGAGGAGGAATTGTTGCCGACACTCGACGAGCTCGGGATCGGTCTCGTTCCTTTCAGTCCTCTTGGCAAAGGCTTTCTCACCGGAAAGATCGACGAGAAGACGGAGTTCGTCAAGACTGACTTCCGCAACATCGTACCTCGCTTTACCCCGGAAGCCCGGAAAGCGAATCAGGCCCTGGTCGACCTGCTTATGAAGATCGCAGAGCGGAAGAAGGCGACCCCGGCTCAGATAGCGCTCGGCTGGCTTCTTGCGCAGAAGCGGTGGATCGTGCCAATCCCCGGCACCACAAAGCTTTCGCGTCTGGAAGAGAACATCGGAGCAGTTGCAATTGAACTCACGCCGGAC
>DATJOY010000149.1:0-4911 GCA_035506695.1 Dissulfurispiraceae bacterium
GTGCCGCTGGTATATATTACCGACCTGACACTCCTTCTGGGTGTCACTTTCCTGTTTCTCAGGAGAGTAGTAATGCCCCAGATTCGCTTCATCTCCCTGCCTGCCGATTATTTCCCGCTCTTTCTGATATTCAGCATCGGAGTCAGCGGAATATTGATGAGATACTTTATCCGGGTCGATATCGTGGGCGTAAAGCAGGTGGCGATGGGTCTGGTAACCCTGAATCCTGTTGCCCCGGGCTCAATCGGCGTTATCTTCTATATTCACCTATTCCTCGTGAGCACGCTCTTTGCGTATTTCCCGTTCAGCAAGCTGATGCATCTGGGGGGCGTGTTTATGAGCCCGACGAGGAACCTTGCGAACAACAGCCGCATGGTCAGACATATTAATCCTTGGAATTATCCCGTTCATGTCCATACCTACGCTGAGTATGAGGACGAGTTCAGGGAGAAAATGAAAAAGGCTGGCTTGCCAGTAGAAAAGGAGTAACAATGGCAAAGATCCCGAAACCAGAACAGCTCTCAAAAATAGATCTTAAGCCGAAGAAACATTGGTCTCAATTCCCCATTGATATCAGGCCGGGCATGTACTGCCACGGCGCAAAGGGCAAGGACCTCAAGGTGCTTGAGTTGCCCAATGCAAGGGACTGGTCGCCGGCCGAAGAGGACTGGAAGCTTCCGGACAACTGGAAGACGACTGTACTTGAAGGTATCAAGGAAAGGCTCCAGAAATACCGCTCTTTTCATATCTTCATGGATGTATGCGTCAGGTGTGGTGCCTGCGCAGACAAATGCCACTTCTTCCTCGGCTCCGGCGATTCACGGAACATGCCTGTAGTAAGGGCCGAGATATTGCGGTCTGTTTACAGGCATTACTTCACCCCGGCGGGCAAGGTGTTCGGCAAGTATGCCGGGGCCAGAGAACTGACCCTCGACGTGCTCAAGGAGTGGTGGTATTACTTCTATCAGTGTACAGAATGCCGCCGTTGTTCGCTTTTTTGCCCGTACGGCATCGACCAGGCTGAGATAACAATCATGGGGCGCGAGCTTATGAACCTTCTGGGTCTGAACATCGGATGGATAACCGGCCCGGCTGCAAACTGCTACATGAAGGGCAACCATCTCGGACTCGAACCTCACACAATTAAGAGTAGTATAGAATTTTTCCTTAACGATATCGAGGACATTACAGGTATCAAGATAGAGCCGACCTTCAACAGGAAGGGCGCAGAGATACTTTTTGTTACTCCTTCGGGCGACCTGTTCGCGGATCCCGGCACATACACTGCAATGGGTTATCTGATGCTCTTTCACGAGCTCGGCCTCGACTACACATGGAGTACGTATGCCTCGGAGGGCGGCAATTTCGGTTTCTTCACCTCGATGGAGATGGCCAAGAGGCTCAACTCAAAAATATATGCCGAGGCCAAGAGACTCGGCGTAAAATGGATTCTTGGTGGGGAATGCGGCCATATGTGGAGGGTCCTGCATCAGTATATGGATACCTTCAACGGACCCGCGGATTTCCTCGAACAACCTGTTTCGCCCATAACCGGGACGAAGTTCGAGAATGCAAAATCGACCAAGATGGTCCACGTGGTCGAATTCACGGCCGACCTTATAAAGAATGGTAAGCTGAAGCTGGATCCGAGCAGGAACGACAATCTGATCGTCACTTATCATGATTCATGCAACACGGCAAGAGGAATGGGCTTCATGGAAGAGCCCAGATATGTCATCAAGAGCGTCTGCAATCACTTCCACGAAATGCCTGAAGATACCATTCGTGAACAAACCTTCTGCTGCGGCAGCGGTTCTGGCCTCAACGCAAGTGAAGACATGGAATTGAGGATGAGGGGAGGGTTCCCTCGGGCCAATGCCGTCAAGTATGTGCATGAAAAACACGGGGTGAACATGCTTGCCAATATCTGTGCAATCGACAGGGCGACATTGCCTCCCTTGATGGATTACTGGGTGCCCGGAGTGAGGGTAACCGGTACTCATGAACTGGTCGCCAACGCCCTTGTCATGAAGGGCGAAAAAGAGAGAGAGACTAATCTCAGGGCAGAGCCCCTTCCGGGAAAGGAGGGTCAATAGCATGTACGACAGCGGAAAGATCATAGCAGGATTGGTAATCTTCATCGTGATCGCGACGCTTCCTTTTACGCTTAACCTCGGGAAGGCTGTAGCAAAGCCATCGCCGAGTATTGATACCCCTACTATCAATCAGATGGCCAAGAAACAATGCGTCGAAAGCAAGGACCACATGAAGACCACGCATATGCAGATGCTGAACGAGTGGAGGGACGAAGTGGTCCGGGATGGCAACAGACTCTACATTGCGACCGACGGGAAAGAGTACAACATGAGCCTCCAGAATACCTGTATGCATTGCCATTCCAACAAGTCGAAGTTCTGTGACGAATGTCATAATTTCGTAGCGGTAAAGCCGTATTGCTGGGATTGCCATATCGCGCCGAAGGAGGGAGTTTAGCCATGAGTATTAATAGAAGAGATTTTCTCAGGATAGCTGGATTCGGCGCGGTGTTGGGGCTCAGTGGTGCGTCTGTTGCAGCAACCGTAAAGAAAGAAATCGAGGCTTCGGGTCCATTTAAGCCGGACCCGAAGGGACTTACTGCAAAGAGATGGGGCATGGCGATTGACATGTCCAAATTGAAATCCGATGCAGAAATCCAGAAGTGTGTCGATGCATGTCATCAGGTCCACAATGTGCCTGAGGTCGATCCTGATCATCCGCAGCAGGAAATAAAATGGATATGGCCGGAATCGTATGAACATGCCTTCCCCGGCAATGAAGGCGAGTTTATGTCGCCTCATTTTAAGCATATGCCTTTCCTCGTGCTTTGCAATCATTGTGAAAACCCTCCATGCGTGCGAGTCTGTCCTACAAAGGCTACCTTTAAAAGAAAAACTGACGGGATCGTCATGATGGACATGCACCGTTGCATCGGCTGCCGGTTCTGCATGGCTGCCTGCCCGTACGGTGCCAGGAGCTTTAATTTCAGAGATCCGAGGCCTTTCATCAAAAAGGACCTGAACCTGGAATTCCCGACAAGAACCAAGGGTGTGGTCGAAAAGTGCACGTTCTGCTACGAGAGGCTTGCAAAGGGCGTCCAGCCTGCCTGTGCCGAGGTGTCAAACGGAGCCATAGTCTTTGGAGACCTTGAAGACTCGAATTCTGAAGTTCGGAAAGTCATAGATACCAACTTTACAATCAGGCGCAAACCCGAACTCGGCACCCAGCCGAGCGTTTATTATGTCATAGGAGGTAAGGATCATGATTGAAAAAGCCCTTAAAGGAGGCAATTTATACTGGTCGTGGATTGCCGCCCTTATGGCGGTAATAGGCATCGGGGTTGCTTGCTACATATACCAGTTCATGACGGGCCTCGGCATCACCGGAATGAGCAGGGACGTCTCCTGGGGCTTTTACATTGCCCAGTTTACATTTCTTGTCGGGGTTGCTGCATCCGGAGTCATGGTAGTACTGCCGTTCTACCTGCATGATTACAGGGCATTCGGCAAGATAACCATCCTGGGGGAATTCCTTGCCATACCCGCGGTCCTTATGTGCATGCTGTTCATATTCGTAGATATGGGACAACCGCTGCGTGTGCTGAATGTCATACTTCATCCGACTTTCAACTCGGTCATGTTTTATGATATGTGCGTATTGGCTGGATATCTGCTTTTGAACATTCTTGTCGGTTGGACATCTTTGGGGGCCGAGCGAAAGGGAATCGCCCCGCCGAAATGGGTGAAGCCGTTCGTCATTCTTTCGATTGTGTGGGCCCCCTCGATCCATACCGTTACAGCATTCCTGTATGCCGGCCTTCCGGGCAGGCATTTTTGGCTTTCAGCCATCATGGCCGCCCGATTTCTCGCATCGGCTTTTGCAGGCGGTCCCGCGCTCCTAATTATACTTGCACTGATCGTCAGAAAGTACTCAAAATTCGACCCGGGCAAAGAGGCCATTCAGACCCTCGGAAAGATTGTGACATACTTCATGATAACAAGCTGCTTTTTCCTCGGTCTTGAGTTCTTCACAGCCTTCTACAGCGGGATCCCGGGGCATATGCAGTCGTTCATCTATCTGTACAAGGGACTTGAAGGCCACCACCAGCTTGTATGGCTTATGTGGCTTTCAACCATACTTGCAATTGTTGCATTAAGTATTCTGGTCTTCCCGTTCCTGAGGAGGAACGAAACGATATTGGCTTTTGCGGCGGGATGTGTATTTATATCTCTCTGGATAGACAAAGGGTTCGGTCTTATCGTCGGTGGTTTTGTCCCGAACCCGTTTGAGGGGATCACAGAATACTGGCCCACGACCCCTGAGTTCCTCATAGCTGCCGGGGTCTGGGGAATAGGGTTCCTGGTCTTGACCATCCTTTACAAGATTGCGGTATCAGTGAAAGAGGAGTCAGGCGGAGAGGCGATACACTAATCCTGCCGGGCGTTTAATAAATCTGGGCGGTCCATAATTCAGGACCGCCCTTTTTTGAGCTGTCTGTCTGCGCAATGGCCTAATTTTTAAGTATATAAACGACTGTTCCCATTGACAATATCCGACTGAGATTTGTTATATTAAAAAAGTTATCTGATACGATTAATTCGTGTGAGACAGTATATATACATATAAGGAGGTGAAGTACATGTATTTGGTTGCAATCGATACGGCTAAATGCGACGGTTGTGAGGAGTGCGTCAACAACTGCCCGCAGATGGTATTCAAGATTACGGACGGCAAGAGCGATCCCTACCAATCCGGCGAGTGCGTTTTCTGTGAGACCTGCCTCAGCATGTGTCCTACAGGGGCGATTACGATAACCGAGATGTAGTAGCGAGTCAGCAAAGGAAACAAAAAAGGAGCATCGTCCCGATGCTCCTT
>DATJOY010000150.1:0-2691 GCA_035506695.1 Dissulfurispiraceae bacterium
TCCCAAAAATCCTCTTTCCTGATGCCATGTTCATAAAAATGTCCCAGGCCGTAAAGATATCCGCCGGCAGAGGCGGGATCAACGGCATACCAGCGTTTGCCCCGACAATCCTGCAAATTATGAATCGCCTTGTTGTCAGAGCGCGTAATAATAAGTCCCCTGTATTCCGCTTTTCCGTTTGGTTCTACAATGCGCGCAAATGCCCGAGATCCGTAACGCTTTGCAATAATGGCGTAGACCATGGGATTTGAAAATGATATGTCGAGCTTGCCCTGTCCGACCAGTTTAATATGCTCATCGAAGGTGTCGGGGAATATCTGCTCTATTTTAAGACCGGTTTCCCTTCGGAGATATTCAACCAGTTTATGATGCCGCTGGTACGATATACTGTGAGCATATTGGGGAAGATAGGCATATGTCACAACACCTGTTTCCCTCGTTACAGCAATATCGCTGCGCTTTGACAGATCAACAGAAATGATCGGTTCATTGGAGCAGGCGCCCACCATAAAAAGAAAAAACAGAATGATCAGGGATCGGAGACTCTTCACAAACGCCCTCCTGCCCTATTTTACCAGACATAAGAACAATTGTGGGTCTGATTAGTGGAAACTGCGGCAACGGGGACGAGAGCCGCCAGCCCCTTTAATTACGCGGTGCGGAATCTTGTTTGTTAAAAGTTGCTGATGTGTGCAGGAATCGTTGCTTCGACTGACTTGCCTACAACCCGCCGCTCAGGACCCTTGTAGAAGATTTCGCGGCCCTTTCTGACAGGATCAACGCCGACAGTGACCCATCGCTTTTCGGAATCACGGTAAAACATCTTGATTTTCCTGCATTCGATCCCAAGCTGAAGGACGTAGACTGAAATCAAATCGTGAGTGTTATCATGGTAAACTACCCTTATGGACATGTCACCCCCGGGTTGTTCATGCTTTGCTGGAAATAATATCATTTTAAAATTATTATTTCAAGCACTATTTTAATAATCTTGCGCATCAAGCCGATTCTCTGGTATCGTTATGGAAGCATGAACGCGAGGCCGAAATGAAAACAGGATTTATCCCCATCGATCTTTTCAATATATCGTCGGAGACCGTACGGAAATTTCACCGTGAGAAAGGCTTCGACAAGCTGGGCGCACGTATTGAAACGGCCCGCAACCTTGAAGTGATCGGGCGTTTCCCGGAGGCAATGGAATTACTGAACAAGGCCAACCGTTATTTCAGGGTCCGCAAATGGTGTTTTTTCGGAAGTATAGGGATTATCTGCTTCACCTTCCTCATACCTTGGTGGAGTCTCGGGGCACTAGTAACAATTTTTATTGCCGACAAGGTCCTGGCGAACCGCGAGAAAGACGGATGGAAATCCCTCGCCTCCATGCTGCTGAGCCTCGAAATGCTGGCAAACGACTTTTCCGACTGGGGAAAGTCATACCCCGCAGAGCGGGCGGAAGCCCTGCATATCCTGAAAGATAACCCCGAATTACCAGCTACACCCTGGATCGACTATTACTTGCCCGGACAAACCGGTTAAAGTTTCCCCCTTTTCATCCGATAACTATATTGGATACATTTGCTTCGTCGGTTTTTATTACGCAGCTAAGGAGGGAACTATGGCAATAGGGAACATCAATAACAGCGCGCTTAGTGCATTGAACGCTTTCGGTACAGCCCTGAATGTTACGGCAAACAACATCGCCAACATGAATACTGCCGGATTCAAACCGACCAGCACAAATATGAGCGACGATGCCAACGGCGGGGTCAAAGTAACGCTGAGCCAAAGTCAGGATGCCGGAGTGGATGTCGCAAAAGAAATGACAGACATGATGATCGAGAAGTTCGGGGTCCAGGCCAATGTCAAATCGCTCCAGACCGAAGACCAGATACTGAAAAGCCTTATCGACATAAAAGTTTAAGCAAGATTCAGCTTATACAAATCATCAGCCAAACACTGCCTTGCTCTTGCGGCAATCTTGGCTTCGTCCGATGCGAGCGAGTCCTTAAGAAATTCAGGGTTCTCCAGAAGAAATTTCTTCATCGTGGTAAAAGGGTCTCGCAGATAGTCCACGATCATCCCATGCTGTGCCCTCGAAATATAACCGCGCTGCGAAGCTGCATGAAAGAGATCGACATCTATTTTGGCCAGAGACATGGTCGCTATCCCGCAGCCTTTCAGCACTTTGGAGGCACCCTGGCACCTGTCAACGATGTTCAGTGCATGAGTAATCGCGCCGCCAAGCTGTTTGACGGCAGGCACCCATACTTTTACATAACTACTGGCGATAGTAACAAGATCTGCGACATGAAGGACATTTGCACCTTCTATACTGTCTACACGCCCGACCTCACGGCCCTCTTTTACAATTACGGATGCGTCCTTGTAGATGAAAAGGGCAGGCTTATCGAGCAGCTCTGCTACAATCGAATGGAAAAACCAGTCGCGTCTCTCTCCGCCGCTGACAAAATCTATCCTTGAAACGTCGGCGCTTGTCTTAATCAGATCAATGGCTTTTCGTATTATGTCCCTGAAGATGGGATGCGTCTCATGGATTTCCATGACCTTTTGGTGAATGGCGGAAATCCCCTGCGGGTGCTCGGTTATCAGGTCCAGGAGCTCAAGGGCGGCCACCCTTCCTCCGGCCAGGTAATGTGTGTTGACATAAAACGGACCGATAAGACCCGAAGT
>DATJOY010000151.1:0-4156 GCA_035506695.1 Dissulfurispiraceae bacterium
TCATGGCGCATTTTTTTTCTGATCTATTCAGCAGTATGAAAATCAGCTAAGGTATCGCTATAAAGCCTTCGGGCATCCAGTCCATCCGCAATAGCATACAACAGCAGCAAAGAAGGGCAGATCATTATGGAACGAAATGAACCATGTCCCTGCGGAAGCGGGAAGAAATACAAGAGGTGCTGCGGCAGCGCTACGTCACGTAATTCTCAGACGGGTCCGACAAATGAGAATCCGGTCCTGAAGCAGGGGACATGCAACTTTGAGTGCGTAGTAGAGTGCGCTGGAGCTTGCTGCGGCGGCGCGACAATGATAACGATAGACGAAATAAAGAAGTTTTACCGGGACTTTCCTATTACAGTCGGGTTCAGGAAATACATTCCTGTCGACCAAAATCATGAGGTTTTTCTTGAGGCGATTGGCACCAGTGACCGTGGCCGGTTCATCGTCGGAGACTTCATAGCAGGCAACTGGCGCAAGCCGCGCTGTGCCATGCTGGGGGATGATAACCTCTGCAGGTTGCATAAGGAAGGCGGAAAGCCTGCACAATGTTCTCTTGTCCCCTTCTGCGCCATATATCCGGAAGAAAGGCAGGATGCCGTCTTCAAGGAACAACGGAAGGGCGCCTTTTCAAGGTGCAAGGGATACCGGGCAGCTGATGAAACCTCCTGCGAAGTCTGGAAGAACGGAAAGTTCACGAATCAACGTTATGCTGCGGCCTTTGCAGAGTTCCGCGGCGGGCTCCTGCGACAAAAACCATTTATGATGAAGATGCTCAAAGACCTGAAAAAGCAAGCGGCCTTTTCAAACTTTCTGAAGGGCAGCGGTATTCTGGAAGTTGCGGTTCCCGGAGACATGCTCCTCGACCTTTTTCAAACTGCCGGGATTCCGGAGGAGGACCGCGGCGGATTTATCAGCAGGCAGAAGGAGCTTTGCAGTCTAGAGTTGCAAGCATCTGAAACACGGATAGAAGTTTTCCGCGATTGGATCGTGGCCTGCGAGGTCATGCTGAATCGGTCCTAATTTCTGGAGAAACCTTGTACAATGATCTTTGGCTGCAAACTGTGGACTTTGAGTGAAATAAAGTGGGCTCACGGCCACTGACGGATGAATACACTTAATTGCTGCAGGTAATCTCGTCTATCGAATCGCGAATAATATCCCGCGCGAATCTATTATTGTCATCTTTCGCGCTTATCAGGAAAGGCAGTGCATCGGCATGCCTGATTATGCCGAGCAGGTATGCGGCATCACCGCGGAGTGTCGGATTCGGATCTTCGAGCAGGCCGCCGATAGCAGGGATGAGCCTCACGAATGGCCCGGCATTGATCTTGACAAGTTCCTCGACCAGGGCGACAGCTCCCAGCCTTACCCTCACGCGTTCGTCTTTTATCATGTCGATGACAAGCGGATACAGGCTTTCGTCGTGCTTGAACATATCGATAATGTTTTCGAGATAGCCGTTTTCCATATAATCAAGGACCATGGTCTTCAGTTCTTCATCGTTCATGATATGCCCCAAGAAGGATTCTCATACAACCTATGATTGATTCGCATTCTATTAATTTCTCACTTCAGACCCTGTCAGTGCCAGTCGGCTTTTGCCTTTTTCCTGCCGAAGATGAATTTCTCCGCGGACAGCGCTGCCAGGCACCCGTGGGCTGCAGCGATTACGACCTGACGAGCTTCCGTGCAGGTGACGTCACCGGCCGAAAATACTCCCGGCACGTTAGTCTCCATCGCCCGGTTTGTAACAATGCAACCCTCTTCCGTCACCCCGACGGAGCCCTGGAGGAAATCCACTATAGGCTTGCTTCCGCGCAGGTAAACGAAGACTCCATCAAGCACAAGCTCGCTCTCACCAGAGCTGTCCCTCATCCTGATCTTCTGGACAAGATCACCACCCTCGATGGCAATGACGGATTTGCCGAGGAGCAGCTTCACATTTCGTATCTGTAACGACGGATGATCTTCTTCGACCTTCAGTTTTGCAGAGGGCGATATCAGGTATACTGTCTCGGCAAAGCGTGACAGAACGCCCGCCTCTTTTGCCGCCTCCTCAGAATCCCCAAGAACGCATACAGTCTTGCCCTTGAAAAATGCTGCGTCGCATATAGCGCAATAGCTCACGCCGCGACCGAGGAATTCTTCCTCACCCTTAATCGCGGCCTTTCTGCCCATTGATCCTGTTGCAATTATCACCGTCTTTGACTGATAAGTAGCTTCCATGGTAAAGACCTCTTTGACCTCGCCGGAAAGAGATACGCCGATGACCTGTGCCTCCCTGTATTCCGCGCCGAAACCGGTTGCCTGAGCGCGCATGACATCCAGGAGTTCACCTCCGGACAGGGGCTTTTCAAGTCCCGGATAATTCTCAATCAGGGTCGCAAATGCGAGAGAACCGGCCGTCCTGGATTTATCGAGAACAAGGGTTTTCAGCTTTGCGCGAGAAGCATATAGGGCCGCACTCAGTCCGCCGGGCCCGCCTCCTATGATGATTACGTCGTAAAGGGAATCTGTCATGGTGCCTCCCTAAAATTTTCTGATGATCTTGTAATAAGTGTTCCGTTGGGCCGGGGCAAAACCGGCAACTTTTATCGCGTTGACAATATCTTCTTTCGACACAAGGTAGCTTACACCTGCCGCGCGCACCACATTCTCTTCGATCATTGTCGAGCCGAAATCATTTGCGCCGAACCTCAATGCTACCTGAGCGAGCTTAAGTCCCTGCGTGACCCACGAGGCCTGGATGTTATTTATATTGTCGAGATAAAGACGCGACAATGCAAGTACCCTGAGATAATCAACTGCCGTTGCGGGCCGCAGGGGCGTATCGCGATACGCCCCTACAGACAGTTCCGTATTGCCGGGCTGGAATGACCAGGGGATAAAGGCGGTAAATCCGCCGGTTCTGTCCTGAAGCGACCTTATTACATCAAGGTGTTCAATAATGTCTTCCGGTCCTTCAACACTGCCGAACATCATAGTAGCTGTCGTCCTCATGCCGAGCCCGTGGGCCTCTTCCATTACTCTCAGCCATTCCCCGGACTTAATCTTTTTCGGGCTCAGCACCTCGCGCACCCGGTCTGACAATATCTCCGCGCCGCCGCCGGGGATGGAATCGAGTCCTGCATCCTTCAGTATTTGAATGGTTTCTCGAATCGACAGATTATGTTTTCTTGCCAGATAACATACCTCCGGCGGCGAAAATCCATGGACATTGATATCGAATCGGGACTTGATCGACTTGAGAAGCGCAGTGTAATAATCGAGTCCGAGGTCGGGATGCAAACCGCCCTGCAAAAGTATTTGAGTGCCTTCGAGTGCGATGGTCTCTTCTATCTTTTTGAACAGCTCATCCTCGGACAGAACATAAGCCTCGGGGCTTCCGGCCTCCCGATAAAAGGCGCAGAACCTGCATTGGTTTATGCAAACGTTGGTGTAATTGATATTGCGGTCTACCACAAACGTGACTACACCTTCAGGATGCAACGTTTGGCGTATCCCGTCCGCCCTCTCCCCGAGATCGAGAAGATCCGCGGACTTGAAGAGATCAAGGGCTTCGGCCCTGTCGATTCTTGTGCTATTTTCTTTTTGCATGGACAAATCTCAGCGTCTCCTCATAAATAGTTTTCCCATGCTCCCGTTGTGCTTTCATGCTTCATTCACAGGGCACTCAGACATCGGAACAAGTCTGTAGCGACGCATCTCTCTAATTTTTATGGCGTCCGGGGTCTCACCGGCTGTGAATTCGATTACAACGATCTCATTGTTTTGAACTTCCTGGATACCAATAGGACGAATAATCAATTTGGGATATCTTTCGCGAGCAAATGCTATATTCTGGACAATCTGCGTCTTTGATATATGGTCTTTCCTGCCCTTGGCCTCTATCGGGATCACGTACTGCCTGCCGTCAATATCCAGTCCGACATAGAGGTCATCGATTTCCACTTGTCCCTTGTTCTTTATCGACGTTCTCCAGTGGTTTTGCAGATGATAACAAGTTATCCCAAGAAAAATATCGAGTATTCTGTTATATCGAAGTTTTGCCAATATCCCTTGTTCATCGTTCCCAGCATATTCAACAACAATTTCCGGAGTAGCGTCAGGCAGCATAATAATTTGCAAATCCGGCGAAATAACGACATGCGGTGTC
>DATJOY010000152.1:0-11426 GCA_035506695.1 Dissulfurispiraceae bacterium
GCCGGAAAATTCCTTTTGATATCATCGTCGCTTCGGGGAAGCACTCTTCGATGCCCCATGCTGCCCAAACGGAAAAGAAGATTGAAAGAGGAGATTTTGTTATAATTGACTGGGGCGGGGAAGCCGACGGGTATTATTCCGACATGACAAGGACGCTACTGATGGCCGGCCCCGATATGCTTCGGAAGAGACAAATTTACAATACAGTAAACATAGCCCGTAAAAAGGCCATCAGTGAGGTCCTGGCAGGCAGGAAATCCTCGGAGGTCGATGCAGCAGCAAGACAGTATATATCAGCATCCGGTTACGGCGACTTTTTCGGTCACGGGACAGGCCATGGGATCGGCCTCGATGTT
Source organism: Dissulfurispiraceae bacterium (assembly GCA_035506695.1). Lineage (GTDB taxonomy): Bacteria > Nitrospirota > Thermodesulfovibrionia > Thermodesulfovibrionales > Dissulfurispiraceae > Fen-1308. The sequence goes on from DATJOY010000152.1 coordinate 357, forward strand.
CATGAAGGTCCCCGAATTTCGTGGGCGGGGCGGGAAACTTTGGCAAACGGTATGGTTTTCAGTATTGAGCCTGGAATCTACGTGCCCGGTTTCGGCGGAGTAAGAATAGAAGACCTGGTTGTGGTGAAGGGCGGCAAAGCCGGAACATTGACGACATTAGACAGAAAACTTGAAATAATAAACGGTTGACACCCGGACAAGGGAGGAAAGATTGGTAAGTACTGCTGACTTCAGAAAGGGAGCAAAGATAGAATACAAGGGCGAACCATGCGAAATAGTGGACTTTCAGCATGTAAAGATGGGAAGGGGCGGTGCGGTGGTCAGGACTAAACTAAGGAGCCTGAAGACCGGCAATATACTCGAAGATACTTTCAGGTCCGGGGAAAAGTTCGACTCCCCTCAACTCGAAGAAAAACAGATGCAGTATCTTTACGAACAGGACGATCTTCACTATTTCATGGACACGGAGACGTTTGAACAGATCCCGTTGACCGGGACCCAGCTGGGCGATACGATGAAATTCATCAAGGAAAATATGACCGTCTCGATTCTTTATTACAGGGACCAGCCCATCAGTGTGCAACCGCCCATGTTCGTCGAACTTGCCGTTATCGAGACTGATCCTGCCTTCAGGGGGGATACGGCTTCGGGCAGCAACAAACCTGCAAAACTGGAGACCGGAGCGATGGTCAAAGTACCGTTCCACATTGCAGTGGGTGATGTGCTTAAGATCGACACAAGGACGTGCGAATATATTGAGAAGGTAAAATAATGCTGTCCGTGCCCCTGTCCGGAATAATGATAACGGGCAAACGAATCGGAGGACAATAATGGAAAATGAAGACTTGAAAGAGTTGATAGGACTTCTGAAGGACACCGATATCACGGAGCTGCAGGTAGAAAAAGAAGGCATCAAAATTAAGATCAAGAGAGAGAAATATTTCGGGCATATCGATGTGCAGCATCCCCCAGTCGAGAAAAGGTCAGCCAGGGAAGATATTGTAAACTCGCTGCAGGAGGAAAAACTTTACACGGTAGCATCACCTATCGTCGGCACTTTCTACAGGGCACCCGCACCTGATGCTGCTCCTTTCGTCGAGGCGGGCGCAAGGGTGAAAAAGGGACAGGTACTCTGCGTAATCGAAGCCATGAAGCTTATGAACGAGATAGAATGCGAAGTGGACGGCGTAATAGCGAGGATACTTGTAGAGAACGGGCACCCGGTTGAGTACAGCGAACCGCTCTTTCTTATCGATCCGGCGGTATAGCAGATGGCGCTATTTAAAAAGATACTCATCGCCAACCGGGGCGAGATAGCGATCAGGATTATCCGGGCATGCAAGGAACTTGGCATAAAGACAGTTGCCGTTTTCTCAGATATAGAAAGAGAAGCCCTTCATGTGAGATATGCCGACGAGTCGGTCTGCATCGGTCCAGCCAATGCAACCCAGAGTTATTTAAACATTCCGGCCATCCTCAGCGCTGCTGACGTTACTGACTCTGAAGCCATCCATCCGGGCTACGGGTTCCTTGCCGAAAATCCGCATTTTGCCGAAGCCTGCGCAACATCGGGAATTACCTTTATCGGGCCTACTGCGGAGAATATCCGCATCGGCGGAGACAAGGCAAAGGCTCGCCAGGTTATGAAGAGAAGGGGAATCCCCGTAGTGCCGGGAAGTGACGGCCCGCTTCTTACTGAAGAAGCAGCGATAAAGATATCAAAGAAGATCGGGTTCCCGCTGCTCTTTAAGGCATCTGCCGGCGGCGGCGGAAAAGGGATGAGGGTAGTCAGGGAGGAACAGGAGCTGCAGCAGGCCTTTCTGATGGCCCAGAGAGAAGCGCTCGCTGCTTTTGGAAACGGAGAGCTTTACGCTGAAAAATATCTCCCCTCTATCCGTCACATTGAAGTGCAGATACTGGCCGATGCAAAAGGTGATGTCATACACCTGGGGGAAAGAGACTGTTCCATCCAAAGAAGGCACCAGAAGCTTATAGAGGAATCCCCTTCGCCGGCATCTACAGAGTCTTTCAGAAAGAGGATCGGCGAGCTTGCCGTCAGGGCTGCAAAGGCAATGAAATACAGGAATGCCGGGACTGTCGAATTCATTGTGGACCAGGAACATAATATCTATTTCATGGAGGTCAATACACGCATCCAGGTGGAGCACCCGGTCACTGAAGAACTAACCGGCGTTGATATTATCAAAGAGCAGATAAAGATTTCGGCAGGGTTGCCGCTTTCGTTCAGGCAGAACCAGATCAAGGCAAGCGGTCACGCTATCGAATGTAGGATCAATGCCGAAGATCCTGAAAAATTCATACCCTCTGCGGGCCGCATTACATTCTTTCTCCCACCAGGTGGTCCGGGAGTGAGGGTGGACAGTGCAGCGTACGGGGGATGGTCGGTCCCGCCGCATTACGATTCAATGATCGCAAAGCTCATTGTCCACGGCAAGAGCCGTGAAGAAGCAATTTCACGCATGCGCAGGGCGCTTGACGAGTTCATGATCGAGGGGATAAAAACGACAATACCTTTTCACAAAAAGATATTCAGCCACGCAGAATTTATTAAAGGCAACTTCAATACCGATTTTATTGAAAAGATGTCGACTTCCAGAAACGGCAACGGACATGCCGAACCTCTCGGCGGTCATGAAGAACAGTCTTAGACCTGTTTGCGCTATAACTCCTGTCGGTAGTGGTGCCGGTATCCTCGCGGAAGAAGTGCATATCGCCCTTGACGCTGGTATCCGATGGGTCCAGTTCAGGAGGAAGGGCGAAACACGCAGGCAGCTGTATGACGAAGCTGAAGAAATCAGGGAGCTGACCAGGGAGTACGGGGCTTTATTTATAGTAAACGACTTTGCCGATATAGCCCTTGCGGTGGGTGCCGACGGTCTTCACATCGGACAGGATGATCTTCCGCTGAGAGAAGCCAGGAAGCTTATGGGGAGTAAAATTATTGGAGTTTCTACACACAATCTCAAAGAAGCGGTTGATGCTGAACATGCAGGGGCGGATTATATAGGGTTCGGTCCGATTTTCCAAACTGTCACCAAAGAAACCGGCCCTCCGAAGGGTTTGGAATCTCTTGAAGAGATTGTACATGCCGTCACCATTCCTGTCATTGCAATTGGCGGTATTAACGTCGGCAATGCAGATTCAGTCTTCAGCGCAGGGTGTGACGGTGTCGCTGTGTCCTCCGGAATATTCAGTGGTGATATCACAGCAAATATTACTGATTTTCTGTATAATGTCATTCGTCTGAATGGGAGCGTATGAAACTCGTTGAGAAATCGTACCACGTGCCTTTAAAAGGCGGCTTTTGTAATTGACAATCGTTTGTAATCAGTGATATATTCATCTTACAATAAGTAGTACACAAAGCAGCACATATGTCAGTATATGAGATGCCGGATCGATTTTCTTATTAATGCTATTGTAAGGTAATGATCCCCACAACGAGGAGAGGGAAGATGGCAAAAGAAAAGATTGTCGTCATAGATGACAGCCCGATCGTCAGAAAACTCGCCGAGCTGGCCCTTGAGGAAGAGGGTTATAAAGTCTACACTGCAGAGGACGGCGAAGAAGGTCTGAGGATATCCGAAGAGGTTCTACCTTCCGTCATCCTTGTAGATTTCATCATGCCGCGTATCAGCGGTTATCAATTCTGCAAATCTGCCCGCGAGAACGAACTGTTAAAAGACATCCCGATCATTCTGATTACCGGCAAAGGCGAAGACGTGGGAAAGAAATTTGCCGAAAAATTCGGGGTTGTCGATTATTTCATAAAACCGTTCAAGTCCGAAATGCTTGTCGATAAAGTAAATTCGATCATAAATGCACAGAGGCAACGTGTAGATCTCGAATTGCCCGTGTTTGATTCTCCGCAAACGGGCTTGACCGAGACCGATGAGTTTGCCTATCAGGTTGACGCGCCCTCTGTTGAATCGTCTGGACATGCGGCTGCGGCCGAGACAGCTGAAATGGTTGAGGTCCCGGAAATACCCGCGAATTTTGTGGCAGATATTGAAGTGCCTGCTGCTATAGAAGAAGTGTCCTCAGGCGATAAGGAAACCGAAGCGGTGCCGGTTTTGTCTTTTGACGATATTGCTACATTGGAGGAACCTCAGCCTTTTCTTCAGACGGATACTGAGGAGGTAGCTGCGAACATATCTTCTTTCGATTTTAATCTGGAGGACCTCTCAACGCAGCAAATAGTAACTGAAGGAGAAGAAATTCCCAGTGAGATTCCGGATATGTCCGATACAACTGCGGAGATGCCTGCGTCGCTTGCGGAGACTTTTGATTTCGGTTCCGTTGCCGAGTTCAAGGGAATTGCTGCAGTTGAAGACGAAATGGCCCCCGTCTCTTCTGATGTGACTGAAACGACCGCTGCTTCAGGACCTGCCGTTGCAGAACAGGCGATAGAACAAATTTTCAGAAGATACTTCGTGGATGAACTCCCCATGCTGATCGAACAACGGATCGAGGATGTCCTGAAGCGTCATGGTCTTATAAAACCTTCAACCATACTGTTTTCGGCAACCCTGAGGGAAATTCCGGCTGTCGAAATGCTGAGGCTGATTTCTTCAAGCCATCTGACGGGTAAATTCCTGGCGTTTTCTTCGGCTGGGAGCGTCGAAGTTTATTTTGACAAAGGGCTGGTAGCATATGCTGTGACAAGCAAGCATATCAGGCCTGCGGCACAGAGACCAGGGCTGTCATATGACACAGGCGAAAAACCAGGGGAACTGGTATCTGAGGCACTTTTAATGGTGTCGGATTTCAGAGATGGTGGAACATTTTTTGAGAAAGTGGAGCTTCCTTTCGCCGTTATGGACAGTTCTTTCAGGATGAATTTTTCGGAGGTCGCAGCTCTTATTGATGAGGGGAGGGCATAATGGCGAGGATACTTGTCGCAGAGGACAGCACAACCGATATGAAGTTTATTGAATCAATACTGGCCGACAGAGGCCATGAGCTTATACTCACCAAAGACGGTGAGGAGGCTGAACAAAAAATCAAGGACCAGTCCTTCGACATAATCATACTCGATGTAGTGATGCCGAAGAAAAACGGGTTTCAGCTATGCCGCTGGATAAAGAAGGATGAAAATCTCAGGAAGACCCCGGTTATTATGGTGACGTCGAAAAATCAGGAGGCCGACAAGATGTGGGGCAGAAAACAGGGTGCTGATTTTTACCTTACTAAACCGTATGAACCGACTGAACTGATTTTTGCAGTAAATAAAGCCCTGAATCGATGAAAACAGACATGCGTGATGGCAGTTCGGGTGAAAAGACCTATTGCGTCTTCGGGGTAGGTGAAAGAGAATTCCTGCTGCCGGCTGAAGATGTCAGAGAGGTAGTTGATATCGCAAGAATCTTTCCAATACCGGGCGCCCCTGAATATGTCTATGGTGCTTTGCCGCTCAGAGGTAAGATTATCCCTGCTGTAGACCTTTCCAAGGTCTATCCTATAGAGAAGCCTTCCTATGCCAGCCCTAAGCTTCTGATAATAGATGTCGAGAGCGAGAATATCGGATTTCTATCGGAAACCGCGCCTTTTTTCGTGACTTTCGATGATGACATCGTTGTAGATGATCTTATCGATATCAAGAGTTTTTTCGACACCTACCGCATTAAAACCATGGGCCATGGGAAAAATTGACAGATCAGAGCTTCTCGAGTATTTTCTTGCAGAATCCGAAGATTACCTGAATGTATTGAGTCATGGCATCCCCGCCCTTGAAAATGCGGATGACAGGACTGAGCTTTTAGATGAGCTTTTCCGCGCCGCGCATACCCTGAAGGGCGCTGCCGCTATTGTCAGACTCACCGTTACCAGTTCAATAGCCCATTCTATGGAGGATATACTTGAGACTTTCAAGGACAGGAATATCGCTGTAAAAAAGGATGTGGTCGATCTGCTGCTTGCAATGCTCGATGAAATCGCCCATATCATACGGGATATATCAGAAGGCAAGGGTGAAGGTGAGGATGTTGAAATAAAGTTCAGAGGCAAGGTTGCAGAAGTTATTAATCTGGCCGGGATATCGGCGGCGTCTGACGAATTCGGCCATGAAGAAATCACTACGGCCTCGTCCAGTTCTATTTCAGATACGGTGGGGCACCCTGTTTCAGCTGACGAAGAGTCGCGTTATACGGGTTCTATGGCGTCCGGGACTACAAAATTTCTCCCACCCATCCCCACTGCTGTTTCTGTTGCAAGACCAAAGGATGACGTCGAATATTTCTTTGGGAATTTTGTCAGGATCGATCTCAAGAAGATTGAGGAGATGTTCAACCTCATCAGCGAAGTTACGATTATGAAAAACGCCATGCTGAAGAAGACCAGGGCTGCCGGAGAGGTTTCAGAAGAGGTTGCTTTTGCCGGCAAGAGGTTGCTCGAAGAGGTCAATTCCTTCACCGAACGGCATGCTTTTACTGTCGACGACACTGCCAAATATCTGGACCCGCTTTTTTCGGAATTCGGAGAACTCGAATTCGATAGATACGATGAACAGAACCTTTTTTCCAGAAAACTCCAGGAGATGACCGAGGACATAGCTGAAGCTCTGAAAGAGCTGCTTCGTTTTTACGATGGCTTTCAGGAAGATATAAAATCTCTTGACAAGATTGTCCAGTTACTCAGGTCCGACCTGTCGGATTCGAGGATGATCGACATCGGGCGGTTGTTTCAGCGCTTTGTACGACCGATCAAAGACCTTGCGAGGGAGCATGACAAGAGGATAGACTTCCAGATATCCGGCCAAAGCACCAAGATAGACCGCGTAATCTTTGAAAACCTGTTCGATCCGCTTATGCACATGATCAGAAACTCTATAAGCCACGGTATTGAAAAAGGTGATGTCAGAGTGGCTGCAGGGAAGAGCCGGGAAGGGATTATTTCGCTGTCGGCGCGTCGTGAGGGTATCAACATTATTATTGAAATCAGGGATGACGGTGCCGGAATAAACACGACGAAACTTCTGGAAACTGCGGTCCGCCAGGGTCTTGTAAGCCGGGATTCCAGACTGTCCCGAGACGAGATTTTAGCGCTGATTTTTCTCGCTGGATTTTCGACTGCCGGTATAACAGATATGACGTCAGGCAGGGGCGTCGGTATGAATGCGGTACGCAGCCAGATAGCCAATATCAACGGTACGCTGGAGTTGAGCACCGAGGTCGGGAAAGGGACGACTTTCAGGATAAGGGTCCCTTCTTCACTGGCCATAACGAATGTAGTAGTTTTCAATTACGGTTCGATGGAATTTGTAATGCCTACCAGCCTCATTGAAGAGGTTGTTCAATATGAACCTGCCACCGATTTGTCGACCGAAGACGCAGGGTCGTCTCAAATGGTAAATCACCGCGGTACCCCCATACATGCAAAAAGGCTCTCTGATGTTTTTTATATGGAGGGCAACGGCTATGCCGGCAGGAAGGACAATTTTGTTATAGTTTGCAGCATCTCAAACAAAAGGGTGGGACTTATAGTTGACGATGTTCTTGGGCAAGAAGAGGCCATTATTAAGCCTGTCAATCGCTTTCTAGAAGGCCTTTCCATCTATTCCGGCATCACAATCTCGGGCGATGGACAGGTCAGGTTGGTGCTGAACCCGCTCAAGATATTCGAAGAGGAGACGAGGACGTTTATGATAACGCCTCCCGAGACGGAGAGCTTTGAAGGCAGGAGGGTGCTTGTTGTAGATGATTCATTGAGCGTCCGGAAATATATAACTTCATTCCTCAATGCAAGGAAATTGAAGACATACTCGGCTGCCAACGGTAACGAAGCATTGAAGGTGTTGCAGGAGACCGAGGTGGACCTGATTATTACCGACCTCGAAATGCCTGTCATGCATGGATATGAATTTGTGAGCCGAATACGGTCTTCCGACAGGTTTAAAGAAATCCCGATAATTGTACTTACGTCGCGGAGCACAGGGAAACACAAAGAAAAGGCACTTGAACTGGGTGCAGATGAGTACCTCGTAAAGCCTTTCGATGAGAGAAGCCTTGTGTTAAGCCTCAAGAAATTTGCTATGCTTCCCGCCTGAAAATAGCAGGCGCTTAAGGCGCAAAAAAAAGGCAAGTCCAAATGAAAAAGACTCACCTTTTTTTTTATTGCAGCAGCTTAAAACTTGAATCTCTCGGTGGATGTAAGCAGGAAGTTCGAAGAATCCGACAGAGAGGTTGAGATTTCATTTAGGTCATGCACGATATTCAACACATCCTGGGAGATGCGCTGGACCTCTTCCATGGAAATGACGACCTTTGATGTAATGCCTTTTTGTTCGCCGGTTGCAGCATCTATCTCTGATGTTACGGCCCCGATATTCCTGATGGTCGTTTCTATCTGTCCGAAGATCGTGCCTGTATCGCCGGCCATGTTCGTTTCCATTTCGACATAATTCGTCTCTTCTTCGAGATGTTTTGTAACTGTGGCTGCTTCATTCTGAATGGACCCGATTATATCCGTTATCTGCTTTGTCGATTTTCCCGACCTCTCCGCCAATCCCCGAATTTCTTCGGCAATAATAACGAAGCCTTTCCCCTGTTCACCGGCACGGGCAGCTTCTATAGAAGCATTGAGGGCGAGCAGGTTGGTCCTGTTGGCTATTTCAGAAATCAACTGAGAAATGATCCCGATTTCCATCAATTTTTCCGAAAGAAGTTTCATCCTTTTGTTAATGGCCTGGACGGTTACCCGGATCAGTTGCATACCATTGATGGAGTCGGCAACTATCTTTCCGCCCCTGTTGATGGCGGAAAACGCATCTTCAGAAATTTGCTGGGCGACCCTTGTCTTGTCCGCTATTACGCTGGCCGAATCCGCCGACTGGCTGACAGCTTCGGAAGCTGTCTTTACTTCCACTTTCTGCATTTCAGCTCCGGCCTCCAGCCGCTGGATGATCTCAGCAAGCGCAATACTCCGGGTATTTGCATCTTCAGCCGATTTCTTGACCTCTCTGATCAGTTCTGCAAGGCCATCAACCATGAGATTAAAGGCATCTGCCAGGGAACCGAAGACGTCGGGAGTCACTTCGGCTTTCCGGCTCAGGTCGCCCTCTGAGGCGGCGCTTAAAATATTGAGAAAGCGGATGATATCCTCCTGCATCCTCTTTCTTTCATCTTCGGTTTGTATCAAGGCGGCCAGTTTGTCCATCGTTTCATTAAAAGTTTCGGCAATTTCGTAGAATTCATCCCGCGAATCGACCTTTATCCTGTCATTGTAATTTCCCTTTTTTACGTTATTGATAACAGTTCTTATAGAAGTAAGGGGATTGCCGATACTCTTGCGGAACCACACGAAGTTGAGAATAACCAGTAAAATGGTGCCTGCAGCAGTTGCAATGATAACGATGTTTCTTATGTAAGCCATCTGCGGCTTGATGTCATCCACATAAACACCGCTGCCGATCACCCATCCCCAGGGCTGATAGAGTTTAACATATGAAAGTTTCGGTACCGGGGTGTTCCCTCCGGGTTTCGGCCACTGGTACTCTACGAAACCGTCACCTTTTTCCTTGCATGAATTTATCATCTCCATGAACAGCTTCTTGCCATTTGGATCCTTATATTCGCTCAGGTCCTTACCATCCAGCTGAGGTTGTGTCGGGTGCATGATCATGACCGGACGCATGTCGTTGATCCAGAAATATTCGTCTTTCTTGTACCGAAGCTCCTTGATCCTGGCCATGGCCCTTCTCTGGGCCTCCTCAAGGCTGAATTCCCCCTTTTGAGCACGTGCTTCATATTCGGTGACTAAGGTGAACGCCACATCAACGACACTCTGAGTGGCAATTCTTTTTTCATCCATAATTTTTGATTCCATCAGAGGCAAGAAATAAAAGCCGATGCCGATGACAACTACCACAATCGTAAAAACAGACATGCTGACAATTTTAGTCGAGATCTTCCAATTCTTGTAATTAAATAGAGTCATAAAGCCACCCCTCGAAAATCCGATATTTTATGCCCCATGATTTAACAATAGTTTTTGCAGAACATATATTCTCTTGCTGTTAGGGAGTTCAAGGTAACCAACAAGCAAACCCTTATTTGCAACGCCCTGACACATCCTACACCAATATCCGATATTTGTCAACGGGACAAGCATTAAGAAATGGTTGATTATCAGTCCTCGAAAGAGACCCTGAGCACTTCTTCAACAGATGTGACACCTTCAATCACCTTCTTAACTCCGCTCTGGCGCAGGGTCGCCATTCCTAGTCGTATTGCCTCACGTTTGATATCGAGGCCGGATGCACCCTGGAGGATCAATTCCTTCAGATCATCTTTAACCGGCATAACTTCGTAGAGTGCAACCCGGCCCCGGTAGCCGGTATTATTGCAGTTGGCACATCCGGCGCCTTTGTAGCAAGTGAATTTGCCGATCTCGTCGGCAGGGAACCCGATTTTTAAAAGGGCCGTGTCGGACAGTTTGAGTTCTTCCTTGCATTTGGGACAAATTCTCCTGGCGAGTCTCTGCGCGACAATCAGGACTACTGATGACGACACGAGAAAGGGCTCAATGCCCATGTTAACCAGCCTTGTAATTGTGCTTGGAGCGTCGTTTGTGTGGACTGTGCTCAGCACTAAATGGCCCGTCAATGCCGCCTTTACAGCTATCTCGGCAGTTTCGAAATCCCTAATTTCCCCGACCATAATGATGTCCGGATCTTGTCTCAGAAAAGACCTCAGGGAAGCGGCGAACGTCAGCCCGATTTCTTCCTTCATCTGCACCTGATTGATTCCGAAGAAGTTATACTCAACCGGGTCTTCAGCCGTCATGATGTTAACCCCCGGCTTGTTGATCTTCTGAAGCGCCGAGTACAGGGTGGTCGTTTTACCACTGCCCGTAGGGCCGGTAACGAGTATCATCCCGTATGGCTTTTCGATTGCTTCACTGAAGTCTTCGAGCGGCTTCAGGTCAAATCCGAGTTTTGTCATATCGAGCTGCAGGCTTGATTTGTCCAGGATCCTGAGAACGACCTTTTCTCCGTAAAGGGTCGGAAGTGATGAGACCCGGAAATCCACCTCTTTTTTCTTGCCGAATTTA
>DATJOY010000153.1:0-6481 GCA_035506695.1 Dissulfurispiraceae bacterium
GTTGAGGGAGCTTCCGCAACTCCCCCCAAACCTGCTGGCGATCGATATCAGGTTCAAGGTTGATGCAGGATTTTATGACGAGCTTTTCAGGAAGCTGGAAAGCGACCGACAATCGACCTGAAACCCCGGACAGTGCGCTCCGACTCAAACCCTTCGGGCCATGCTGTGAAAAAATTGAATTAACTATACAGTTGCAATGTCGGTACAGGAGAAACGCCCGAAAGTCTTACAAATGCGATGTTGAAATCATATTCAGTCGCCAATTGCAACCCCTCACTAAATGTTCATACCTGTTAATGATCTGTCTGTTGCTATGAAAATCAGCTGAGGTATCGCTTGCAAGCCTTCGGTTCGTTCCTGCTGTCCCGACTTCAAAAAACTCTTTGCAACGATAAGGTAGAGTAGGTCGGCAGTTGAGAAATTTGTTTCTTAATGGTATGCTTTTCTTATGAGCATGAACAGCAGCGCATCAAGTCAGGCGGCAGCCCTGAAATCCCCGGAAATAACCGATCAGATCATCTTCTATTTCGTCGAGCACGGCATGCAGATACTCACCGCGATTGTCATCATGGGCGTGGGTCTGTTCATCGCGCGATGGATCGGCAATGTCACTCGCCGCTGGCTGCATTCCAGGTCATTTGACGAGCCTGTAATCGGACTGATTGTAAAAATCATCAAGCTCCTGATAATAGTTTCCATAGGAATCATGGCGCTCGGTCAGATGGGAGTACAGATCACTCCGCTGATAGCCGGCATCGGAGTTGCGGGCGTGGGCGCAAGCCTTGCCATGCAAGGGGTCCTGGGGAATCTTGTCGCCGGGCTGACCATCATTTTCACAAAACCATTTAAGCTGGGAGAATATATTGAACTGCTCGGGGTATCGGGACAGGTTATCGAGATCGAACTGTTTTCAACAACGCTTCTGCATGCCGATACTTCCCGCGTTGTCGTCCCCAACCGGAAAATCGTGGGCGAAATACTTCATAATTACGGCAATATCCGGCAGCTTAACCTGTCTGTGGGCATAGCTTACGGTACGGACCTGGCAGTGGCACTCTCCGCCGTAGGTTCGGTCCTCGGACAAAACGTCCGTGTATTAAAGGAGCCTGCTGCCGATATAGGCGTGGCTGCCCTCGGAGATTCGTTCATTTCGTTGTCGATAAAGCCGTGGGTCAGTGTTGATGATTATATTTATGCGCCATCTGAAATCTACCAGGCGGTTATTGAGCGTTTTCAGAATGAGAAGATTGAGATCCCGGGGCCTCGTCGTGCCGTCCGCCTGATCAACCAGCCATAATATTCATATTTTGTTGCATTGGATTTTGAGAAGTCAGTCAGCAGGATAACGGGTCATTTCCATACCTCATCACCCCGGCCTGTTGAAGGACATCAGTAATCTTCTTCTTCCTGCTGCATTTTTTCCGAGAAGACCAGGGTGCAGCCGTTGTTGTCCCTCATCGAAAATTCATTGGTGCCGTAAAAAGTCGGGTAGAGGTGCCGGCCGATCCTGACTTTATTTTTCACCGATTCGTATAGCTCCTTCACCCCTGCTCCCTCGAAATGAAAGGTGACATCTTCAGCAACATGTTTCTTTGCATGACGGCCGACCTTGGCGTGGAACATAATCTCAACTTCGCCGCAACTCATCAGCGCCCAGTCGATATTGTTCGGATTCGGTACCGCAAGCACAAGCTCAAACCCCAGCATGTCCTGGTAGAACGATATCGTCTCTTTAATGTCATTCACGACAAGCTCCGGGGTCAGTTTTGTCAATTGCATATCCTATGCGTGCTCCTTCAGGTAGCGTCCTGTGAGGGAATGAGGCGACTGTTTCAGTGCATCCGGAGTTCCTTCAAAAACGATACTGCCTCCTTCATCCCCGCCCTCCGGACCAAGGTCTATGACCCAGTCGGCCCTACTTATAATATCAGGATTGTGTTCAATTATCACTACTGTACTTCCAGATTCGACCAGCCTGCGGATGATGCCGATGAGCATGACTACATCCTTGTGGTGCAGCCCTACCGTCGGCTCGTCAAGGATGTATAGCAACCCTCGCGAAGACGAGCGTGACAGTTCGGCGCATATCTTCAGCCGCTGCGCCTCGCCACCCGAAAGGGTTGTGGCAGGCTGTCCGAGCACAAGATAGCCGAGCCCGATGGTCCTCAGCATCTCCATCCTCGAATAAATCTCCGGGACAGCGGAAAAAAACTCGTATGCTTCATCTACGGTTAGTCCGAGCACATCATTTATATTTTTCCCATGGTAAGTTACCCTCAGAGTGTCTTCTTTATATCGCCTGCCCTTGCAGTCTTCGCACTTTACGAAGATATCCTCAAAGAAATACATCTCCATCTTCTGGTAACCTTCTCCCTTGCAGGTTTCGCATCTTCCGCCCGGGACGTTGAACGAGAAAAAGCCTGGAGTATACCCATGCGCCCTTGCCTCGGGCTGGCGGGAATAGAGTTTCCTTATCGGCTCGAACATCTTGAGATAGGTAAGAAGGTTCGACCTCGGTGTCCTGCCGATCGGACTCTGGTCGATAAGCCTTACGCCTCTTATTTTTTCAAGCCCTTCGATCCGCTTAAACGGCAGGGGCGGTCCCGAGTCTATCCTGAAATGGCGGGCAACAGCGTTGAAAAGGGTCTCGACGATAAGGCTGCTCTTTCCTGACCCGGACACTCCCGATACAACGGTCAGAGATCCGAGCGGGAATTTGACAGTGATGTTTTTCAGATTGTTGCCCGATGCCCCGTGAAGGGTAACGGCTTCGGATTGGGAGGTTGCAGCTTTCTTCTCAGCAGGGAGCATCGGCCCATCGGTATCTTCACCCCTGATATATCTTGCCGTGAGCGTGTCTGCCTGGACGAATTCATTCATCGGCCCTGCAAAAACAATTTCACCTCCAAGCCGGCCTCCTCCCGGTCCCAGTTCGACCACCCAGTCGCCCGATGAAATAATATCCCTGTCATGCTCAACCACGATAATGGTATTTCCGAGGGAGGCAAGCCTGCACATTATATCGGCAATCCTTTGCGTGTCACGCGGATGGAGCCCTATAGTAGGTTCGTCGAGAACGTACAAAGTGCCTGTTAGAGCCGAAGCCAGCTGGTTTGAAAGATTGACCCTCTGGTATTCCCCGCCTGACAGGGTCTTGGCTTGCCGGGCCGGCGTGAGGTAGTCGACGCCGACCTTCTTCAGGAAATCGAGCTTCATCGATATTTGACGCAGGACTTCTTTGGCTATGTCGCGCTGCATCGGTGAAAGCCCGATTCCCGCAATCCATTCGGCGAGGTGGCCTATCGTCTTCAGCGAGGCATCGGCTATATCCAGCCCGTCTATTTTATACGCGAGTGCGTCCTCGCAAAGTCTTTTGCCCAGACACTTCGGGCAGGTGACAGGGCTTCGAAACCGGCTGAGAAGTACCCGGACGTGGAGCTTGTACCGTTTTGATTCAAGCTCCTCGAAAAAATTATCTACTCCGTAAAACTTGCCGTTGCCTTTAAAGACCGCCGAGCGCTCGGAATCCGACAGCTGGTTGTAAGGCTTGTCAATATCTATCCCGGCTTTTTTGGCGCCCTTGATAAGCTGGGTCTTCCACCAGCGGTACCCCGGCCGTTCCCATAATTCTATTGCCCCTTCCGACAGGGAAAGGTGTTTATCGCTCACTATCAGCTCCTCATCGTATTTAAGGATATTGCCGAACCCCTTGCATTCAGGACAAGCGCAAAGAGGATGATTGAATGAAAAAAGTATGGGCGCCGGTTCAGGCACAGTTGTGCCGCAATCATCGCAGATATTCTTTGAAGAGAACCTGAGGGGCTTCATGATAACGTGACCGGATTCGCCTGTTTCCACGAGGATGATCCTTACACTTTCCCTGCCCTCTCTCCAGGCAGTCTCTACAGAATCGGAAAGCCTCGGTTCGTCCCTGATTGCAAGCCTGTCGAGGACCACCGTGTAAGTTTGTAGGGGCTTATGGCCATACGCCCCTACAGGCGATGGCTGGCTTCCCAATTCCTCGATCTCTATGACTTCGTCATCGATTAGAATTCTGTGAAACCCTCGGCCTGCAAGCGATTGCAGGGATTCTGCGGACTCGAAAGTGATCAGGGCCTTTTCATTTATATGAGATTCCAGCAGGTCGAACACAACCTGGGATGGGTCCCATCTGCGGATCTCCCTGCCGCACTTAGGGCAAAAGGGGGTTGCGACTTTGGCAAAGAGCACCCGGAACAAATCATATAGTTCCGTGAGCGTGCCTACGGTCGAGCGCGAACCCTTGACCGGGTTCTTTTGTTCAAGAGCGATGGCAGGACGTATGTTGCGAATGCTGTCGACATCGGGACGGTCGAGCTTTTCAAGGAACAGCCGCGCGTACGTCGAGAGTGACTCGATGAACCTCCACTGGCCTTCGGCAAAGATGGTATCGAAAGCGAGGGAAGACTTGCCTGAGCCCGAAACGCCCGTGACCGCAATAACCTTATTGTGTGGCAGGTTCAGGTTCAGATTTTTGAGATTGTTCTGCCGGGCGCCCTCTATGATCAATTCTCTCTGTGACATCCCGATATTTTAACATTTTGAATTCTTTGTTTTATAATGCAGGATGCTTCAGAAAATAACTGACAGGATAAAAACAGGCGCCAGGGTTACAAGGGAAGAGGCAATCCGGCTTTTCAGGAACGACGATATTTTCGGTATAGGCAGGCTTGCAGCAGCGGCCGCCGAACGCAAAAACGGAAAGAAGGCCTATTTCATCGTAAACCGGCATATCAACCCCACGAACATATGCGTGAACCGTTGTAAATTCTGCGCTTTCAGCAGGTCTAAAGGTGAAGAAGGGGCCTTCGAACTCACCATCGACCAGATACTCCAGCGACTCTCCGCCGGACATGGTTTCTCCGAAGTGCACATCGTCGGCGGGCTCCATCCCGACTGGCCTTTCGAACATTATGTCACCATGCTTTCCGCTATCCGGCAGCGGTTTTCACTTCTAAATATCAAGGCTTTCACCGCAGTCGAGA
This sequence comes from Dissulfurispiraceae bacterium, assembly GCA_035506695.1. Taxonomy (GTDB): domain Bacteria; phylum Nitrospirota; class Thermodesulfovibrionia; order Thermodesulfovibrionales; family Dissulfurispiraceae; genus Fen-1308. Next base: position 5,025 of record DATJOY010000153.1, read on the forward strand.
TAGATTATTTTTCGCGGATCAGCGGGCTGAGCCTTGAACAGGTATTGAAAAAGCTAAAGGACAGCGGCCTCCAGATCATGCCTGGCGGCGGCGCCGAGATATTCGCCGAAGGAGTGAGAAACCAGGTCTGCCCTGAAAAAATCCCGGGCTCCCGATGGCTCGAAGTGATGGAGATTGCCCACCGGGTGGGGATCCAGACCAATGCGACCATGCTTTACGGGCATCTCGAAACCGCCGAAGATCGGGTCGATCACCTCTTAAAGTTGCGGGATTTGCAGGACAGGACAGGAGGATTCCAGGCATTCATCTCACTTGCGTATCATCCAAAAAATACCGAAATGGGCGGCTTTTATTCATCGGGTATCGATGATCTCAAAACAATAGCTGTGAGCAGACTGGTCCTCGACAACTTCGATCACATCAAGGCCTACTGGATCATGCTCGGAGAAAAGGTCTCGCAAACTGCGCTGCTCTTTGGCGCCGACGATCTCGACGGCACCATCATCGAGGAAAAAATCACGCACATGGCAGGCGCGATGACGGGCGAGGGGATGACGAGGGACGACCTGATCTATCTTATTAAGAAAGCCGGAAAGACACCGGTCGAACGCGACGGGTTGTATAACGAGATATGGAAAGGCTAAACAGAATCAATCTTAGTCTTAAAACATAACACTATTTTGAAATGATTAATATTACAGAACAACAGAATTCAAACATATTATCACGCGAAGACCGCACCATTCATGCCTGGTATCGTTTTGTACTCTCGTATCCGCCTCATTTAGTGAGAAAATATCTTGATATGTTTAAGCTGCGTAAACAAGCTATTGTCTTTGACCCGTTTTGCGGGACAGGTACTACACTTGTTGAAGCGCAAATGAACGGAATTAGATGCATTGGGGCCGATGCACATCCTTTCGCTGCGTTTGTGTCTAAGGTAAAAACGCATTGGTCAGTGCCCGTTGAACAACTTGAGCAGGTGCGCTCCGAAATCATTTCGCTTGTTACGAGTGATTTAAACGGGCATAAACTGGAAGCCCTTTCTTTGAAGCATATTCTTTTGAGGGAAGATTTTGGGCATTATACATGTGAGACAGCACTGTCGGATGACGAGCTTAAATTAATACCATCAGGCTTTTTGAGTCCCAAGCCGCTTAAGAGATTGCTTGTGCTCCGACGATGCATCCGTCGTGCTTGTAGTAATGCAGAGGATGAAATAAAAGATTTTTTCGATCTCGCATTTTGCCATGTTGTTGCAAACGGCGCCGGTAATTTTGCTTTCGGGCCTGAAATTTATCGAACCAAACCTAAGACAGACTACGATGTATTAGGCCATTTTGCCGAAAAGACGCGGTGCATGATTTACGATTTAAAGACAATAAATGTACGTGCACCTTTCTATAAAGAGTCAGATGTTATATGCGGTGATTCAAGAGATTGCTCTTTTTTGCAGG
>DATJOY010000154.1:0-8435 GCA_035506695.1 Dissulfurispiraceae bacterium
CGGAACAGCAGATCATACATGACCTTCTGATTCATCTATATGTGGGAAGTGGCGGCGGCCAGGTATGGTCTTACCTCTTGGGTCCTGCTGCTCATATCTATGTGGGGCAGGATAAGTTTGTGCGGTAATAAGATCCCCTGCTTTGCATCCATTCAGAGCGGTATCGGTGCCGTGCAATCCTCCACGATCATGGAAATCACCCAGGAAATCTATAACGAACAGGTGAATTTCAATAAGCTTGAAGGAATTACTCTTCGGGGTGGATGGGATACAAGTTTTACGTCGAATCCTTCTTACACGACGATTAGTGGCTCGATCAACATCACCCAAGGGACGATAACGATCCAGAATATTATTTTGAAATAGATTCAATTCGTATCCACCACCATTGCAGCAGGCAAAGCGAAGAAAGAGTTCAGGAAAGATCTGCAAAAAATGTTAGAAGATTATAATTAAACCTGAAATTGGTGTTAGTTTCGAACGATTATCATCCAAATGATTATTGCCGGCATTGTCAGCGCAGAACAGCCTCATCGCGGCTGAGTCAACCTTCAATGGCAACTATTTCTGTAGAAAGCAGACTTATATCTTCTGCTTTTGACTACTCGATCATCAAATTCTCTACGGTCAATGTGCCGCCCTGGATAGTCAGGCTGCCATAAAGAGTGGTCATGCTCAAATTTAGCAGGAAATCAGAGTCATAGCCGCCCCTGAGTGTAACAGTTTTGTTATCGACAAGCGCCAGCGCTTCAGTCAGGTCAGTAGCCTGCGCCTGGATGATATATCCATCAGACGCAGCATCGTTATAGGCCGCAAGAAGCGTTGAATAGGTATTGACAGGAGTGCCAGCATTCATAAGCCTTACCAAAAGATTCGGCGATCCATCTTGTCCTCCACGAACGCACCGGACATTGAGATTTCCTAAGGGATCCTTGTTCCCCCCGTCGACGACCGCGCCACCGCCAAAAGCCGCGTACCACGCATAGTTATAGTTCTGGTTACTAGCGTCCGTGGTGGACGACCACCAGTAGTAGCCGTAATTAGTATTCGGGAAGTTTATGGTGTCTATCGAGGGATTGAATATCGTTTCATCCGTCAGTGATTCAAACTCTTTTGCGCTCGGAATGCGCCAGTCGGTCTGGTTGGCCAGAGACAGATGGTTGCAATAGCTAAGCGCGCCATCCCAGTTGTAGCGCAAAGCAGTCCCGATGCACGTAGTGCTATTCTGCCCCGGGCTGCACTTCTGCCATACGAGGCCGGTCCTGTTGTCTGTCACCGTGTCACCATTGCCTGTAAAAGTTCGTGCGGTCGTATCGCCACGCACGCACCGTACAGGGTACAGTCCGCTCTTGCTTGTATTGTAGACGCTGCCATAGTTAAAACTCGTGTACCACGCGTTGCTTTTGTTCGGATCACTGGCAAGCTCAGTGGACGTCCAGTAGAAACCGACAATCGTGTTCGGGAAGTATTTCACGTTGATCGGCGGTCCCCACACACTATAATCGACAATGCTTATGAGCTCTTTCTTGGAGGGGACACGCCAGTCGTTGTGGCCGGCGAAGTTAGCCGTGTTCAGCGCGCCACAACCGGTCGCCGCAGGCGCCTGATACCAGGTGTAGGTCAAAGCCGGACCGCTGCATGTCATACTGTCCTGCCCCATGCTGCACCTCTGCCACATAAGGCCGGTGTTATTGTCAGTCACCGTGCCGTTGCCGTTGTCGGTGTAGCTTATTGGGTTAATGCTATACGCACCGTCCTGCCCTTCGGCTGCTGCTAATGAGCAGTCGATCTCAGCAGATGGGGGGACAGTCCCGTAGCATTTAGTCTGGCCGGTGTCTGGCAGTTTATAGGCATGAGCTGCCGAATAGAATAAAAGCATTATTAAAACAGCTGTTGAAATGTTTTGCAGTCTCTTCATAAGCATACCCCCAAAATACCGTAATCAAGAAATGAAGCATGACCATTAAAAAGCCGAGCAAGCCGAATACATAATCTTTCGGCAGCCCGGCTGTCTTCTTCTCAAGACCCGTTGCTTTCCGCCCCCACCTCACGAAGGGTTTGGCTTTGTCGTGACCAATATGGATAAGGAAACTGTACCACATTGCAACCGGATTGTCCAGATATCGAAATAACTGAAATTAATACTTGCTAAGAAATGTTTATTCGTACTTTTGCAAGGAACAATATGCTTCATCGGTGAAGGCCTATGCTGATTTTCAAGAGAATCTTGCCATTGAAGGAATTTGCACAATTGCAGCTTGCGGGAATGACAACCCCGAGGCATTCCCTGTGACTTCCCCGACAAGTTATTCCGGATTGACGGCATCTTTTCGGACCGGCCATTGATTTTTGGGAACCAATTTGCCGAATATAATGTCTAAATAATGAGAGCGCAGGCAGACGGACATAATGGATGATGACAGGGGCCTCGTTGCACTCTGTCAAAAGGGCGATGTTGAAGCATTCGAGCAGCTGGTGATCAGGCACCAGAAGAAGATGCTGAATATCGCATTCAGAATGACAGGTTCTTACGATGACGCTTGCGATATTGTTCAGGACGCTTTTGTATCGGCATATAAAGAGATCAGGCGTTTTGAAGGGAGATCGCAATTTTCGACATGGCTTGGCACGATCGTCGTCAACCTCTCGCGCAACCGCCTGAAACAGGTTCAGGCCTCGCGGAACAGGCGGGAGGTCTCGATAAATGCTGAAGAGGGTGAAGTCGGTATCGATCCTCCATCGGGAGAGCCCTCTGCTCTTGAAATGATGGAGAAGAGGGACATTCAGAGGGGAGTACAGGAATGCATCGGCAAACTTGATATGGATTTCAGGGCGGTTGTGGTGCTCAGGGACATACAGGGGTATGCTTATAATGAGATCGGCGAGATGCTGAAAGTGGCGGAGGGTACGGTGAAATCCCGCCTTTTCAGGGCGCGGGAGATGCTTAAGAACTGCCTTAAAAAGACGTTGGGAGTGCTATGATGGGATGCAGTAAATTCAGGGAACAATTGTCCGCCTACCTCGACGGAGAGCTTGGCGCTGACGAAACCGGGCAGACTGAAGCTCATCTGAAGGCATGCGCGCAGTGCAGTGCCGAGCTGGATGATTTGAGAAAAGCCGTTGCTCATCTGAACAGCCTTGAGCCGGTGGATCCGCCGCCATGGCTGACTCAAAGGGTCATGGCCGGCATAAAGTCGGAGGGCCCTAAGGCTGGGGCAGAGGGATTCTTAACAAGGCTCTTCAGCCCTCTGTATGTGAAAGTGCCACTCGGCGCGGTGGCAACGATGCTGCTGGCTGTGACGACGTATTTCTTTTTTCAGAATGTAGTTCCGGAGATGCAACCCCGGCAACCGGAGAAGTCTGCGGGGATGCCTGCTGAAACTCCTGCAATAAAAAATGCGCCTGAGCAGACTGACCTTCCCAAAAAGAAGTCTGAAGCAAAAGTGCCTGCAGCAGCCGATAGTGTTGCCGATAAAGCGCAGCCGGCTGAGATGCCACAGCAAAAAGCTGAAGTCCAGGCCCCGCATCAGCAGGAAATGCGCGTTGGTGCCGGAAAGGAATCTCTATCCGTGGCTCCCGCAGCCCCATCCGGGCGCGCGGATGAAGGAACCGCGCGTGCCCGCAAGGCGATGAAATATGGATTGGCGCAACAGCATGGAGAGATAGCGCGCGACGAATCGGTGTCCGGCCCTGCACCTGCTCCTTCGGTTGCAAAAAAAGCAGTACCTGCGGCGGCCGAAAGGGAGTCTGCACTGTTTCATGTCAGCGCCGAGGATATTGCGGATGCGGGCCGGAAGGTTGCCGGTGAATTGTCGAGGTTTGGCGGCAAAGCTGTCAAGACTGATTCTGCCGGAGACAAGATTACTGTCAGGGCCGAACTCCCGGCTGCGCGGATGAGCGAGTTCTTTGAGGCATTGAGAAAGATCGGCTCAGTGCGGGAGAAGACGGCCCCGTCATTAACAGATGTCAGCAGCGTAGTCGTAACAGTAGAAATTTTGCCCGCAGCTCAACAGTAGCCGAGCTTTAGAACTATCCGTCATTATTCACAAAATATCGACTTCATAGCCTGAAGTATTTGCCTCTCGCGCACTGAATTAACCTTACAGTTGCAATGTCGGGACAGTAGAAACTCCCCAAAGTCATCCAAATGCGATGTTGAAACCGCATTCAGTCGCCAATTGCAACCCTTCACCAAATGTGCATACCTCTTTATGATCTGTTTGTTGCTACGAAAATCAGATGAGGTATCGCTTGTAAGCCTTTGGCTCGTTCCTCCTGTCCTGACTTGGACAAACTCTTTGCAACGATCCGGTTTTAATTCCCCGGAACTTTTTTGCGACCTCCGTTGTCTAAACATCAGAAACAGAAAAAACAAGGAGGTTTATTATGCAAGCAATTATCAAATCAGTTGTGCTGTTGAGCCTTATATCCTTTATGGTCTGGCCCGGGTGCGCAACCGGGACTGAGAGATCGGGGGGCAGATCAGAAAAAAATGATGACAAGACACTGTCTCCATATTTCTTCGTAAAAAGCGATGATCCGGCTGTCGATCAGCTTCCGCTCAAATCCACTTCGGCTGATGTGAATATTTCCGGAGTGATTGCGGACGTCAAGGTTACACAGATATATAAGAACGAGGGCAAGCGGCCCATTGAAGCAATCTACGTTTTTCCTGCCTCAACGCGGGCGGCAGTCTACGGGGTGAGGATGACGATCGGCGAGCGCGTCATTGTCGCCAAAATCAAGAAACGCGATGATGCCAGGCGCGAGTATGAGCAGGCAAGGCAGGAGGGCCGGAGTGCCTCACTTCTGGAGCAGCAGCGGCCGAATGTATTCCAGATGAATGTGGCCAATATAATGCCGGGAGACATTATCAAGGTTGAGCTGAACTATACGGAACTGCTGGTACCTGAAGACGGTATGTACGAATTTATTTATCCTACGGTTGTGGGTCCGCGCTATTCGAATCAGCCGGCGGAAACTGCTGCGCCACAGGACAAATGGGTTGCAAATCCGTACACACACCAGGGTGAAGTACCAATTTATTCATTCGACAGTGCGGTTAAGGTTGCCGCCGGACTTCCGGTCAGGGACATCTACTGTGCTTCGCATAAGGTGAATGTAGCGTATGACGGCCTTGCGTCCGCATCTATAAAGCTCGACGGTTCCGAAAGCAAAGGCGGCAATCGTGATTACATCCTTAAGTACCGGCTCGAAGGCGAAAAGATCGAGACCGGACTCCTTCTCTACAAGGGAGAAACCGAGAACTTCTTCCTGCTCATGATGCAGCCACCCAAGCGTGTGGCGCTGTCCCAGATACCGGGCCGCGAGTATATATTCATCGTCGATGTTTCAGGCTCCATGTACGGGTTTCCACTCGAAATTTCGAAGAAGCTGCTCGGGGACCTGATCGGCAAGCTGCGGCCTACAGACATTTTTAATGTGATTCTGTTTTCAGGGGGATCGTCCGTTATGTCGGAACACTCGCTCCCGGCGACTTCAGAAAATATCAAAAGGGCACTCTTCATGATAGACAGCCAAAAGGGCGGCGGCGGTACGGAACTGCTTCCTGCGCTCAAGAGATCACTATCACTGCCCCGGACGGAAGGATACTCCCGCAGCGTTATCATTGCAACCGACGGTTATGTTACGGTCGAGACAGAGGCTTTTGACCTCATCCGCAAACATCTTGGTGACGCCAACATGTTTACCTTCGGCATCGGATCGAGCGTCAACCGGTATCTTCTAGAAGGCATGGCCCGCGCAGGTATGGGAGAGCCGTTCGTTATCGCATCCGAGGCGGAGGCTGCTGCCAAGGCAGAGAAATTTCGCAAGATCGTGCAGTCCCCTGTGCTCACAGGCATAAAGCTCGACTTGGGGAAGTTCGACGTTTATGACGTCGAGCCATTGAGCGTACCGGATGTCATGGCCGACAGGCCTGTGATAGTATTCGGCAAATGGCGAGGCAAACCGCGCGGGACTATCACGCTGACGGGCACCTCAGGCAATGGACAATACACCGCGACGATTAACGTAGGTGCGGTCAAGCCCGCGGAAAGCAATTCGGCGCTCAAGTATCTGTGGGCGCGCAGCAGGATAGCGGTTTTGTCTGATTACAATGTCCTCCAGTCCGACAGCAGGCGTACGGAGGAAGTCACCCAGTTGGGGCTGAAATACAATCTTCTTACCGCATACACATCCTTCCTTGCGGTTGATTCCGAAGTGCGGAACAGGGATGGGCAATCAACTACGATCAACCAGCCGCTGCCGCTGCCTGAAGGAGTTTCCGATTATGCGGTGGGCAGATATATGGGGGCCCCATCAGCAACGGGCATCATGTACAAAGCGGCAAGACCCGCAGCAGATGCGTCACATGGAGGCTTGATGGCCCGGCAGGAAAGTGGTTACGGGGCAGCAGAGAAGGTGAAAGAGCACCCGCAGGTTTCAATAGAAAAGGTGGAAGTTTCGGACCCTTCGGCTGCCGAAAAGATCGAAAAGGTTGCGGGGAGCAGGGCCCACGAACTCCAAAGCTGTAATCGCGGGCACCTGCACGGCAGGATGATTGTGAAGCTTGTTATCGGCGCTGATGGGAAAGTGAAAAAAGCGGTTGTCACATCCGACGGCATCAAGGATAAGAAACTCAGGAAATGTATCACCGAAGCAACCAGGAAGTGGCGCTTTGATACTCCGCCTCCCTGCGCCGATATGATAGTGAAGATAACGCTGGCCTTCTGAAAGTATTAAAGTCTGATACAAAATTCACGGCTACTTCCTTCCTCTTGTGTCAAGGGGAGGGAAGTAGTAATGTCATCTTACCACCTTAAGGCGAAACATGCATTTTGCATTAATCAGCGTTTCAGCTTCAATGACCTGAACACACGCTTGACTCCGATTTGGCAGGGAGGTACAATTTGTAAACCGATTATTGATCCGTAAAGCTTTGACAAGGAGAAAGAGTGGACAACATGAAAGCTGAAGAAAAAAGAGATTTCGATGTTGAGGCCGCCAAATGGGACTCGAATCCCGGAAGGGTCAAGCTCGCAAACGATGTCGCGGATTCGATTATCAGATTCATATATCTGAGCAAGGACATGGATGTTCTTGACTTCGGCTGCGGCACCGGGCTAGTGACCCTGAGATTGGAGCCGTATGTGAAATCCATTGCAGGGGCCGATAGTTCCCGGGGCATGCTCGATGCGCTTGAATCCAAAATTGCACAACAGCAACTCGCACATGTAACTGTGCAGCTGGTGGATTTCGAGAAGGGAGAGAAGGTTGCGGGCACATATGATCTTATCGTAAGCAGCATGACCGTGCATCATGTGCCGGATACCGCTGCACTTTTCAGCATGTGGCACGGTCTTCTGAAGCCGGGTGGACGAGTATGTTTCGCTGACCTTGATACCGAAGACGGCACATTCCACAGCGACAAGACAGGTGTGTTCCATTTCGGCTTCGACCGCAAAGAATTGAAGAAACTTCTTGTCTCAGCAGGCTTCCGCGATATCCGCGATACAACTGCAGCGAATGTCATCAGGGAAACAGACGGAGGAGTGAAAAAAGAGTTTTCGGTTTTTCTGATAGTGGGTGATAAGGTGTAACCTCGTAATTAATATTCCTAAAAAAATAAATTAATATGGTAGTGAATAAAGGATATTATATTTCTATGCAAGAGAGTATAATATACAAACTGGAGGGTTTGATAATTAAAGAGGCTAATATCTACCACTGCAGATATTTACTGAAAATAAGTAGCCTGGAAGGAGCATTCCAGGTAAATACCGAGGAGGGAAAATTAATGAAAAAAGTGTTTGTTCTTCTTGTTTTTTGCATTTTCTCTGCAGTTTCGTTTTGCCTGGCAGCCGATCTGAAAAAGGTTGACAGTCCGACGATTGAAATGCTGCAGGGCACTTGGGAAGGCACCTTTACAAGACAGTATTCCAAAAAAAATGCATCAGGTCAGTTCGAGATGCAATTCCAGGGAAAGAAAGCAGTTGTCACACGGGCAGCTACTTACACTGATGCGGCTACGCGGTGGACTGTCACCGTAGACAAGATCGATAAGGGCAAAATATTTATGTCAAACAAGAATTCGGAATTTGAACTCGAATTGTTCACCAATGCCAAGAATGAATTCTTTCTGAATGGTGACTATACCGGCTTCAAGCCGGGAGTCAGCACTAAACCGGCGAACAGCTCTCTTAAGCTTCAGAGGACCAGTACTACTGTTGCAGCAGATAAATTGCCGGTTGAATCAGATAAGGAGCAGTCAAAATAGTCTGCTTTGATGTGTTGAGGATTCTTGAAAATAACACGGTAAATTAAAAAAACGGGGCGATACGTAAGTGCAAGCCTGTTCACAAAGGTGTTGACTTTTAGCAGGTGAGAATCTATTATCTCTTATCGAAGTATCGCTAGGAGATAATTTTTGGACG
>DATJOY010000155.1:0-10454 GCA_035506695.1 Dissulfurispiraceae bacterium
AGATTATTAGACATACTACGTGAAGACCCTTGCCGGAATCCGCCCACTTTTGAAAAGCTTGTTGGTGACTTCACCGGCGCATATTCCCGAAGAATCAACATACAACATCGCCTTGTCTATCAGGTCCTCGACGATATAAAAACTGTCAAGGTCATAAGGATGTGGACGCACTATGAGTAGCAAAAGAGTTGCAGCGCGACGGTCATTAAAATATCGGCGCTTGTAATCAAGCAGAGAGGCTTTTAACTATGGTGTCGAATGTTTTCAGATAGTCTTTGGTTTCTTCAACGGCTAATTCAAATTCTTTCAGCCAGTTCCTGATATATTCAAGATCGAGATTACTATTTTTGATCACGATCGATTTGACGTCTTCAATATCCAGCGGTCGTCCTGCGAAGATTTTATGTATGATCACATCCTCCGGAGAGGCGAAAGATACCTCAGTCCCAAGCAGTTCAACCTTTCTTGATCTTGCTATGGCTTCAGCTTCGTAAGGGGTGAAGGAAAAAATAAAATCGACTCTTATTCCTGTTTCTTCATCGAGAGCTGGCAGCACCATTGTTCTGGCTACAAATGATTTTATGTTTTCAGGAAGCGGTTTCAACGACATGTCTTTTATGACATTGAGAAGGGTATCGAGGGCTTCAGGACTGATGCCAAGCGTAATGTCGATATCGCGTGTGAGGCGCGGCTCACCGTAAAGCAGAACGGCCTGGCCACCTATTATCATATAAGGGATTTTATATTTCTTGAGGAAGGAGCTTATCCTGGCGAGGATTTCTTCAAACATGCGTTCAGTGCCCTCGCGATTTTATAATCCGTTTCCAGACCTTCAAAGGGATCCTTAGGCGGCAAAGAACCTAATTTGACGCCCTCGTTCCATAGTGCATCAATGATCCGCAATGCTTGCGAATGCGACAGCTTGCTATCGGCTATAAAGTCCCGTTCAAATTTGGCTACTATTTCGTGGTTGGAAATCATCTTGCTTATGCTTATATTCTACCAGATGTGTCGGACATTTGCTGTCATAACAATGGTGTCCGTCTTGACCCTTTCTTTCAACACACAATAAAATAAAAGATGTGCGAATTCTGTACAAAGCATGGCGACGGGAAGGTCTGGTACAAGAATGCGGCCAATTACGGCAATGATCTCTTTTCGGACATAAAGCGCCGGAAGTATATCGAAGACTTCCATCATGCAACCATGGAGGAGGGCTTCAAGACCCTTGGTCGTCTCGAAACTCTTTTCACGAAGAGGGGCCGTCTGCCCGCCTCTGTGATCACTGCGCTGGAACAAAAGGCTAAGGTCGAGCATTTCGGCCAGGTACTTCCTATCGAAGAAATCAGCGATTTAGTGCTCAAGGCCGAAAGCGTTGTCAGGCTGCCGTGTGCCTGCCGTTGGACGATCAGCAGGAAAGAAGAGAGATGCTGTTTCGCGCTGAGCTATGGTCCCGATGCATGGTACAAGGGATTCGATATGAGCTATTTCGGAAAAGCTTCCGATGAAGGCCTCGAAACGGTCCGCGCGGAGGATGCGGTCGCACAGATGGATGCGCTGGAAGACAGTGGGGCCATTCACTCGATCTGGACGATGATGACGCCTTTTATCGGAGCGGTTTGCAATTGCACAGCCAGCGATTGTATCGGCCTCAGGACACTGTTCGGCATAGGCGCGCATACGATAGCGCGGGCCGAATATGTCGCTGTTGTGGATAATGATTTATGTGCCGGATGCGGACTTTGTATGGAGCGCTGCCAGTTCGATGCGATCACCAGCAATGAGAGCATTGCCGCTGTCGATCCGGGAAAATGCTATGGCTGCGGACTGTGCAGAAAGGCTTGCGATCAGGGCGCAATATCGCTGGTGATGAGATAACTTCTTTCAATGTTTACACTCAATGAAAGATTAAGAAGCGATACTGTCGAGATTGGACGTCTTGATCTGTCGCTGCTTTTGCTGATGAATGACCGCTCGCTGCCGTGGTTTATCCTCGTCCCCGAAAGAGAGGGCATCAGGGAAATAGATGAATTGCAGGCAGGCGACCGGTCCCTGCTCATCGAAGAGGTCGCGCGCGTGACCGGCGCGATTCGGCGGCTTTATAATCCCGACAAGATCAATATAGGAGCCCTCGGCAATCTTGTCCCGCAATTTCATATGCATGTGATCGGACGGTTTGCGAGTGACCGCGCATGGCCAGGGCCTGTATGGGGGACCGGACCTGTTGAAAAATATGGTCCCGACGAGATGGATGGGGTTTTATCAAGAATCCGAACTGCCTTAAATATGTGGATAAAATGAGATTCGCAAAGGTTTGTTCAACTGCCATTTTCATATGCCTGATAGTTGTATTTTTATCATCGCTTGTTTACTCCCAATCCGAACTCTCCATCGATGAACGGATAGCCCTCGTTGAAAAAAAGATCGAGGCGGGGACAGCCCGAGGTGATATACCGAGGCATGAACATTCAAAACTCAAATCAAGGCTGGCAGTGGTCAAACATAAGAGGGCGAGGCTTGAGACAGTGCGTGTTACGGAGCAGGCCTACAAGGATCTCGACCACTACCTTTACGGACTCGAAAAGGACACTGACAGGTGGCTCTCGGGAGTAAAGGGCAGATAGCAGGCCTGCGGAACAGATGATACAGGTCGGCAACTTATCCAAATCATACGGCAGGCAAGTAATCTTTGACGAGGTCGGATTTACAGTCAATCCGGGCGAGCGCGTCGGACTCGTGGGCAGGAACGGGCATGGCAAGACAACTCTCTTCAGGATGATCATCGGCGAAGAACATCCCGACTCCGGCACTATCGGCATCCCGAATAATTACATTGTAGGGCACCTTTCGCAGCACCTCTCATTTGCCGCTGACACGGTCCTTAAAGAAGGCTGCATGAGCCTGAGGGCGGATGAAGACGGCAGGGATGAATCTTATCGCGTGAAGGTTGTTCTCCAGGGTCTCGGCTTTACAGATGACGACTTCGACCGCAGCCCCCTGGAGTTGTCGGGCGGATTTCAGGTCAGGCTGAGCATGGCCAAGGTCCTGCTCGGCGAACCCGACCTTCTTCTGCTCGACGAGCCGACCAACTATCTCGACATCCTGTCTATTCGCTGGCTGAGGGAGTTCCTCCGAAACTGGAAGCACGAGATGATCATTATCACTCACGACAGGGATTTCATGGACAGCGTAACGACACACACAATGGGAATTCACCGTTGCAAAATCCGGAAAATCCAGGGCACGACCGACAAGCTCTACTCGCAGCTCCTGATGGAAGAGGAGATGTATGAGCGCACCCGGATCAACGATGATAAGAAGAGGGCCGAAGCGGAGCGTTTCATTAGCCGCTTCAGGGCACAGGCGACCAAGGCGAGGGCAGTCCAGTCCAGGATCAAGGCCCTCGGGAAAAGAGAAAAGCTCCAGCAACTGCAAGATGCGAGGACACTCGACTTCTCATTCCCGTATGCTCCCTTTGAAGGAAAGTGGCTGATGACTGCGCACGGGGTTTCCTTCTCCTATTCTGACGCTTCAAATCCAGTCATAGATAATTTCAGCATTTCAGTGGGACGAAATGACCGGATCGGAATCATCGGAAAGAACGGCAAAGGGAAGACAACCCTTTTGAACCTGCTCGCTGGCGAACTCGCGCCACGAAGCGGCGAAATCGTCAGGAACCAGAAGACAAAGACAGCATTTTTCGGGCAGACCAATATAGAAAGGCTCGATCCGCAAAAAACGGTGGAGGCCGAGGTCCTCGATGTCCATCCCGATTACAACAGGCGGGCTGCGCGCACCATTTGCGGCATCATGCTTTTCGAGGGCGACGACGCGCTCAAAAAGATAGACGTACTTTCCGGCGGCGAGAAGAGCAGGGTGCTGCTGGGCAAGCTGCTGGTGAGTCCATCGAACTTGCTGCTCCTCGACGAACCGACAAACCACCTTGATATGGAATCTGTCGATTCGCTTGTGGAAGCGCTCGACGCCTATGAGGGGGCTGTGATCATAGTGGCCCACAGCGAAATGGTACTCAGGAGTCTGGTCAGCCGGCTGATAGTTTTCGACGATGAAAAGATAACGGTATTCGAAGGGACATATGAAGATTTTCTCAGCAGGGTCGGATGGAAGATTGAAGCTGCGGCTGCTGCGGCGTCCGAGGCAGATAATGATCGAGTAAAAGGCGTTGACAGGAAAGAATCCAAACGGCTTAAGGCCGATCTTATTAACGAACGCTCAAGGACCCTTGGACCGCTTCAATTGCGCATTGATGAGGCCGAGGCGACCATTATAAAGCTCGAAAAGGATGTTGAACGCGACACTGCCGAACTGCTGATTGCCTCCGAAAAGGGCGATTGGCAGGCTATTTCAAGGCTTTCAAAGGGCATCCATGACGCAAAGCAGCAGATCGATCAATGTTTCGCTGAACTCGAATCGCTAACCGAAGAACAGGCGGGACGGGCACGGGAATTTGAAGAGCGTCTTGCCGGTCTTGGACATTATTAGCTGTTTGTCGGAATAAATCCTACAGAATTCATGCTTTTTTCTTACACCAAATTCAGTATCAGGCTGATATCTATTTCATTGTTCAGCGCTGTATAGTGAAAGTGTCATCAATAGCAAGGAGGATTAATCATGAGTCTGAAGGCACTTGCAGAAGCGATCATGCTCCAGGCAGCGGAAGATTTTCTGAGCGAAGAGAGACACGAAGAGGATGTCGCATTTTTTGGCGGAGAGGGGTTCAGGATATGCTCGGAATTGGCCGGAATGAACTATCCCCAGCAATGCATGCTGCTCGAACTCATCAGCATTTCTGCACCTGTAAAGTGTGAGACGAAGAAGACCGCTGCGGCGCGCGGAACCCAGGGGGTCCTGCACGCGTAGACGCATTCAGGCTGCTGTAAGTCTGCCTTCTTTATCTGCTGGAGAGATGCGTCAGTGCAAAAAACTCAGGATTGTGTATTGATGGCTGTAAGTAGGGATGGTGTGAGACTTAGCAAAAAAGAGCCGCTCGCAGTCGTTTACTGGATGATCAATTTATCAACGGTTACTGAAGTATTGGCCCCTATTGTTACACTTCCATGAATAGTCGAAAACCCGTTGTTTGATGCATAATAGTCGCAGCTATAGCCGCCCGTCAGATTGATTGCGACTATGGTCAGTGATGTAAGGTTAAGATTTTCTGTGAATGGCTGTGATTGTAAGGCAAGCGTATAGCCGCTTGTGATATTGTTATATCCGGCCTGGACCGTCGAATAATAGGAACTTGTTCCGTATATCCACACCGGCAAATTGGCGCATGTTACGCATTTGACCCAATATTGGTTTGACTTCGGATCGGCATCGACCTTTCCGTCGGGGATATAAACCCACCATGAGTTGGCTGTAGCCACATTCTCGGTAGTAGAAGATCTATATGTTATAGACTCAGACGGATTATAGGAGAAATAATTAGAATTCAATGCCGGAGCCCTTGAATAATCGACGATGGATATGAGTTCCCTGATATTCGGAAGTCTCCAGTTCTGGCGTGAGGCGAAGTCAAGATTTTCGCAGTGCGTGAGGGCATCAGCTAAATCTTCGGAACTAACATGGCCCTGCTGCCACATGAGGCTGGTAGCCGGGTCGGTAATTGTACTATTGCCGTTGTTGATGAAACTGCCGTATGACGGCTCAGTGCCGTGTACGCATCTCACAAAATAGAGGTTGGACGTAGCTTTCAGATCGTAACCATTGCTGCCATTGGAGAAATCAACATACCATGCAGAGGTGTTATCCCCGGCCACAGGAGTTGATGTCCAGTATGCAAGCTGGCTCTGGCTTGCCGAAATGGGGAAGTAGGTCGCATTTAATGCCGGTTGCACCGGCGGTCCGGGATCGCCAAGCGAGTAGTCAGCAAGACCCATAAGCTCCTGGTTTGTCGGCAGACGCCAGCCTGTATTATAGCCGTCGAAGTTAAGACTGTTAAGATTGTCGCAATAACTGCCGGCAGCGCTCCATGAGCGTGTCACGAGGTCATTCTGCCGTTGCCATAATAGCCCCGTATTTTTATCCGTCACGGTTAAACTGTCGGCAGCATAGCTGAGCGGGGCGAATGTGTACTCTCCGTCCTGGCCGGTTGAATAACAAGGGATTTGATTATAAGGTGTATCAGTCTGATAGCATTTGGTCTGGCCTGTGTCATAAAGAATGGCATTAGCTGGTGAAGCATCAGCAAAACCGGATATTGAAAATACAAAGGCCGCTGCAAGAAGTAGAGCTATAAGCTGACATATGGAGTTACTTTTTGGTGATCCGGGTAATCTCAAATGGAAAGAAAGAGTTATCAAGTTATTCATCGTGTGGCTAATGTAGCACAGGTTGATATTCACATTCAAGTATAGCGCTTGCTATGGATGTCTATGAATGTTTTGACTCGTTTATCAGGTGATTCGAAAACAGCGTATATGCTGCGGGCAGGGTACGCTTCTTGTGGGTGATGACATAAAAATTCCTTTTCATCTGCAAATCCACGAGCCTGATCTCTTTCAATATCTTGTATTTCAGTTCATCCCTGACTGACAGCCGCGAAAGAATGGAAACGCCCATTCCTGCCTTGACTGCCTGCTTGATGGAATCGGTGGAGCCGAATAAACCAGCAATATTCATCGCATCCAGGCTCAGGCCTTTACCGGAGAATATCCGCTCGATCTCTTTTCTCGTGCCCGAACCTTCCTCACGCAAGACCATAGGCAGGGCGGCGAGTTGCTGAAATGTCATGCTCTCTTTTTTTGTAAAATTTGGAGATGCCACGACAATGAGTTCATCTTCGATTAGGGGCGCAAAGACTATCTGTGAATTGTCCAGTTTTGACCCTACGATACCGAGGAGTAATTCATGAGATAAAACCTTTTGCACTACTTCCCTGGAATCTGCAATTACGATCTGAAATGAGATTGACGGATATTTCTTTTGAAATGAAGCCATAACCGGCGGCAACAGATATGTGCCTGGAATTGTACTCGCTCCGATTACCAGTTCGCCCGAAGGTTCTTTCCCGAACTGCCCGATGACTTCTTTGACCGCATTTGCCTTTTCGATTATCTCGACCGCATGACCATACAATGCTTCAGCTTCCTTTGTCGGCATGATTGTCCTGCCTAAGCGGTCGAAAAGCCTGCAGCCGAATTCCTCTTCGAGCGCTTTAATGTGGTCGCTGATCGTGGGTTGGGTGAGATATAGCTGTTCGGAGGCACGTGAAAAGCTCCTGTTTTTGTAGACCGAGACGAATATTCTGAGCTGATGAATGTCCATCTGGAATTATAGCATAAATCAATTTGAATGATAGTAAAAAGGAATATATCGGTCCGACAGGTGACACCTTGCACCGCTTCTGCGTTCTCTTTTGACCGTCTCTCCCGGATCGTGATACAGTAGGACTCATGAAGGTCTGTGAAATCTTTGCAAGCATCCAGGGGGAGTCAGCCCACGCCGGGCTTCCGTGCGTATTTGTGCGCCTGACCGGATGCAACCTGAGGTGTGCATACTGCGATACCGCATACGCATACGAAGAAGGTATCGACATGACTGTTGATTCAGTCGTCAGTGCCGTCGGGAAGTACGGGTTCGATCTTGTCGAGATAACGGGAGGCGAACCCCTGCTTCAAGCGGATGCACTAGAGCTGGCGTCTCGCCTGCTCGATGCCGGTTTCAGGGTGCTGATCGAGACTAACGGCAGCACTGATATAGGTCGTGTCGACAAAAGGGCGATCGTGATAATGGATGTGAAAACACCCGGCAGCGGTGCTGCCGACAGCGTGTGCGTCGGAAATTTCGACTTTCTGAAAAAGAAAGATGAGCTTAAATTCGTATTATGCGACCGGGCGGATTATGAATGGTCTGTTAATTTTGTCCGGCGCCATTCATTGCTCAACAAATGCGCAGTCCTTTTTTCACCCGCTTACGGAAGACTTGATCCTGCAGAACTCTCGGGGTGGATTCTGGAAGACAGATTGCCGGTAAGGCTCAACTTGCAGCTTCACAAATATATATTCAATCCTGACAGGCGGGGCGTCTGATTTGAGCAATCATAGCTATCATCGAGACATCGAGGCGTATGTCACACCCCCAAGGGAGGAATCTGTAAAATTGTGGCGTCAGCCCCCTTCCTTAGAATCTTCTGCTCGTACATCAATCTGTCGGCTAAAGTCAGAAGCATGCTGATATCACGGTCGGGTCTGTTATCGCACGACACAGCCCCTATACTAACCGATAATTGATATGCTCTATTTTCTTTCTCATTTAGGCGTGCCAATTCAGTCGCTATTCTTGAAATCATACTGTCGGCTCCCGTCTTGGTGTCTTCCGAAGCTACAACGCAGAATTCGTCTCCACCGACGCGAGCCAAAATATCCGCATCGCGAAATGTCTGTTTTAGTATATTTGCTATATTCCTTAGCGCTTCGTCGCCCTCGTGATGTCCCAGATTATCGTTAATCCATTTCATGTTGTCAACATCCAGATATATCAGCCACGTCGTTTTATTGATGCGTGCGGCTAGTTCCAACTGTTTCTTTGCCAGCATTAAGAAGCCTCGTCTATTATATAATCCTGTAAGTTCATCTGTAATAGACGTGTGTTTTAATTGCTGAATAAGATGATTTCTTTCTATCGAATAGCGTATGGATCGATAAATACTATTGATTTCGATTTGTCCTTTTACAATATAATCTTGAGCACCGGATTTCAATGCTCTCATGGCCAATTCCTCATCATCATACCCGGTAAGCACGATGATTGGTATGTCCGGCGCTTTCTCCGATAGTTTAGTAAGTGTTTCCAATCCTTGGCTGTCGGGAAGACCAAGATCGCAAATGATTACGTCGAAAGGTCTGCTGTGCAGAAGGGGAAATGCATTTGACAGACTATTTGCGCAGACCAGATTAACAGTCGCGTATTTTAATCTGGATAATGCATACTTCAGCAGTTCGATATCTGCCGAGTCATCTTCGACAAGTAATAATGCGATTGTGTCTACATGATTGTACATGTTCGCTTGCATAGCTTACATGGTGTAGTATATGCGATCTCCTTACCTCTTGGAGTTTATAATTCAAAAAACGTATATACAAAATAGCTTTTGATAATCAAATGCGCAAGATGCTATAGACCATTTCGATCCTAATCGGCTTGCTGATGTATCCATAAATGTTCAAATTACCCAGGATTTTTTTTATAAAAGATGGATCTTCCTCAGACATGACGAATAGCTTGGTAGCAGGATGATGGTATTTTGCATAGTCTATGAGCAAAAAGTCGTGCATGGTTGATATGTTAAGGGCAGCTATAAAAATATTCACTGAAGATGTTTTTAACACTTCTAATGCATCCTTGCAGTTTTGCGCGGTATAAATATTATATTGCTTGGCGCAAATGGCGAAACTCTGTGAAAGCTGATTCAGTACATCCCGGTCTTCATCTGCAATTAGAATACTGCGAACATTGCTGGATAAGCCTATTTCGCCCGGAGTATCAACAAAGTTAGTCGATTGATCAACTGACATTCTCTCTCTTATGGTTAACATTAAACGCTCTCCTTGTTAAGATTAGAGTTGTTACGCGAATGCGTGGACAAGGTGAATGGATACATCATTTCCCCAGGGCCGTTTCTTTAACAGTTATAATTTGAATCTTTCCTGCCTGATAGAAATTAGGCAGGTGGGGAGAGACCTGTTGGCAGGGAAAGAAATCCGGTGCATTTATGATTCTGATCAGCAATAATGCTACAGATTGAGGTCGCATATCTGGCTGGGACAGCCTTGGCCGATTCGTAAATTGAATGGATATATGCAGAGCTATATACTTTCGAAATTCCCTCAGTTTTAAAAACACAGCATGCTGAAAATAATGGTCTAAGCTTATCTTCAGCAAGTAGAATATAAGCAGGGGGATGCTCGGGTAGATAGTCATGGAAGCATACAGTAAGCGCAAAGACAAAGATCGTCACTATGCATCCACTAACGCATAATTTTGTAGTCGTGCACTGAGGCATCATTGTTCTTTTATATCTCTCCTTCTATAAATTTAATAGATTATCTGTAAATTTGTTATCAGAAATAAACTTAATTTATTGTAGGTTTGCAGGCAATCTAATTGTAGGACAAAGTCTTATACTTCGAGATGCGTATTCAAACTTAGTTATTGGGTGCTTGCTATCCAGGACTGACTATTAACCACTTTTTTTAAAATCCCCGCGTGCGATTTGAATCATCTGAAACGTGCCGATCAGATGTTTCAGGTTTGACAATCAGTCTGAAACACGCTAACATAATAAATAGAAATCATTTCTATTTGTTATGGAATATTTGAAAGCAGAAACATACACTGATTTTCTCAAGAGCCTCCAGCTCAAGGCCACTCCCCGAAGGATGGCCGTGTTGGATATCCTTTCGGCAGAGCATGCCTATTGCGGCCCGGAA
>DATJOY010000156.1:0-4562 GCA_035506695.1 Dissulfurispiraceae bacterium
TCCCTGTCGATCCCCCCCCATAAATACCGAATCTGATCAATCGTGATCTGCATAGTTTTGACAAGGCCGATTTTGCGCAGTTTGTTCCCGAACATAACAGGATCGATCAAGTCTCCATATTTAACCAGAGCCCAAAGAATATCAACCAGAATTCTCAATTCCCTGAAGAAATGTATGTAGTGATGCATAAGCAGCATAATGAGCGTCATTTCAGGCGATAATTTTTGGGGGCTGCCCTCAGCGAAAATCATTTCAGCCCAAATGTCTTCGGAGGACAAATCGAACAGATTCGGAATTCCGAGGTTCCAGTGCACCTCCACGGTTATGCCCGTCTCATCATTAATATATACTGCGTGATGCAGCCGACCCATACGGAAATTCAGAGGCGTCGTTTCCGAGCGCGCGTATGAGGATTGCAGCAATACTTCATCAGCGCGAAGCACATCACCGGACCTGATCAGCAAGTCGATGTCGCAGGAGGTCCTGGAATTTATGTCTTCGTAAACTTCTTTTGCCAGCGCATTGCCTTTTATGACTATCGCAGGTATCCCCTCGCCTTTTAATAATCCGATGGTCTTATTTTCCAGGGACTCATGCTGTATGGATTTAGCAGCACTCTTGAGACAGAGCGGGTCCAGGGAAATGAGAAATTCGGATACGCTCCCATGCAGATCAAAATCCGAGGCATGTTTCTTCAGACGGGTATAAACCAGCATGAGCAGGTTGTGCTTCAGCGCTGCTGATTTAAGCTCGGACAAGTCCCCTGTCGAAAGTTCCAGAGGCTCCCGAAGCGGAAGAGGCTGGACCAGGTTGAGCAAAATACTGTTGGTTCTTGTCATGACTGCCGGCTTATCATTTGCCGTGAGCAAATCGGGACCGGATGACCCTTAAAATGAAATGCGGATTTGAAATGAAATTGCGGCGCCACAAACGCCGGGGCTCCTGAAGCAGCCTCGGGAGCCATTCAAGCCCCATGGCCTGAAATATAGGATGGGAACGTTTTACCTTGCCTACGAAGAAATCGAAGACAGCTCCAACCGGCCCGATGAATTTCACGTTCAGATTTTCCCTGTTTCTGAATACCCACTTTTCCTGTTTGGGCGCAGTCATGCCGACCCATAATACATCAGGGGCCTCCCGGTTGACGGCATCGCACATCAGTTTGTTATCGTATTCACCGAAGTCCGGCTTGAACGGAGGCGGATATAATCCCGCTACCTTTATGTTCGGATATTCCCTTTCCATCTTTTTCCTGATCTCTTCCAGGGTGTCATCTGTCGAGCCGAGAAAGTAGCAGCTGTATTTCGTTTCCCTGTTCAGCGCTTCATTCAATCCCCAGAATATATCGCTGCCTGTAATCCGGTCACGGATCGCGCCGCCCAGTATCTTTGATGCCATGACTACCCCTACTCCGTCAGGCACGAGAAGGTCGGCACTTCTGATAGATGTGTCAAAGAGGCTGTCGGATTGCGCCACTTCGAGAGAATGCGGGTTTGCGCAGACAAAATATCTGGGCCCCCCTTCTGATCGGATCCAGGACAGGATGAGGTCTATGCACGCCTCCTTGCTCTCCGTGCTTATTTCATAATCCAAAATTGTCTCACATCGGATTTGTCTCATGCAGAAGCCGATTTGCCTCTCTTATGTGCGATTGCTTTTTGATAAATATTGATAAGTGCCTCCAGGTTTTTTTCAGCCGTATATTTATGCTCGAAATCCTGTCGTGCATTGATTGACATAAATTGTAACTTATCCCTATTCTTAAATGCTTGTACAACTATACTTTGCATCTCCCCTGCATTTCCGGCCTCAAAAAGGACGCCGTTTTTGCCGTCCATCACGATCTCCGGAATCGCACCGATCCGCGACGCCATCACAGGCACACCAAGGGCAAATGCCTCGCGTATGACCATCGGGAACCCTTCAAAGCAAAGTGACGGCAATATTAACGCCGAAGCACCGGCAAGCCTTTTCTGGGCCTCCGCAAAAGGCAACTGCCCGGTAAAGGTTATCCTGTTTTCAGACGACAGATCGAGTGAAGCGATCAGCCTCTCTTTTTCTGGCCCGTCCCCGATGATTTCGAGATGCGGGGCAGCGCCCCCCAAAAGCTTCCACGCCTTCAGGAGCACCTCCACCCCTTTCTCCCTGCCGAGCCTGCCGATATAAACGACCTTATTTTCCCGCTCTGCCCACGGGACGGGCCCTGGCGCGTCAGGGTAAAAATGGGGTTTGACGTATATTTTTTCAACCGGAAGTCCTGCCTGGGCCAGCATGTGACGCTGGAATTCGGTGAGCGCGATAAATCCGTCCACCCGGCGGGTCCATGTCCCGAGGTTCCTGTGCAGGGCGATCATTGCAACCATAGGCAGTGTTGCCGCCCTGCTGTCGCGGTAACACCCATGCTTCATTGCCGGACAGACTGAGTGCGTGTCGAAGCACTCGGTGCATATTTTATCCTCTCTCATCGGGATGGCCGCCGCGCAGAAGATGCGGTAGTTGTGAAGCGTGAAGACGGCAGCAGTCTTTGTGTTTTGAATTGCGTAAAAGACAGACGGTGAAATCAGCGGGAAAAAATTGTGCACATGCATTACATCCGGGGGTTCCCTTTTTACTATTGCCTTAAGCCGCCTGTAACTGAACGGGTTCCACGGCGTGCTTAAGGCCCCGGCTATTTCCCCGGCAAATCCCTTCTTCCTTATATCATCGCTGTGCCTGGTGAATTCAGTCACCGTATGCCCGTGACTCTTCAGCAAATCCCTCTCGGCCTCATAAGCCGCGTTTTCGCCGCTCGGGGCAGCAGAGCCGTAGAAGTTATGGACGAGGAGGATTTTCATCTATTTCGCTTTTATCCATCTGTTTCACTTTATACTGAGCTCCTGAATTTTATGGACCGGCAGCGCTGTTATCTTTTCATGGGCCGGATAAATATGCTCCCCTGGATAGATCAGCCAAAGGTGCTCAAGACCGAGCGTCTCCAGAGCAATATGCATGGACCTTGTGACCTTCGGCGCCTCTGAAATCTTTATCTCCATTCCGTACCTCTTTCCGTTATACATGAAGAAAAGGTCCAATTCATTGCCTGTATGCGTGCCCCAGAAAAAGGCCTCGGACGGCCTTATTGCCTGCAGCGCCTGTTCAATGACAAAGCCCTCCCATGATGACCCCGCTCTTGGATGTGCAAGAAGTCCGTTCATGTCCCTGAGCCCAAGGAGATTGTGAAGAAGACCGGTGTCCCTGAAATATATCTTTGGAGCTTTGATCTGGCGTTTTGAGATGTTTTCATGCCAGGGCTGAAGCTGTCTTATCATATATGTGCCTGTGAGAATATCCAGGTACGACCTGACGGTCTTGTCGGACAAACCCATGGAACGACCCAGTTCCGACGCATTCCACACCTGCCCGTGGTAATGCGCAAGCATGATCCAGAAGCGCCGCAGCGCCGCAGCGGGGATGCCGATGCCAAGCTGTGGAATGTCCCTTTCAAGGAAAGTCTTGATAAAGCCTTCACGCCAGGCAACACTGTCATCGTCAGAAGCCGAAAGATAAGAGCGCGGGAATCCGCCCCGGCTCCACAGCTTCTGCCATTTTTTCCCGCCTGTTTCCCCGAGATCAAAACCCGCAAGTTCGACGAATTCCACACGTCCGGCAAGGGTCTCTGATTCGCCCCTGACAATCTGCGGGGAGGCGCTGCCGAGGACAAGAAAACGCGCCCTGCACGAAGGCCCGTCGACAAGCGCCCTGAGGGTCTGGAAAAGACCGGGCATCACCTGGATTTCATCGACGATTACAAGTCCGTCAAGAGACGAAAGTGCGAGTTCGGCGTTCCGGAGTCTGGATATGTCCGGCTGGGATTCGAGATCAAAAAGATGTGCCTTTCTGTCCTTTGCAAACTCCCTCGCCAGGGTGGTCTTGCCGCACTGCCTTGGACCGAGAAGCGCAGTTATCCGGGAACGCCTGACCGCCTTTGCCAGCCTGCCGATATAAAATGCCCTCTTTAACATGCCCTATTATACCATGATTTTCCGGAACTGTCCTCCGACATTTCCGGTTTGACGTCCGGGCCCCATCAGGGCAACAGAATAAACTTCTCGCAGTGATTTGGATGAATAACGGAGAAATGCCTTCTGTCCGTGGTCAGGATATGCCGAATCTTAAGCCGTTCAGAAATTGCAATAATCAAAGCATCGACAAAGCCGATATTCTGGTCCTTGTATTTTTTCAATACTTCTTCAGAGCGAACAAGATCACTGTCCCGAAAATGTTCAACATTTAGCTCTTTTCTTATCAGGGAACTTATAAAACTCAGCTCCGCGTTTTGTCCGAGGTAGGTGTTCAGCAGATAGCAGGCCTCCGGCAGCACAGGCGAAGGGGCGATCAACCTACCCCTGAATGAATTAATAAAGCCGGCTGCCTTCTCATGCCATGCATCTGAGCGGTCTGCAAGCGCATATATAATGCCGGTATCAATGACGATATCTACTGCGCCTGTTTTTTCCAGAGCAGGTCCTCGTGTCTTTTTGCGACATCCGTTCTCTTGCTGTTTCCTATACCGACAAAGGAGA
>DATJOY010000157.1:0-9693 GCA_035506695.1 Dissulfurispiraceae bacterium
TTGACCTCAAGAAAGTGCCCATCCATGCCAATTTGACTCGTACCCACCGCCTTAGACTTGAAAAAAGCACGGTACTGACCTTCGCTCTCGGATAATGCCACCGCTTTCCTCTCCAATGAACTGTTATATATGATCATGGCGGTTATAAGCGAAAAAAGCAGTAATGCTATAACCAATAGTTGTATAAGTCGTCCGCTCACCGACTTTAGGATATCTTTATATGTTCTTTCAGCAATAACCATCCATCCCGAAGTCTTCAGTGACGAGATCGCAATATATCCTTTGCCGAATTGGTCCCAGCTACCGCCTGTTCCGAAGATAGCTTCTCCCTTCATTGCGCCTTGATCGATAAAAGAATATAAAGGATAAACAGTGATCTGTTTGGCGTAATCATATTTATTGCTGTAAACAATTTGACCAGATCGGTCTATGACAGTTACGGCCTGTTGCGGATTTAGGTCGAGTCTTTTGACAACATCGTCAATAAAGCCGATACGCTGAGAGTTTGCAAGGATACCGATGACATCTCCTTTTTCATTGAATATCGGAACGGCGACCGCCACAGCAAGTGGTTTGTCTCCCACGATAAGCTGGAATACATTTGACACCGAGGGCTTCCAGCCTTCACTGATTCTCTTGTACCAATCGCGGTCGGAAAGGTCTTGTCCTATTGCTTCAGGGAAGGCGGGGTAATTGGCCAACAGAATTCCTTTCTCGTCTGTCATAAAGGTCAGGTCCATTTCCCGATTGTTCCGCTTGAGGTCCTCCATATGTTTAAGAATAGCACTAGCATCCCTTCTCTTCACCGCCTGGACAAGCAGCGGCCTGGATGCATATGACTGAAGTATTCCTATGGTTGCACGCTGGCGCTCTCTGAGGATCTCGGCAAAAACATTGGCGGCAGTCTTGTCCGAAATCAACGCATTGTTGAATACAGATTGATATTGCCCGTAACCGATGTAAATTCCTGCTGCCGCAATTGAAATCAACAGGAGGAAAAGCAATATTGCAACCATGTTGCGGCTTGCCTTTAATTTGAGCCAAAAAGAATTTTTTAGAAATGCGGGCTTTTGCATGAATAATCCGTCTATATTATAGCACGGCATTTCAGCTCTGTTCCCCGGGCCTGCAAATAGGTAGCAGGTCACTTGCAAAATTGTCGCAGTCCCAAAAAATATTTATAATACGGTATACATGATAAGAATTTTATCGTTATCTTTTCCGGTGCTTGCCGTTCTCCTGTCGTGCGCCGCAATACCGCAGGAGGACGTGGGTGAATATATTTCACATTACGGTAACCCGGCCCCTGAACCTTCGCATTTCGCTTTATGCTATAACCATGGCTGCTCCGGCACCCTTATGGTCAGCCTGAACAGCGACCAGTGGAATGAAGCGCGGAATGTTTTCCAGCCGCCTCCGGAAAACAGTAAAGAGGAGAGACAAAGGATCTCGCTATCCATTGGAGTGCTGGAAACTCTTGCAGGAAAAGCGACAGGAACGGGCAAGTTCGGCGGCATAAAAGGCTGGGTACCGGGCAACAAGTTCGATTGTATAGATGACGCCGTCAACACCGGCACCTACCTTTACATGCTGAGAAATGATGGACTGATACGATTCCACGAGTTACGCGGTGCGGCCCATCGCGGGTTTCTGATCGACGGCAGGTGGCCGCATGTGGCTACGGTTATCGTCGAGAAGGAAACCGGCGACGCATATGTAGTCGATTCATGGTTCCTCGATAACGGCAACCCTGCATTTGTAATACCATATTCCGAGTGGTTTGCCGGATGGAAACCGGTGAAACCGCAAAATAATCCCAAATTATCGGCAGAAAAACCGGAGGTCAGATGAAAGAAAATAAGGTCTATCTAACCAGAATGATACCTGAAAAAGCCGTACGCTACCTTGAAGAGTACTGCTCTGTGGAAGTCAATCCCGATGACCGTCCGCTGCGGAGGGAAGAACTTATCGAGAAGGTAAAGGGAATGCATGCCGTGCTGACTATGCTCAATGACGGCGTTGATGCTACGCTTTTGGATGCTGCCGGTCCCCAGTGCCGGATATTCGCAAACTATGCTGTCGGATACAATAACATCGACATCCCTGCGGCGACCAAACGCGGAGTTTTTATTTCAAATACCCCCGATGTGCTGAGAGATGCGACTGCAGACCTGGCCTGGGCTCTCATGCTGGCCGCTGCTCGCCGTATCACGGAGGGAGACAGCCTTATGCGTTCCGGCGCCTTTACCGGCTGGGCCCCGCTCTTCATGCTCGGGGTGGAAGTCACCGGGAAAATCCTCGGCATAATCGGGGCCGGACGAATCGGACAGGCTGTTGCGCAACGCGGAACCGGCTTCGGAATGAAGATCCTTTATACAGCTAATAGTAGTAAGCAGGATTTTGAAAACAAAACCGGCGCCAGACGTGTCGGGATCGATGAACTCCTCAGCCAATCCGACTTTATCTCAATTCACACACCACTGACCCCTGCAACACACCATCTTATAGGCCAAAGGGAATTCGGCATGATGAAAAAAACCGCAATCCTCGTAAATACAGCACGGGGACCGGTGGTAGATGAAAAGGCCCTTGCAGAGGCGCTCCGCACCGGGAGCATTCGCGGGGCCGGCATAGATGTTTACGAACGCGAACCCGAAGTCGAGAAGGGTCTTCTCGGCCTCAGCAATATTGTTCTGTGTCCCCATCTTGGCAGTGCAACCCTTGATACGCGCGAAAATATGGGCCTCATGGCGGCCGAGAACATACTTGCCGCGCTCAGAGGAGAGATTCCTCCACAGTGCCTGAATCCCGAAGCGGCAGAATGAGACGGACTAAGACCAACCTGATTGCAAATAATCAATACGGAGAGGGGGGGATTCGAACCCCCGGTAGGGTTACCCCTACAACGGTTTTCGAGACCGCCGCTTTCAACCGCTCAGCCACCTCTCCAGGGCCGCAAAGACAGCTTGTTATTATACCTGAATGAATTTTTCCCGGTCCAGCAATCGCTGAACACATTTATGACGGAATTTCGGGTTGATGTAGGAAGAGCCTGGGTTATCCGGTTCGGTGCATCATAAAAAGAAATAGGAATGGCGATCCTGCCAAGATGCTTTATTCATAAATTTGGCATGCCGCCTGAAGTATTCGCCTCTTGCGCCCTGAATTAGTAATTGTTCCAGATAAATCAGGTCAATCATGAAATGAACAGTCTCTTAATAGATACAACTGCCTTTAATGATTGGGCAGCCCTGATAACCCAGACAGTGCGCTTCGAATCGAAAACTTCAGGCCATGCTATGAAAGCCAGGATGCTGTTATTCACTTTTTCTTCCAGTTCATCACTCTTTGTTGGCGTTTCTCCGCTCTGTAAAAAACTTTTTGAGCAGCTGTGCACACTCGTCTTCAAGCACGCCCGATACGACTTCGACCTGATGGTTGAGCCTGCTATCGGACAAAAGATGGTAGAGATTTGCCACCGCACCGCCCTTAGGGTCACCGCAGCCATATACGAGCCTGCCCAGCCGCGCATTCACCATTGCACCCGCGCACATGGGACAGGGTTCTTTGGTTACAAAAAGAGTGGCATCGGAAAGTCGCCACCTCCCAAGCTTTCCGGCGCCTTCCCTGACAGCCATGATCTCGGCATGGCCGGTTGGATCGAATGATGCTTCCCTGTTGTTGTGAGTCGAAACTATGACTTGTCCGTCGACAACCAGTATTGCGCCAACCGGGACTTCTTCTTCATCGAAGGCGGCCTGCGCCTCCGCAAGGGCAAGCCTCATGAAAGCAGCGTCTTGATCCACATCACCCATTGCCCGATGCCCTCCCCCGTCTTGCTCGAAACTTCGAAGATCTCGATCGAGGGGTTGAGCGAGCGAGCGTCCCGCTTGATCTTTTCAACATCCACGTCGAGGACAGGCTTGAGGTCTATCTTGCTGATAAGCAGCGCCCTTGACTCCTGGAAGATTATCGGATATTTCAGCGGTTTGTCATGCCCTTCTGTAAGGCTAAGGATCGCGACCTTTACGTCTTCGCCGAGTTTGAACTCCGCCGGACAGACAAGGTTTCCAACGTTCTCTATAAAAAGCAGTTTTATGTTATCGAGCGGCAACTCTTCGAGGACATCCGATATCATGCTGGCATCGAGATGACAAGCCCCGCCCGTATTGATCTGCACAACGGGAACGCCGAGGCGATCGATGCGCTCGGCATCGTCGGTCCCCATAATGTCTCCCTCGATTACGCCGAGGTTCACTTCTCCCCCCAGCGCCCTGATCGTCGTTTCGAGCAGAGTAGTCTTGCCCGCGCCCGGAGAACTGATAAGATTCATAACAAAGATACCCCTGTCGTCGAACAGCTTACGGTTTCCCTCGGCGATCCGCTCGTTGGCTGTGAGTATCTTGTTGGCGAGCTTCAGCTTCATTCAAAAGACCTCCATTTCCGTTATCAACAATTCGCGGCCCGTCTTGAGCACATAAGACAGTCCGCCGCAATGAGGGCAACTCAGCACATAGCTCTCCTCGGTAGTAAACTCACTGTCGCAGCTGTTGCAATGTCCGGCAACCGGCACCTCTTCAACTTCGAGCACGGCCTGATCCGCGATGGTCCCCTCCTTCAGGGCATCGAAACCAAAAAGCAAGGCATCCGGCATGATCCCGGATGCCTTGCCGATCTGCACCCTGATATTTCCTATCCTGCCGAAACCTTTTTCCCTGCAATTCTCAAGGGCAATCTCAAGAAGACTCTCGGCAATCGAAAGCTCATGCATGCCTACTACTTGCCGACTTCTTTCTCATAAGCCTCTTTGCCGGCTTCCACAGCAGCCGAAATAGCCGATTTTTTTTCGTCATACAAATCTTTGGCTATTTCAACAGCAGAGGTTACCTTTTCCTTTGCCGTGCCGGCATAATCGTTCGCCTTCTCCTTCACATCGTCCGCGAGTTCTTTTATCTTCTTCCTGGTTTCAAGACCGGACTGCGGAGCAAGAAGAAGCGCGACACCCGCGCCGACCAAGCCTCCCAAAGCAAATGCAAGCAATACAGATCCCGAACTATAGCCCTCGTCGTCGTGATGACTCATATGCATGCCTCCTCTACTTTTGATGTTTCATTAACACGCCAAGCGCCGCCTGAATGCCGGCCATGATTCCATGTGTCCTGAGAGATACCTGCTCGCGCACGTCAGTGACGATCATGCTGACGGCGCGTATATTGTCCGCAACGTCCGCAGCTGCCCCGGTCACCTCCCTAATATCTCCGGTGACTGCGCCGATATTATCGCTTATAACGCGGATGCTCTTCATGGTTTTTTCGGTTTCTTCAAGCACCGGTTTAAGCCTTTCATCGGTGGTCCTGCAGAAATCATCCAGACGTACGGCCATTTTTTTCAGCTGAGTGGCTGTATATACAAAAAAAACAAAAGCGGCAACAACTACAATAACGACAATGAAGAAACCGATGGACAAAAGTGCAACCCCGTACTGGCCCCCCATATGGCTCCCCCTTCTTACTTTATTAGCGACCGTTATGAGCTATACCAAAAGTATATATTATCGTTGCTTAAGATACAAGCGCAATAATCAAGTAGGAGCGCTCCTGTGCAGAAGCCCTTTTAATAATCCGGACCAGGGCGGCCGCACCGGTCCGCCCCTACAAATTATTCTTCAACCGTCGTTTCACATGCACTATTCTCTGAACGACCGTGAAGTGGCTCAATACGAATATAACTGTCACTACCGTAAGGAGCAATCCCGTCAGGCAGCCCAAGGCAAGGAGTATCACCCTTTCGGGTCTTTCAAGAAGTCCTACTTTGCAGTCGATGCCCAACCCTTCCGCACGGGCCCTGGCATAGCTTATAATAAACGCCCCGGCAAGACTGCCTATCGAAAGCAGCATTCCGATATCGTTTCCGGCGGTATAAAAATACCAGGCGACGGCCAGAAAGAGCACAGCATCCGCATATCTGTCAAGTGTCGAATCCAGAAATGCGCCGAACGTCGAACTCGTTCCACTGGCGCGGGCAACCATTCCATCGAGCATGTCAAAGGCCCCTCCGGCGAGTATCAGGAGTCCGCCTGCAACGAGACTCCTCTGAATTGCAATTGCAGCAAGTACCGTCACGATAAAACCTGAGATTGTGATGACGTTGGGACTTAGCGGGACCCGTTTTGCGAGGGGCGCAAGCGGTTTGTCCAGGAAATGTCCGAACCGCTCACCGATCAATTACCTCTCCCTCTTTGCGGATATGAACTCCTCTACCATCTCCCTTGCTTCTTCATCGGGGAACTGCACCCTCGGGTGTTTCATGAAATAGGAGGACGGCGAAAGCAGCGCACCCCCCAGCTTCCTGTCGCGCGCGATCCTGCAGCACCTTATGGCATCGATCACTACGCCGCCGCTGTTCGGAGAGTCCTCCACCGAAAGCCTCACTTCGACATTCATGCCAATATTCCCGAAGCCGCGGCCTTCCACCCTCAGGAAACAGACCTTGTTATCGTTCAGCCACGGCACGAAATCCGAAGGACCGATGTGAACATCTTCACTGGAAAGTCCGTGGCTGATCTGGGAAGTGACCGCCTCGGTCTTGGATATCTTTTTCGACTTGAGTCTCCTCTGGTTGAGCATGTTGAGAAAATCCGTATTGCCCCCGACATTCAACTGGTAAGTGTGGTCCATCTTGACGCCCCTGTCCATGAAAAGCCTGGCGAGCATACGGTGTATTATCGTAGCGCCAATCTGAGATTTAACGTCGTCTCCTATAATCGGAATGCCTTTCTCCTCAAACCGGCGGATCCATTCGTCATCAGAGGCTATGAAAACAGGGATACAATTTACAAGCGAAACACCGGCCTTGAGACACGCTTCAGCGTAAAATTTCGAGGCCTTTTCGGAGCCGACGGGAAGATAACTCACCAGTATTTCGGCCCCGCTCTTCGCAAGGACCTTAGCTACATCGCAAGGTTTCTTTTCAGCGGCAATAAACCTTCTGTCATCGGGATAATCGGCCATGTGCGAAGATATGCCGTCAAGGACTTCCCCCATTTTGACCTTCACCGGATAATCGGGCAGCGCCGGGAAAAATATCTTCGTACAATTAGGCTTTGCGAATACTGCATTCCCGAGGGGCCTGTCGACCTTGCGTTTATCAATGTCGAATGCCGCAACGACCTCGATGTCACCCGGCAAATACCCTCCCAAGTTGTAATGCATCAAGCCGGCAGCGTCATGGCCCGTCGATTTGTAATACTCTATACCCTGAATCAGCGAGCTCGCGCAATTACCGATGCCCGCTATGGCAATTCGAATCCTGGACATTGCATTCAATCTCCTGGGTTATTTTATCTCAACCGGGACGGGCGGTTCCTTGGCCTTTTTTGAAAGAATGACTTTCAAAATACCGTCTGTAAGGACCGCCTTGATGTTGTCCCTGTCTACAGCATCCGGCAGGACAAAGCTGCGTGAAAACCTGCCGCAGCAACGCTCAACCTGGTGGTAATGCCTGCCGTCCTTTTGAAGCCTTCTCTCTCCGCTTATTCTCAGATGGTCGCCTTGAACACTGATCGAGATGTCGGCCTCGTTCACTTCCGGCAGATCGGCCTTTACTACGAACAGCCCCCGCGTTTCATAAATGTCAACCACAGGGGTCCAGCCCGCAGACAACTCGCCCTTCGCCTTTTCGTGGGCGCTCCCAAAGATCTTGTTGATCCTCTCCCTCAGCGGGAAGATGTCCTCTGACGGATCGTAATTGTCCATTGTTTTGCAATCGCTCTGAAAAGACGAAACAGAATTTTATAATAGAAATCAGTCATTTCTGTCAAGCAGCCGCTGGGCCTGCAGGCTGGACCTATTTCCCGAAAAGAGGCAAAAACGCGAATTTTGTGGTGTCGATGAGCCCCAGGTTGCTGAGCTTAATCCTGGGAACTGCAAGAAGCGACATAAAGGACAATGTCATGAAGGGCGCCCTGAGATTGGTCCCGAGTGCCTTCGCAAGCCCGTCGAGCTGTCGGTATTTTTTTGCGACCTCAAACCCGTCCAGGTCAGACATGAGACCGGCAGCCGGAAGCGGCAGGCATTCCATGAATTCGCTGCAGTAAGCCGCCATGCCCCCCCCGTTTTCGATTACCATATTTACCGCCCTCGTAATGTCTTCGTCCGACACGCCTATACAGATGATATTATGAGAATCATGAGAGACGGATGAGGCTATGGCCCCCTTTCTCAGGCCGAAATTCTTGACGAATGCTATTGCAGGTAGTGCTTCGTAATATCGGTTTATGACTACTATCTTGAGGACATCCCGCTGCGGGTCGGAACGGGCAAAACCTCCGTTTATGTAAGGAGAAGCACGGAGCATCCCCGTATCCGGGCTGTCGTCGAGGACCTGTATGACATTGGCAATCCAGCCGGAGGCCCTGACACTGAAATCAGCAACGTTTTTTGTGGTCACATTGAAATTATTGGGAGTACCCGCCGGCAGACTGTCGAACAGGGACCCTCCATTTTCAGCCACGAGCCGTCCGTTGATAAATGTCTTGCCGACAGTAAAGTTTTTCAGGTCGTTTACAACCAGGAAGTCTGCCGGATCGCCCCTCTGAAGAAGGCCGACGTCAAGACCGTAATGCCTGACAGGGTTCACGCTGGAACATCTGAACACCTTCAAAGGGTCTATGCCCACATCCAGTGCCTTTCGGACATGATCGTTGATATGTCCCCTCACGATATCTCCAGGATGTATGTTGTCGCTGCAGAACATGCAACCCTCAGGATTATCCCTTACCAGGAGGATGAGGTCGTCAAGGTTTCTTGCCGCCGAACCTTCGCGTATCTGGATCTTCATGCCCATCTTCAGTTTCTCGCGGCCATCTTCCCGGTCGGTTATTTCATGATCGGTCGTAATGCCGGCAGCTATATATTTCGAAAGACTTTCTCCTCTGAGGCCGGGGGCATGTCCATCGATGCATTTTCCAGACTGCCGGGCCAGCCCTATCTTTTCCATAATATCGCTGTTTTCACCCAATACAGCAGGATAATTCATCACCTCGCCCAGAAACCTGATCTCATCCTTCTGCAGGAGATCGGCAACCTCTTCCGGTCCTATGGTTGCGCCCGATGTCTCGAAACGGGTAGACGGCACGCAGGACGGAGCGCCGAAATAAAATTTGAAAGGCTGACGTTTGCTGTTTTCAAGCATAAAATCAACGCCCGCCACGCCCAGGACATTGGCTATATCATGGGGATCTGCAACAGCCGCGACGGCACCGTGAACTGCCGCAATCCGGCCGAATTCCGAAGGAACAAGCATTGAACTTTCGACATGTACATGCGAGTCTACAAGGCCGGGAACGATATATGAGTCATACCGGTCACGTTCTTCAGTGATATCCTCGATCCTGCCGTTCCTGACCAGCATCGTTCCCGGGTAAATAACTCCGTTTACAGCATCGATGATATTTCCGGAAACACTGTACATTTGATCGGCCACAGCCCACCTCCGGTTTTCATGCGGACCTTTTTCTCCGCACAAATTATAAATCCTTCTGCGATCTTTCCGCAAATACAACAGATTTGAGCGGTCTTGCAAGTATGTACCTGATATGTGAATCTACAATGTCCTCTATTTCGGAAATAAATTGTCCGGGTGCTTTTACCCTGTCGATGTTTGAAAAACGCCACTGCAGGATGCTGCTGTAGA
>DATJOY010000158.1:0-16355 GCA_035506695.1 Dissulfurispiraceae bacterium
GCCATGCTCGAAAATGCCGTCTATTCGGTCATTTCTCCTGAAGGTTGCGCCGCCATACTCTGGCGAAAGAACGGTGACCTTGGTCCGGAAGATTTTTCAAGGGCTGCAGAGGCACTTAAACTTACCGCAACAGACTTGAAGGGGTTCAAGATCGTGGACGATATTATCCCTGAACCTTTGGGTGGCGCCCACCGGGAACCCGAAGCAGTTGCAAAGAAGATGACCGAATACATCATCAAGACATTAGAGTCCCTGCAGGGGAAACCGGCGCCCAAATTAATCGAAGAAAGATACAGGAAAATAAAAAAGATCGGCAGCTTTACTCACGCCGAAAATTAGCATAAATACAGGGGAGCGGGATGAAAAAAAAGCACGCTGAACCTGAAAATATAATCTATTTCCGGCAAAGCTCGAAAAAAAAACCATCTAATTCGAATGTTCGGTATCGCGACGTTCCGTCCGAAAAAGAAAAGAATCTGCAAGTCCTCTTTAATGTAATCTCCGATGAGATTTTGCTTGTTGATTTGCAGGGCAAATGCATTGCAGCCAACAAGGCCTTTGCAAAAAGCATTGGCAGACCGGCGGAGGAACTTGCAGGCAAGTCTGTTTTCGATTTGTTGACTGTGGATGTAGCAAAAACACGGATGTATTATATCGGCAAGGCAAGTAATTCCGGTAAGCAAGTCTGCTTTGAAGATGAATGTAGGGGGTTGCAATTCTTCCACACGATCTATCCCATTTTCGACCGCAGTGGAAATGTTAAACGGCTCGCAATCTGCAGCCAGAGTCTCGGCCAGCGGAAATACCTGGAAGAACGGCTGAAAATGGCGTATGATGAGCTTACGGTTGAGCTTCGCGAAAAAACAGTTCAACTTTTTGAAGCCAATGCAGCCTTGAAGGCCCTGCTGAAACACAGAGAAGAAGAAATAAGTGAGGGGGAGGAAAGGGTCCTCCTGAATGTGAGAGAACTCATTTTGCCCTGCATTGACCGGCTGAGGGAAAGCAACCTGTCTTCGCAGCAGGAATCGTGCCTCAGCCTTCTCGAATTCAACATTCGCGAGATCGTCTCGTCGTTTTCGATCAAGCTATCTTCTCAATACCTCGGGCTTACGCATGCAGAAATGCATGTGGCCAATCTTATCAGGGAAGGCAAAAGCACCAAGCAGATAATGGAATTTTGCGGCATATCAAAGGCAACCGTCGACACTTACCGATATAAAATAAGGACCAAGCTCGGTCTGAAAAACACAAAAGCCAACCTCAGAAGCTATCTGCTGTCAATGAAATAGTAATGATATTTTATCAACAATTTATCATCATTATTTCAATATATGATTTGAATCGGCGATTAAGTATACTAAATCAATAATACTATTATTAGTTGCCCTGCAGGAGAATAGTCTGAAGGGTCGGGATTGACGACCCGAGCGACATTCCGGGAGGTCGCTGTTGGAGAAAGGGCCTTCGGCCTATCATAGATTCCTGAAGTACTTAGTCTTTGCGTTTGTAGTTTTGTGCATTTCAATAGGTGCGTCCGGATATCTCTATTTTGTCCATCAGAAAAGCGACATCATAGACAGCAAGAGAGAAGAGCTGCGCGTAATCGCCGATTCAACAGCAACCCAGATAGTCAACTGGCGCAGGGAACGCATCGGTGAAGCAAGAGTAATTATGAAGAGCCGACTTATCACGGGCCGGCTCCGGCAATTCATAAATTCTCCCCAGTCATCCGGAGCAAAAGAGGACATAGCTCAATGGATGGCATCCATAAGAGAAAACAGCCAGTATGACCGCATCACACTCTTAGATTCAAAGAAAAACATTCTTATCTCTGTTCCCGGCGGACACGAGACAATCGGCCCGGATGCAAAAAGACTGGCAGCTACAGCAATGCAAACCCGCGACGTGGTCCTTTCGGACCTGTACAGAAGCGAAATAACAAAAGAGGTCCGCCTGAGCCTGATAGTCCCGATACTGCCGGCTGACGGGAACCATTCTCCGTCGGTCGGGGTCCTGTTGATGAGAATAGACCCATACTACTTTCTTTATCCTCTTTTGCGAGCCTGGCCTTCTGCCAGTGAATCGGCAGAGTCTGAATTGATAAGGAAAGAAGGAAATAATGTGCTGCTGCTCAATGAACTCAGAAATATGAAAGACTCCGCGCTTGCGATAGGTCCTTCGCTGAGCACAGTTCAATCGCCGGCAGTCATGGCGCTCCGGGGAACCCTTGGCACCGAAGAAGGCATAGATTACCGGGGGGTTCCGGTCTTTTTTGCAGCAAGGAGCATACCGGGTTCCCCGTGGTTTCTTATTTCCAAGATAGACAGGTCCGAGGTTTATGCCCCGATTCATGACCGCTTTTGGATTGTGACATTTATGGTTGTACTGGCCAGTACAACAACGGGTGTATTTGTCGCGCTGATATGGCGACATCAGAGGTCGCAGTTTTATCGTTCGCTCTATGAATCGGAAGCAAAGCAGACCGCCCTTCTCTTGGAGCAAAAGAGGTTCGAGGTGGCCCTCAGGCGGTCGGAAGAAAACTACCGCCTTCTGTTTGAAGAGTCGAAAGACGTTGTTTTTATCAGCAGTGTCGAAGGGAGATTCCTTGATATAAACCCGGCAGGCCAGGAACTGTTCGGCTATCCGTCTAAAGAAAAGCTTTGCAGCATTGATATCGCGCATGACCTGTATGTCGATCCGAACGAGAGAAATGTCTATCAGCTTCATATTGAAAAAAGCGGATTTGTCAAGGATTATGAAGCGGAATTGAAGGACACAAGCGGTAAGAAACTCAATGTCCTCATCACCTCCACAGCTGTCAGGGACAAGGACGGCTCCATCATATGTTATCGGGGCATTATGCGTGATATCACCGGACGAAAAAAGCTGGAGCACCAACTTTTTCAGGCCCAGAAAATGGAAGCCGTAGGTCAGCTGGCAGGCGGTATTGCCCACGACTTCAACAATATACTTACGGCAATTTTTGGATACAGCCATCTGATATTGATGAAACTTGGCCCTGATGATCTGCTCAGGCACCATATTGAGCGGATACTCGAATCATCCGAGAGGGCCTCAGCGCTGACCAGGGGTCTGCTTGCTTTCAGTAGAAAACAGGTGATCTATCCCCAGCCATCAAGAGTCAATGAAATAATCAGAAAGATCGAACCCATTCTTTCAAGGCTAATAGAGGAAGACATCGAATTGAAGATTGAGCTTGGCGATGATGACATCACGGTGGTTGTAGACAGGATTCAGATCGATCAGGTATTGATCAATCTTGTGGCGAACGCCTCCGATGCAATGCCTGCAGGGGGTCTCTTGACCATAAGCACGCTGCAGGCCCAGATAGATTCAGTATTTGTCGAGACCTTCGGCTATGGGAAAGCGGGAAGGCATGCGATCATAATAGTCGAAGATACCGGCACCGGCATGGATGATGCCACTAAGTCAAGAATATTTGAGCCATTTTTCACTACAAAAGAGGTCGGCAAGGGGACCGGACTCGGGTTGGCGATTGTATATGGGATTGTAAAGCAGCACGAAGGGTTTATCACAGTGTACAGCGAAGTCGGCAGGGGCACAACCTTCAAGGTATATCTACCTGCAGCAGATATGATGGTTGAAGAGAATGTAGTCGGGGAGAAGCACGAGCTGCCGCGCGGCAATGAAACGATCCTTGTTGCCGAGGATGACAAGGAATTGAGAATCCTTGCAAAAACCCTGTTTGATAAATACGGCTATACTGTAATAGAGGCAGCAGACGGAGAAGAAGCGATAGAAAAGTTCAAAGAGAATTGCGAAACAATCTCCCTGCTGATAACCGATGTGGTCATGCCCAAGCGGAACGGCAAGGAGGTATTTAACGAAATAAACAGGATAAGGCCGGGCGTAAAGTCTCTTTTCTTGAGCGGTTATACGGAAAATATCATACACAAAAAAGGCATTCTTGACGTAGGCCTCAATTTCATGCATAAACCTGTCAGCCCGGAGCTCCTGCTAAAGAAAGTCCGTGAGATTCTCGACACGTAATTATTCAAAAAGCGCTGATACAAAGTCGCGCGGATAAAAGTCCCTCAGGTCTTCGATCCCTTCGCCGATGCCGATCAGTTTAACCGGCACATTCAACTCCTCCTGAATCGCAAAGATAATACCGCCCTTTGCCGTTCCGTCGAGCTTGGTGAGAACTATACCGGTGAGGCCTATGGCCTCGTGGAATATCCGGGCCTGGCGCAAGGCGTTCTGTCCTGTAGTTGCATCTATTACGAGTAATTTTTCTTGGGGGGCATCGGGCATCGCTTTTTTGATGACGCGGTCGATTTTTTTCAGTTCGTCCATCAGGGGGGTTTTGGTGTGGAGCCTTCCTGCAGTGTCGATAATTACCACGTCGCTGCCCCTGTGCTTCGCCGCTTCAACTGCATCGAAGGCGACTGCTGCCGGGTCGGATCCGCCCTGGTGTTTTATAATATCGGCCCCGGTCCTCTGCGCCCATATTTCGAGCTGTTCGATTGCGGCGGCCCTGAAGGTATCGCCCGCAGCAAGTATAACTTTCTTTCCGTCCGAGCTGAAGCGTGAGGCAAGCTTGCCGATGGTAGTTGTCTTTCCAACGCCGTTTACTCCGATCATGAGGACTACGGAAGGCCTGGCTGAAAGATCCAGCGGCTGCGGGTCCCCGAGCATTGCCACCATCTCGTCCCTGATCACCGCCTTCACATTGGAAACGTCCTTTATGGCCCCGGAGAGGACCTTCTCCTTGAGTATGGCTATAACGCGGCCGGTCGCCTCTGTGCCGACATCGGAGGCAATGAGAATCTCTTCGATCTCCTCTATCGCTGCCTCGTCGATCTTCCTGTTCAGGAGTATCGTCTCGACGCGCTCGACGAGGTTTTTCCTCGTCTTGGCAAGACCGGATTTTAGTCTGTCAAGAAAACCCATTGTACGGGATCAGCTCAAGAAACAACCTGTCTTAACGTGCAAGCGTGACGATCAGGGATTTGTCACTCCTCGACACCTTGAACTGGGCAGATTTAAGGTTCTCGATCTTGATCAGGATCGGACCTGCATTGTCCGGATTATCTTCTATCACAATCCTGCCGACGGTTGCCGAATCGAACTTGACAGGCTCTACAACCTTACTGGCTGCCGGGGTGATGGATACGACGACCCATTTTTTTCCGGCAATCACGATCGAGCGGGCAGTAAATTTTATTTTCGCACCGGCAACGAGACCCGGCATATGAATAGTCACTACTGACTTCTTCTGGGTCTCCACCAGCGAGATGCCTGTAATATCAAGGGTCCCGATCTTTGCCATTTGTTGAGTCTGCGGCGCTGGCGCCGGAGTTTTCATTATCCGGCTCTTGGCCTCCGCTTCCGGCTTGCGTACAGGGACCTGTTCTTTCTCCGGCAGTGGCGCTTTTTCTGCAGCTCTCTTTTCAACTTGCCTTACAGGCTGTATCGGCTCGGCCATAATGGTAAAGGCTTCAGACCTGTTGTATTGCACATCCACGAGCGCGGACCCGTTTACAAATTCAGAGGCCGGAATTCTGGAAGGAGTGAGCTTACCACTTCCGGTTGCGTTAAGCGCGACATCCGGACCGATGAGGTTATAATTTTTTATCGGGTTGCCGATCTGATTATAGGCAGTGATCTTTATCCTGAATTTCTGTCCTGCCACTGCAGATTCGGGGTTGGTAACTTCATACTTTGTAGGAATCTGCGGCATGACTTTTATTGTATCGCTCGTTCCGGTGTTCTTTTTGTTTATTTCCGTAATCGTGAGTGCTATATCGTGAGCGCTTTCGGTTGTGTCATAGCGCAGCGTCGACTTGGCCTGGCCATTTACGAATTCATAAGCGGAAATCGTCGATGGGAAGGGCCTGGCCTGACCTGTTGCCGTGATGCTAACACCGGAACCCACAGACGAATAATTTTTTACGATATTTCCGAAGGCATCTACAGCCGCAATCGAGACATCGAAGGGTTCGCCTGCAATTATCTCCTTCGGTACCATAATCTTGAATGCCGAGAGCGCGCTGTTTACAACCTCGATCCATTCGCTGGAGCCGCTTCCGCCGGTTATCAGATCGCGCACTTCGATGGTGAATTTTCCGGCTTTTTCGGAAACGAGCGTGACGGTCCCTACGCCGTTTCTGAAATCGGTGAGGTCGCCGGCAATCCTCGGATCAGCGCCGCCCTTAAAAAGCAGGTTTAGGTTCTTGCCGTAAATCGGATCTGTAACGGTATTGCCGAACGAGTCTACTGCAAGTATCTTTATATCGAATTTTTCACCCGCAGGGACCGCTCTGGGGCCCCTGACTACAAGGGCGCTGAGTTTGCCCGGCACTACCTGTATGTCACGGACTTGCAGGGGAACCGTGCTGCCGCTTTCCAGTATCGTCAGGGTGAAGGTTTCGGCAGCGGTATCGCGCAAGGAAATGACTGCGGTTCCTTTGATAAAAGATGTCGAGGGCAGCGATGAGGGGGTAACTGCGCAGGACCCGGACACGGAAACGATAAAATCCCTTCGACTGTCAGAGAAATTGGCGATGATGTTATTAAAGGCATCAACCGCAGTAACTTCAACCGTAACTTTTTCGCCTGCGGATAGTTTCTGCGGTAACTTTAAGTCGAAGTGGTCGAATTTGCCGGGCTGCACGACGATTTCGCCGGAAAAAGAAATTGAAGGTATTGCCATAAGCAGGAAAAAAAACAAAAAGATTGATCCAGAAATTCTGCTTGAGCGAATAACCATATGCCCCCCAATGCTATGACTTAATATATTTATTAAAGTATGATCAATTCTCGAAAGTATAGCATAAATAGAGGATTCAAAGGTACAACAAAATAATTGCCGTCCCGGCGCCGTGTTTCAAAAATGCATATTTCCAGTGCCGCTTGTTTTCAGCATAAAATCATGGATTTAAGATGACCGAACTCCTTGAAAAAGAAACAGGGAGTTTGTTAGTATTATAAATGTCCGAAGGCCTGCTGAAGGCAAGTTTGCTGCTGAGAGTAATGGCAAAGGCACTCGACTTCATCGTTATTGCCGCTGCGGCAAAGCTGGTCCCCAGGGTCGGGTTTCTGGCGGGGCTGGCGTATCTGCTTATAAGCGATGGTCTCTTTGACGGCAGGAGCATCGGGAAAAAAATAATACATTTGCGCGTCGTTTCAGCTGCTTCCGGAGTGTCCGGAGGGTTCAGGGCCTCCATGATACGGAATGCGCCGTTCGCTGCGGCGATGTTGTTTTTAAACATTCCTCTTGCCGGATTGATATTTCCATCGCTTGTCCTCGCCTTCGAATTCCTGCTGGCGCTCGGAAACAGCGATGGAATGAGACTCGGTGATGATCTTGCCGGTACAAAGGTTTTAGAGGGCTGAGTTTTAATTATGAGGAGGGTTCGGTGTTCTTCGACAAAATAATGGGTATGTTTTCGAATGACCTTGCGATAGATTTGGGTACCGCAAATACGCTTGTTTATGTAAGGGGCAGAGGTATTATTTGCAGCGAGCCTTCTGTGGTCGTCGTCCGCAGGGACAATAAAAAGCCGATTGCTGTCGGCATGGAAGCGAAGGAGATGGTCGGCAAGACCCCAGCCAACATCGTGACGATTCGTCCGATGAAGGACGGTGTAATCGCCGATTTCGACGCAACTGAAGAGATGCTCAAATACTTCATCACCAAGGTGCATAACAGGAAGAGCTTCATCTCTCCCCGAGTGATTATCGGGGTTCCGTCCGGCATTACCCAGGTTGAACAGCGCGCGGTCAAGGATGCCGCCCATGCCTCCGGCGCAAGGGAAGTCTATCTCATAGAAGAGCCCATGGCAGCGGCGCTTGGCGTCGGACTTCCGGTCGGAGAACCTTCCGGCAACATGATTGTCGATATCGGCGGAGGGACGACCGATGTTGCAATCATCTCTCTCGACGGCATTGTTTACAGCAAGGCCGTAAGGGTCGGGGGCGACAAAATGGATGAAGCGATAATTGCATACATTAAGCGCAAATACAATCTGATGATCGGCGATAGAACTGCGGAACAAATCAAGATTCAGTGCGGATCAGCCTATCCTACGGAAAAAATACCTCCAATGGAAGTGAAAGGCAGGGACCTTATTTCAGGGATTCCGAAGGCGATCAATGTTTCCGACGAAGAGGTAAGGGAGGCCCTCCAGGAAAGTGTGGTCATGATCCTGGATACCATAAAGGTAACTCTTGAAAATACACCGCCGGAACTCGCAGCAGACATTGTCGATCACGGCATAGTGCTCGCAGGCGGCGGGGCGTTGCTCAAAGGGCTCGACATTCTTATAAGGGAACATACGGGCGTGCCGGTCATAGTCCCTGATGATCCGCTTACCGCAGTTGTGAGAGGCTGCGGTGCCATGCTCGACAGGCTTGAACTGCTTAAAAAGATCGCCATAGCCACAAATTAATGCCTTTAATGTCGCGGTCCAAAAAAAGACTGCTTATCGTTGCTGTCATAGTTCTCGCAGCCGCTGCATTACTGTTTCACAACAGAAGTGCGGGCGTTCCGGGAATCCTCAAAACTCTCTCTTATCCTTATGATGCCGCAAGCGGACTGCTGTCTTCGATCAGCTCGGGTGTACGGGACGTGCTGAACGCGGTCGACGAAAACAGGATGCTCAAGGCCAAATTGCAGAGCAGTCTGCTCGAACAGCAGAGATACGGCGAAATCCTCAAAGAAAATGCAAGGCTCCAGGAACTGCTCGAACTGAGAAACCAGATACATGGCGGCGGAACAGCTGCACGCGTTATAGCCAGGGGATACGACAAGTTTGTAAATACCCTTGTCATAGACAGGGGCAATAACAACGGTATCAGGAAAGATATGTCTGCGATTACGGCCAAGGGGCTTGCCGGAAAGGTGTACGCAGTAAGGGACAATTATGCAGACGTTCTTCTTTTAACCGATCCGAACTTTTCCGCCGCTGTGCGACTGCAGGAAAGCAGACACGAAGGCGTGTTGGTCGGCACCGGTCACCGGTATTGCATTCTGAAATACGTGCCTACTGAGCAAACGGTCAAGGAAGGAGAAACCGTTGTTACATCAGGGTTGGACGGCATCTTTCCTGCGGGATTTCCAGTGGGGAAGGTGACTGAGGTGCGCGTGGAGGGAGTTGAATTTTTCCAGTACATAGAGGTAGTGCCATTTCAGCCCTCGGCTAAGATTGAGGAGGTAATGATTGTCGGTCGTTCTGCCGAATTGAAACATACTCCGGCGAATGCCGAATCACTGCCTGCTGCTGCCAAATGAAAATAAATATGTCACCCACAACCTGGCTTTTCCTGGCTTTTTTTGCACTGCTTTTTCAGCCGAAGCTCGCCCTGTTTGATTGTTCGCTTAATCTTACCATTGTGCTCGTCTACGCCTTCGGCATCAAGACAGCCCCCCCACAGCCGGCTGCTTCCGGCTCCGGCGACGTTGCCCCGGAAATTGCAAGTACTGCATTCGGAGCGTGTATCGGACTCATCGAAGACGTCATGACCGGCCTTATCATAGGGCCCAATTTATTGAGCAAAGGACTGGCAGGGCTTGCAAGCAGCATCATGTACCGGGAAATATTTTTCGGGTGGGGGTCTGTCAGCGGAGGGGTGGTCCTTGCAGTCCTCACTCTGATGGACGGTCTTATTGTCCTTGCCGCAAGGCAGCTTTTTTCAAATACAATCATGAGTGGTTCGATTGCTGCAAACGTGGTTATAATGCAGGCTATTATGAACATACCCTTCGGCCTTATTCTCAGGCCTGGGCAAAATACCCGCACAACGAAATGGTTTTACGGAAAGAGATACATTTAGGATTAGTGATCGTCATAGGTGCATTTGCGGTGATCTGTCTGCGCCTGCTGCAGCTGCAGGTTATAGACGGGGAGAAATATCGCAAACTGTCGGAAGGAAACAGGCTGAAGATAATGAGTTCCCCGGCGCCACGCGGCATGATATTCGACAGAAACGGTATCCCTCTTGTCAAGAACATCCCGACATACAGCGTGTATATCATGTACGATCCGGCAAAGGGCATCGACACGGGGACCCTCTCTCCGCTTGTTGGCCTTGAAAGACAGGACCTCGAGGTGAA
Source organism: Dissulfurispiraceae bacterium (assembly GCA_035506695.1). GTDB lineage: Bacteria > Nitrospirota > Thermodesulfovibrionia > Thermodesulfovibrionales > Dissulfurispiraceae > Fen-1308. Next base: position 10,100 of record DATJOY010000158.1, read on the forward strand.
ACTTTCCAGAAAAGACAACAGCCCTTTTGTACCGATAAAGCTCAGGCAGGGCCTCAGCTTTGAAGATGTTGCACGCATCGAAGCCAGAAGGTCCGACTTTCCCGGTCTGTTTATACAAACCGATGTCGGCCGGGAATATCCTTTCGGCAAAGTGGGAGCACATATTATCGGCTACCTGGGAAAGATGACTCCTTCGCAAGCGGAATCCCCCGAACTGGCTAATCTTCCACCTGACACTATGATCGGGCAGTGGGGTGTGGAGGCCCTTTACGACAGCCAGCTCAGGGGGGTCGCCGGAGGGAAGGTCATCGAGGTTGATGCCCTCGGCAGGGAGCATAGGCTGATACAGGAGAAGCCGGCGGTCAAGGGCAAGGACATCACGCTCAGCATTGATATCGGCATGCAGAAGGCAGTAGAAGATGCCTTCGGAGAAAAGGCAGGGGCCCTCGTAGCTTTCAAAGTGGACACAGGAGAAGTCCTGGCCCTTGAAAGCCTGCCCTCGTTTGATCCCAATAAATTTGCGCACGGAATCAGTGCAACTGACTGGAATACATTGATGGAAGACAAGCATAAGCCGATGATGAACAGGGCACTTCAAAGCCAGTATCCGCCTGGCTCTACCTTCAAGATAATAATGACGGTAGCGGGACTTGAAGAAGGCGTCATTACGCCGGAAACCAAGGTAAATTGCACAGGAGGCATCAACTATGGCAAGTGGACCTTCGGATGCTGGAGGCACGGGGGGCATGGTGTCGTCTCCCTCCATAAGGCGATAAGGGAATCGTGTGATGTCTTTTTTTATGAAGTCGGCAAAAGGCTGGGAATCGACAAAATATACAAGTACGCAACCGGCCTCGGTCTGGGCAGCGACACAGGGCTGGGCCTTCAGAAGGAGAGAAAGGGCCTGATACCTAACACGGAATGGAAACGGGCGAAAAGGGGACAGGACTGGTATCTTGGCGAGACATTCAACGCTTCGATCGGTCAGGGATACGTTGCGGTCACGCCTATTCAGCTGGCTCTTGCGACCGCTGCCATATCAAACGGCGGAAACGTAATGCAGCCGACCCTGATCAAAGATCCCACGGATGTTAAACCGCGGTCAAAAATGGACCTGAAACCCGAAACCCTGCAACTGTTGAGAGAAGGCCTCTCAGCTGTAGTAAATGAAGACGGCGGCACGGCGCGTGTTGCTGCATCATCGATTGTGCAGATAGGGGGAAAGACCGGGACCGCCCAGGTGGTGGGAAAGAACAAGGGTCTTTCTGGTGAAAAATATATGGACCATGCCTGGTTTGTGGCTTTTGCCCCTGTGGATAAACCGGAAGTAGCACTCTCCGTATTTGTAGAGCATGGAGGACACGGTGGTTCTGCAGCAGCGCCTATTGCAAAGAGGGCCATTGAGGCCTATTTTATAAACAAGGGGCAGGTCAAGGTGCGCACCGGTGTCAAATCCCAGAATGCAAAAGCAGATGCTTACCCCGACACGTCATCTTCCAGGGATGAAATCAATCAGTGAAAATAGACAGAAGGTTCATAAAGAATTTTGACTGGATAACCCTGATTGTTATTATCGTACTCACGCTCATAGGCGTGATGACGATTTACAGCGCCACGAGGCCCCCCATCGGAATGGGCGGGCAACCGGATTTCTATACCAGGCAGCTGGTCTGGCTTGCCCTGAGCATCGTTGTCCTCTTTGTAATTACCTCCTTCGATTACATTTGGTTGTACCGCCTTTCCTATCCCCTTTACGGAATCGGGCTACTGCTCCTTGCTGTTGTTCTCGTCATGGGAAAGTCGAGCATGGGTGCCCAAAGGTGGCTGAATCTCGGTTTTTTTTCCTTTCAGCCTTCGGAGTTTTTCAGGATTTTTTTTATCATTGCCTTTTCATCCTATCTCTCGAACCTGGGAAAGGACGGCAAAGGCAGCATCCCTGTGAAGGGTCTTATCCTCTTCGGGCTGATTCCGCTGATCCTGCTTGTCAAGCAACCCGATCTCGGAACGGCGATCCTTCTTTTGGCGCTGCTGGCTGCGCTTGCAATATCTAAAGGTATCAGCCGGAGCATTGTTGTTCTTGCCCTTATACTCGGATTGGTTGCGTTGCCCTTCGTCGGCCACATCTTTTGGGACGGGCTTAAGGATTACCAGAAAAACCGTCTTATCGCCTTCATGGACCCTGATGTGGACCCGGCCGGGATCGGGTATCATATCAGTCAATCAAAGATTACTATCGGTTCAGGCGAGCTTATAGGCAAGGGCTATTTAAAGGGAACACAAGGTCCTCTCAGGTTCCTGCCGGAAAAGCATACCGATTTTATATTCGCTGTCTTTGCCGAGGAGTGGGGCTTTGTGGGATGCATTACGATGGTCGGGATATATCTAATCCTGTTTCTTCGGGGGCTTGATACTGCGGTCAAGGCAAAGGATGAAGTCGGAAGACTCATGGCCATCGGGATTACTGCCATGTTCTTCGTATATTTTATCGTCAATATAGGTATGACACTTGGCATGATGCCCGTCGTCGGGATACCACTTCCGTTCGTCAGTTATGGGGGGACGTCGTTGCTCAGCAATTTCATCGCCGCCGGGATACTCATCAGTATCCGAACACGAAGATTCGAGCTGTTTTATTAAAACTGCAGGGGCGGAGTTACAGAGCCTATTCATCGCGATGGGCAGGGAAACCCTGCCCCTGCAAATATTTAAAACGGCGTCTTGGCGCCTGTTATGATACAATATACGAAAATCACCGGGAGGCTGATATGAAGGTTATAGAAGGAAAACTGCAGGCCAAGGACCTGAAATTCGGCATCGTCCTGAGCAGGTTCAACGATTTTATAACATCGAGACTTCTCGAAGGCGCCGTAGACGGGCTCGTCAGGCATGGTGCGGTCGATAAGGACATTGAAGTCGTCAGGGTGCCCGGCTCATTCGAGATTCCCTTGGTGGCAAAGAAGATGGCAGCCGGAGGCAAATACGACGCCGTAATCTGTCTCGGGACTGTTATAAGGGGCGCCACTCCTCATTTCGACTATGTTGCAGCCGAGGTCTCAAAAGGGATCGCATCTGCATCTCTTGAGACAGGTGTGCCGATTGCCTTCGGGGTTATTACCGCCGATACGATCGAACAGGCTGTTGAAAGAGCTGGTTCAAAATCGGGAAACAAAGGCTGGGATGCCGCGATAACGGCCATTGAAATGGCCCAGGTTATAAAGCAGCTTTAGCGGATGAGCAAAAGAAGAAAGGCGCGTGAATATGCGCTGCAGTTGCTTTACGGAATCGACCTTGTGTCCCTGGAATCCGAGGCGCGGAAGAAGCACGACCTTTTCCGGGAGCTTGACGAGTTCTGGACCGATGCAGGCGAGGGCGACCCCGACGTAAGGACATTTGCTGAAGGACTGGTCAAGGGGGTCGTCGAACATCTCGCAGAGATCGATTCCCTTATACAGGAGGCTGTCGACAAATGGAAGCTGCTCAGGATGGCGGCCATAGACAGAAACATCATTCGAGTAGCTGCTTATGAGATACTTTTCCGACAAGACATTCCCGACGCTGTCAGCATAAACGAGGCTATCGAGATAGCAAAAAGATTTTCGACCGCCGAATCAGCTGCATTCATAAACGGCATACTCGACAGGATATCCAAGGACTTCAAGAACAGGTAGTTGCGGAAGTACCGACTGCTATGGTTTCACGTATGCGTATCCGTCGTTCTCTCTTTTTATAATCTCCGTGATGCCTGCCGGAACTATGACGACAAAGGACGGCAGGAGTTCTTCCTTGATGCATGCAACCCCATTAATACACATACTTGCAATTGAATTGCGGCAGGCTTCGAATTTCACTCCTGCATCTGAGAGTTGCTCAATGACCGATACTTTTTCGGGGTCGGTATAACCGTATACTGCAAGTCCGTTTGCGATCACCACAATGTCCACATTCTGAGACCCGGCGTCATTTATGAGGTTGTTTATATTGCCGAAGGCGATCTTCCAGCGCTCGTTTTCATTTATGTGAAACAGGACCTTGAGTTTTCTCATGGGCGGAACCTGCGGGGGTAGGGCTCAGGCGGATTTACCGGTGAGTTCGTCCATCAAATCTTTGACCGCCACTATCCTGTCAACTCTTGCAGCGTTGGTGCCGACCGTGTACAAGGGTTCTTCCTCATTGCGGTTGTATCCGGCAGAGCTCAGTAGACCGTTGCAGATGCAGAAATAATTCTTGTTGTCCACCTTGGCAGGACAAATTGTAAACTTACCCTCCGGGTCCTTGAGGAGCACGTACCCCTTGTCGCACTTGGGCGGTCTGAGGGCTTGCAGCGATGATTCAAACATGGGCGACTGTTTTATAACCCTGAACGGCAGTCCGCACGGAGATCCGGGGCGATGGGCGACCACGATGTCCTGTTCCTGTGCCGCAATGACGGCCTGCTTGTATTCTTCGGATGCACTGCTCTCTAAGGTTGCAAGAAAGCGGGTGCCCATCTGGACGCCGTCGGCGCCGAGGCCGATAAATTTCACAATATCCTCGTGGGTATATATCCCTCCTGCAACGATCACGGGTATGTCCCCGTATTTTCGGGCCATGTCCTTGACCGGGGGCAAAAGGTTTTCGAGCCTGTTGGAATCTATGTCGATCTGGTCTATCCTGAAGCCCAGATGCCCGCCGGCAAGAGGTCCTTCGAGCACGACTGCATCCGGTCTATATCCGAGCTTCTCCCATTTTTTGCAAATGATATCGAGCGCTCTGGCCGAAGAGACAATCGGGATTAGAGCTGTATCTTTAGGCGGCTGGATGGCCGGCAACGAGAGCGGCAGGCCCGCGCCGGAGATAATTGCATCGGCCCCTGCATCAAGTGCGCCTTTAACCGAATCGGCATAATCCTTTACAAGGGCGACCATAATATTGATGCCTGCGACGCCGCCGAGATTCTTTGCGAGAGAAACCTCTTCGTACGTGGCCTGATATGTGTCTACGCGCTTGCCGACCCTCTTCGATACAAGCCTGTCGAGGCATGCGCTGGAAATGATACCGAGCCCTCCTTCACGGGCAACTGCGGCAGCAAGCGGATGAAGTGAAACCCCAACACCCATTCCACCCTGGATGATAGGCGATTTGAGGGTCTTCCCTTTGATAACCAATTGAGGCAATTGAGACATTTGATGTGACAAGGCAGCTCCTGAAGACAATATATTCAACGATCTTTGGTGCAAAGGAAGCAGATTTCATCATTTCTTAAACCTGCATGGTATTATTATAATTACTGATTGCACGGTATTTAATCAAGGGAAATCGGTCCCTGTTTATGAAAAACCATCGGGACCGATTTCCCAGGATGCAGAAAGGTAATACACAATAATGGCTTCGGCTGCAAAGGAAACCAAAGAGATCATCGTAGAGCGTATCCACCGTGACAGCGACTTTCCCGCCATGTCCCAAACGGTGACTCTTTTAAATAAACTCGAAGCTTCTAACGACAGTTCATCAGACGATCTTTCCAATATTATATTGTCGGATTATGCCCTGACCCTCAAAATAATAAGGCTGGTCAACAGTGTCGGATACCTTCAGTTCGGGGAGGTAACGACTGTATCACGAGCCATGATGCTACTTGGGTTTGCAAATATCCGCAATATAGCCCTCACGCTCCTGCTTTTTGATCACATGGGCGGAGACGCAGGCTCGAAGGTAAAGGAATTGCTACTGCGCGCGCTTTGCAGCGGCATCCTGGCCCGAAATATTGCCGACGAGACAGGTTTTGCAAATTCCGAAGAGGCCTTCATATCCTCGCTATTTCATTCGCTGGGAAGGGTCATGGTGACATTTTACATGCCGGAAAAATTCAGAGAAATAATCAAGCTTGCTGCCGAAAAAGGCATAGCCGAGGATGCGGCTGCACTTTCAGTCCTCGGATTGTCGTATGAAGCGGTCGGTGCCGAGATCGCTGACACATGGAACTTGCCTAAAAAAGTTATCTATACGATGAAAAAAATGCGCCCAGATGAGATCAAGAAAGGGCCTGGTGAAATGGACAGGCTCTGCAGCATCGCAAATTTCTCCAACGAGATTTCGAAGATAATTTCATCCACCGGTTCTGCAGCAGAAAGAGAAAAAGAGCTTACTAAACTAATGAACATCTACAAACTCCATTTTGGTGATATTGCGGACATAAATCATGTTGTCAATATGGCTGCGTCTGACACTGCAAAGTTTGCCGATGCATTCAGCTTTAACACTTCAGAACTTCCGTTTT
>DATJOY010000159.1:0-22286 GCA_035506695.1 Dissulfurispiraceae bacterium
GTTTCTTACAGATTCAAAGGCATCATCCGAGCAGTATACGGCCGTCGCTTCGTAATCCCGCATCTGAAGCCTCTCTGCAAGGGTCGACGCAAAATCGACTTCATCGTCTACGAGAAGCACTTTAACCTTTGACATTGTCTCCTTTCATCGCCTCGGAAGGTACCGGCAAATCAACCTGAAATTCAGTACCCACGCCCACTTCGCTCTCGACATTTATTGAACCTCCCAGCCTGTCTATAATCCCGTAAGAGATCGAAAGGCCGAGCCCGGTCCCCTTGCCTTTTTCCTTGGTTGTATAGAACGGTTCAAATATATGAGCTATCTTCTCCTTCGGAATGCCTTCTCCGTTGTCCTTTATGGAAACCCTTACCTTGCCGGACCGGCGCACCTTGGTAGAGACAACTATACGTCCTCCGTCCGCCACAGCGTCAATGGCATTGTTGATGATGTTGAGAAACACCTGCTGAAGCTGTCCCTTATCCGACACTACCCTCGGCAGGTCCTCCTTCAGTTCCGTTTCCAGGCGGATATTCCTGTACAGGATCTCCTTATCGAGGAATTCGATCACCTCCCTGATCGTATCATTCAGATCGATTTCCTCATGCCGCACGTCCATCCTGCGCGCAAAGCCCAGAAGCCTTTGAGTAATTGCCTTACATCGGTTTACACTATCCACGATGGCATGAATAAGTCCGAGAAATTTTTCCTTGTCGATACTAGAGCCTTTGGACATGACAAGAATGTCCTCCATAAGCCCTGCCTTTTCGTTAATGATGGCAAGCGGATTGTTGATCTCATGGGCCACTCCGGCTCCAAGCCGGCCGATGGATGCCAGCCTTCCCGCATGCTGGGTCTGGGCTATCGCCTCTTCACGCTCCAGTTCCGCATCGCGTATCCAGTTGACGACCATGACCGTGATCCGCAGGTTGGCTATAATGCCGACTATGATCAGGAATATAGCGAAATATATGGCTGCAATGTCGCTCGTCAGCATATCGAGGAGCTTGGACCTGGCGGTAGATGCAACGATGACCCCCATGATCCATTGGGAATGCTTGATTGAAGTCGAGCCGAAAATAAGCGGCGACCCGCTTTTTTGGGGCACCTCCGTGAGGGCGACTATCTCATTGGAATGCGGGACGTCGATGTTGATCTTTTCCAGCACATTGCCGTGATACCTGGAAGGCGTCTGCAAAATGCCGTTGCGATTTATGATAAAGGCCTCATCCCTGCTTTTCAGGTTGAGCGTGGATACATACCGGTTCAATGTCGCCATATCGATGGTTGCCCTGAGAATCCAGAAGGTTCCCTTCTCCGGCACATCTTTCTTTATAGCTATCGCAAAGTGCGGGATCTTCCTGTATCCCATGAATACATCGCTGACATAGACGCCCCTGACTACGACTTCGTTGAACCAGTCCTGATTAGAATAGTTCCTCCCGACGAGATCGTACGGACCGGAGTATGTGAGCTGGACACCCCTGGAATCGATAACGCCAAGGTCCACCACCTCGCCGAACTCCCTTTTGAATTTCACGAATATCTCGTTCAGCTTTTTCTCATCCGTCAATTGCCCGAAAGAGTCCGCAGCAGCGATGAACCTGAGCGCAGAAATGCGCTCGTCGATGAAAAATTCGATAGACTGACGCGTATTGTCGATATTGCCGCGCAGCTGGTTGTTGAAGTCTTCCTTCATCGTCCCCTGTATCCAGAAAAAACTGAGGACGGAAACCAATACCAGGGGGACGCACGCAAGAGTTCCGATCAGGAGGAAGAGCCTGAATTGCAGGTTTTTGTAGCGATCTTTAATCAGCGGACCGGACTGATCGGATGCCCCTCCGCCACCTGCCGAAAACAGCTTTTCATAATAATCCCTAACAAACTGTTTTAATCTCTGCATTCACCCTCCGGGCCACCCTGCGAAGCGGTCAGACGCCTCCCAAGCAGCCGTGTGCACATATAATACTTCAAATTCGGTAGATCACACAATGCCATAAGAATATTTCCGAGTCGGCTTTTGGCGCATACTGTGATAATGAGCGGAAAAGCGGTATGAGCTGACGGTGCCCCCGACGGTAAGCTATATTGTTAAATCAGCCGGATTAGGCTATGATAGACAAAATATCGGGGGTTGAATTTCGGACGTGATGAAATCGCTTCTCCCAGCAGGTCAGCCGGCAGTATGCAGGTCATCCTGAAGAATGTGCTGCAGTCTCTTGACGACAGCATGAGGGAGCTTGCGGAAAAGCGGTCACAACTTTTAAGGGCAATAAAAAATGTCGGATGACGATCCGTGGCGTGAAATGCTAAGGATTATGTCTCAAGAGATTTTACGGGCCGGAAGTATTGTCAAGCAGCTTTTATCCTTTGCCGAAGAAGCAGCGGTAAATCCACGCCGGTTCAACATCAATTCCAGGATCGAGGGAACAGTCGGTACCGGTCTCGGTCTCGCGGTCAGTTATGATATTATAAAAGGCACGGCGGTGACGTACAGGTCACAAGCAAGCTTAATGAAGGAACTTCATTTATCATAAAGCTCCCGGTATATGAACAGGATCAAGGCATTAGTAGTCGATGACGAAAGCAGTGTCTGCAAGGCGGTGCGGGCCATTCTCGAATCAGAGGGGATTACGGTCCGCGAGACGCTGAGCAGTCTCGACGCATTTGAACTTATAATGAGGGAGCATTTCGACCTCATTGTTTCAGACCTGAGAATGCCGGACATGACCGGCATTGAATTATTCGAAAAGACCAGGAGCATCGCGCCCGAAAGCATATTCATCATAATCACAGCATTCGGCACCATTCAGTCGGCCGTGGATGCCGTCAAAAAAGGTGTATACGATTACATCCCTAAACCTTTCACTCCTGATGAATTAAGAACACCGGTAAGAAAGGCTGTTGAAAATATCATCACGGCGAGGGAAAACTCGGCGCTCAGAAACACCGCTGCAGGACGATACTCCTTCCAGGACATCATTGGAAACAGTCCCGAGGTACATGAACTCTTCAGGGTGATGCGTCACGCAGCATCGAGCGACAGCAACGTCCTGCTGACCGGAGAAAGCGGCAGTGGCAAAGAACTCGTGGCAAAGGCCATCCACAGCAACAGTGTGCGCGCCAGGCGGAAGCTGATTACGGTCAATTGCGGCGCAATTCCGGAAGGACTGCTCGAATCGGAGCTGTTCGGATATGTCAGGGGCGCATTCAGCGGGGCCGTTTCCGACAAGAAAGGGCTTCTCGAAGAAGCGGACAAGGGAACACTCTTCCTGGATGAGATTGGTGAACTGGCGCTTAGCCTGCAGGTCAAGCTGCTGCGTGTCCTGCAATATGGAGAGTTTAATCGTTTGGGTGATCATCTGCCGCGAAGGGTAAACATGCGCATAATAGCCGCGACGAACAAGGACCTGAAAAAGGCAATCAGGGAACGGCAATTCAGGGAAGATCTTTATTACCGGCTCAACGTCATCCCGATAGAGCTTCCTCCCCTGAGGAAAAGAAAGGATGATATCCCTCTGCTTGCCAATCATTTCTTAAATAAACACAAATCGGGAAACCCGGAAAGAAAAGTCACCGGATTTTCGGCAGAGGCAATGCAGATACTCATAAACTATGACTTCCCCGGAAATATCAGGGAACTCGAAAACTCCGTCGAATATGCCATTGCTTTCAGCCGCAGCGAGACTGTCGGCAAGGAAAGTCTGCCGGACTATATCCGAGCCGACGGGAAACCTGGCAGAGAGACGAGGACATCTCCAGCATTGCCACTGAGAGAAGCAAAATTCCGGTTTGAAAAGGAAATCATAATGACGGCCCTTATTGAATCTGGAGGAAACATCTCGGAGGCGGCAAGGCTCCTGAACATCCACAGGCAAAACCTTCAGCAGAAAATAAAGCTTCTCGGCATAGATCCCGACAGCCTGCTCGCCCGCAAATAGCTGCCTGCAATTAAGCAACATATTATTGCACCAGACATGCAGTTAATTTACTGCTGCCTTAGTTTATTTCATTGGTTTCATGGCTTTTATTCCCTGGCACGAAAACTGCTGTCATTATATCCGCAGCCCAACAAGCAATCTTATGTTGCATCAGCATCATATAATTTGGAGGGATTTTGAAAGCTTCCGGGGTACCGCCTACCATACTTGTGCCGATGGACGACCGGCAAATGCCGGAATCCGCACTTGAACAGATTGCCAATGAAGCCAGATCATCCGGTTCAAAAATATTGCTCATGGGCATCGTCCCTGTGCATCTTTACAATCCGTCGGAAGAAGAACTGGCAGAGGTGAGACAAGCCACAATAACTGCCGTCCGCAGTGCTGCGGCGGAACTCGGGCGCCGGGGAATAGTAGCGGAGGAAATGCTGACAACGGGCTATCCCGATGAAGAGATCATCAACAGGGCTGAAGAACTGGAAGTATCTCTGATTGTCATCCCCTTTACGAAAGACCGTCCGTCGGAACTGAAAAAAGCAGCGAGCATTATTCTCGATGAAGACAGGACGGTCAATATACCGATTTTGCATGTACCCGTTTAAATTGAAAAGCTACAAAATTTAAAGGAGGGCTGATTGCAGTATGACAAAAAATGATTTTACGGCAGTACCAAAAAAGAGGTGGCCGGACATTCTCGGATATATCCGGCAGCTGAGCCTGTCCCGCACAACTATGGTATGCATCATCGCGGCCATATTGGCCGTGCTGTTATGCCTTTCCATGGCTCTGGCATCTCCGGAGACAACGCAGGCGGTTCAGGAAGGAGCAAAGTCGTCGATGCCGTGGTGGGCGTGGCCTCTTATCCTTTTCGTAGTCACCTTCTTTCTCGGCATAGTTGCTGTTTTAGGCGGGGTCGGCGGCGGGGTGCTTTTTGTCCCTATCATCGGCGGTTTTTTCCCATTCCATCTTGATTTTGTCAGGGGTGCTGGACTTTTGGTTGCACTGGCAGGTGCACTGGCTGCGGGGCCGGGTCTCCTGAAAAAAGGTATGGCCGACCTGAGGCTGGCCCTGCCTGTCGGACTCATCGCATCGGCCTGCGCAATTGTCGGGGCCATGATAGGACTTGCCCTGCCCACAAATGTAATCCAGATATCATTGGGAGCCACGATTCTCGGCATAGTCCTGATAATGCTGCTTGCCAAGAAATCCGAATATCCGGAAGTCAAACAGGCAGACGCACTTTCAGCAGCGCTCAGGATTAACGGTATATACCATGAAGCATCGAGCGGTGCAAATATCAACTGGCAGGTCCACCGGACCCCTCTGGGGCTTGCTACATTCGTCATAATCGGCGTAATGGCCGGAATGTTCGGGCTGGGGGCGGGATGGGCCAATGTCCCGGTCCTCAACCTCATGATGGGCGCACCGCTAAAGGTCTCTGTCGCAACGAGCAAATTCCTGCTCTCAATAACCGACACTTCGGCCGCCTGGATATACGTGAATAACGGAGCGGTACTGCCGATGGTTGTAGTCCCGTCCATCATCGGAATAATGCTCGGCTCGATTGTGGGAGTAAGGATACTTGCTAAGACGAAGCCTGCAGCCGTCAGGTATATTGTCATCGTAATGCTGCTTTTCGCAGGCGGAAGAGCGCTTCTTAAAGGCCTCGGCTTTTAATATAAGATAAAGGGAGATAGATAAAATGGCAGACAAGTTGAAAGCTACAGAAGAGCAGCTGGCGTATGCTGCATTACTCGATAAAGGCATGAAATTCGGACTCCTCATGCTGATATTCACTTTTATCATTTACCTGACAGGCATACTTTCTCCATATGTGCCTGTTAACGACCTTCCGAAATACTGGACCATGTCCGTGCATTCCTATCTCGAACACACGGGAATTCATCCGGGATGGGCATGGCTCGGCTTGCTGAACAAGGGCGATTTTCTGAACTTCACCGGCATTGCTTTCCTTGCAGCAGTTACACTAATGTGCTTTGCCAGGATTATCCCGATCCTGTTCAGGAACCGGGACACAGTCTTTGGGATCATAGCCATCCTTGAACTTTTTGTGCTGGCCCTTGCTGCATCCGGAGTGCTTAAGACCGGCGGTCATTGAGAGGAAAGCAGTGCTGATGAATTTAAGATCCGTTACCGGCGAGACCGGAAGGAAATAGTTGTTAACATTTGTCCGAAAATAATTTAATATTGTAGTATAGCCAAGCATAAAAAGGGAGGTTTTGGTGAAAAGAAATAAAGACATAAAAGTCTTGCTTGTAGACGATGAAGAAGCCTTTGTCAATACGCTTGCGCAGCGCCTGAAGATGAGGGAGCTGAAGGTAGACACGGTCTATGACGGCGAGCAGGCCCTTTCGGCGGTAAAATCCAAGGAGCCCGATGTCATGGTCCTCGACCTTAAGATGCCGGGACTTCACGGAATGGATGTTCTCAGGGAGATAAGAAAGGCATATCCCAATATGCAGGTCATAATCCTCACAGGACACGGTACCGATAAGGATGAGGAAGAGGCAAGGAGACTGGGGGGCTTCGATTTCCTGAGAAAACCTGCCGACATAGAGACCCTTGTCGGAAAGATCAAGGAAGCTTATGCCGAAAAACTCGAAAGGGCTCTAACAGCCATAGCATTTGCCGAAGAAGGGGACTTCGATACAGCCAGGAAGATAATAAGAGAAGAAGAATAATTTGTCCATACGGGAAAAATGAGATGAACGAAGGGACTAAAGCCAATGTCCTCCTGGTTGACGACGAAAAAAGATTTGTCGAAATTCTCGCGCAGCGGCTCGAGGCACGCGGACTGACTGCCCAGTGGGCCACTAACGGTGAAGAAGCCATCAGGCTGACAAAGTCGAAGGATTATGACGCAGTCCTTCTTGACCTTTCTATGCCCGGTATGGATGGCATGACGGTACTGCGGGAGATGAAAAAAGCAAACCCGCTGCTGCAGGTCATCATTTTGACCGGACAGGGTACTATACAAGCAACAGTAGAGGTCATGAAAGAGGGAGCTATGGACTTCATGGAAAAACCGGTAGACATCAATAAACTTCTTGAAAAGATAGAAGAGGCAAAACGCAGGCACGGATAAAAAGATCGTGCCGGCTGCAAATATCTATCGTTTTAAATGCAGACATCAGCCTCCGGCAAACAGACGAAAAAAGCCCGGGGGCTGATTTATTTCAGTGGTCCCGTCCGCCCGCAATCATTCGGTAACAGAGGCAAAATCATCGAACACATCAGCTATCCTGACAAGGCCGACGAATTTCTTCTTCCCTTCGAGCACAGGCAACATCAGAAGATTGTGACGGGCCATCAGAAAGGCGGCACGGGTCACGGAATCGTCGGGCTGGACAAAATATTTGACACTTGCCATGACCTCGCTCACGGGCCTCTCAGCCCTTTCCCTCGCTTCCGCAAGAAAATCTTCGGACATATCGGGGAATGCTTCGGACTGTTCCTCAATGGCGGATTCCGAATTCCACGAGTCCGGTCCCAGGCCTTTCAGCAATTCATTTCTGCCGGCGGTTCCGACAAGATTATATTTTTCATCAAAGACCAGTATCACCACAGGATCAAGACGGTCCCCCTGCCCGGAAACGGACATCTTGATGAGCTGGACAGCCTGTCCTATGGAAAACCAGTACGGGACATGCGGATAATCGAAGATGCTTACCATCAGGTCCTTTACGACATTTTCGCGCGTCATTCATGCTCCTCCGTCAACTAAAATGTTTACGACCGACCCCACATATTATCCCCAATAATATTACCCCCGTCAATCAAATTCTTCATGTTATAATTAACCAATGATTTTCTCAAATAAATTTAAAAGAAAAAACGAGGAGGCCCTCCGCGATAACGCCATCAAGGAGGCCTTCAAATCCAAGTATTCAGCCTTTCAGCAGCTGCTTGCCAAAAATAATGAAATCCTCGAATTGATGGCTGATATGGAAGAAAAACGTTCCGGTGAGTTTCTCTTCGACCGCCGGTACGTAGAAAAAAATACAGGTATGATAGCCGGCGGCGTGAAAGACCTGGTCGACAGGCTCAACGATTTATCCGGTAATAAATACGGGGTGCTCAATGAGCGCTTCTTCACCATACACTCTGAAATCGAAGGCCTGCTTTTCAGGAAGAATGAGATTCCGGTATCTGATTATACTGTTCCCTTCGATCTGATTTCCGCGGACATGACAGACCGCCTCGGCGGAAAAAATGCAAACCTCGGAGAAGTCAGAAACCGCGTCCACCTGCCTACCCCGAGAGGTTTTGCCATAAGTGCGTACGCCTTCAAAAAGTTTATGGAGCATAACGACTTCAAGGGTAAATTCATCGAAAAGCTTTCGGGACTTTCTGTGGAAGACCTCGATGAACTTAACAAAATGACTGCCCATATTCAGGAGATGATCGTTGCCGCAGAAATTCCGGACGACCTCCGTGATGCGATTGAAAGAGAACTGGATGTGCTGAGCCGGGCCGCAGCAGATACAGGCTTGCCGCTAATGTTCTCGGTAAGAAGCAGCGCCCTCCAGGAGGACAGTGAATTCAGTTTCGCGGGTCAGTACGCCACTTTTCTGAACGTCCCTGCCGAGCAGGTACTGCAAAGATTCAAGGACGTCCTTGCGAGCCTGTTCACACCCAGAGCGATTTTTTACTTTAAGACGAAGGGTCTTAATGAGTATGACATGGTAATGTCGGTTGGGGTACTAAGAATGATAGATGCAAGAGCTGCAGGCGTCATCTACTCCCGTGACCCCAATAATTCAAAGAACACGAACCTGATAATCAATTCCCTTCGCGGCCTTGGCAAGAGCGTCGTCGACGGGACAATGACACCTGAATCATACACGGTGGCGAGAGATGGAGAACTTGAGATTACCGGAAAGAACATCCCGGTTCAGAAAAGCATGATTGCCTGTTCGCCCGGCGGTTCAGTCGAGGAGATCCGACTGCCAGATAACCGTCCCGATGCCCAGAGTATAAGCGATGACGAAATAAGAACACTTGCCCGGTATGCCCTCGCCATAGAAAAGCATTATGCCGGCCCTCAGGACATTGAATGGGCCATCGACAAAAAAGGCAAACCCTACGTCCTTCAGGCGAGGCCACTGAGGATTGTAGAAAAAGAGACACCGAGGTCGATCCCGACCAGGGTACCCGGTCATACCATTTTGATAGACAAGGGGATCATAGCCTCCAAAGGGGTCGGATACGGGAAAGTGCGTATAATCAGGACCGATGAAGACCTTAAGGACTTTCCGGACGGGGCAGTCCTTGTGGCGCGCCGCACTTCACCGAAGTATGTCTCTGTAATGAACAAAACAAGCGCCATAATTACAGACTTCGGGGGCGCTACGGGGCATATGGCGTCACTGACGAGGGAATTCCAGGTGCCTTCAATACTCGACACGGAATCAGCCACCTCGATACTGACTGAAGGACAGGAAGTAACGGTGGATGCATACAACTGTAATGTGTATGAGGGAAAGGTTTCCGAACTTATCGAGATCGCCGGTAAAAGGGATGAGCCCTTCAAGGACACCGTAATATTCAGGACCCTGCAGAAAGTATTGAAATGGATCGTGCCGCTCAAGCTGATCGACCCGGAGGGGGATAATTTCAGGCCGGAATCCTGCGAGACCTTTCATGACATTACACGTTTCTGCCATGAAATGGCGATGCACGAGATGTTCAAGATAACCTCTGCGCATTCAGACGAGATCGGAGAGACCAGAAAGCTGATCGCAGGGATACCGCTCGTATCATACCTTATAGATCTCGGCGGCGGCATAAAGGAAAATTCACCGAAGGTACTTAACCCGGAGCACATCACTTCAGAACCGCTCAGGGCCTTTTTCCGCGGTCTGGTGGCTTCCAACTGGCCCCAGGCAAAGCCGGTCGATACCGGCGGTTTTTTTGGAATGCTCGCGCACACAGCCACCATACCTGAACAGGAATTGCAACTGACCGGAGAAAAGAGCTTTTCTTTCATCTCCTCGAACTACATGAACTTCCTGCTGAGGCTCGGCTATCACCTGTCAACCGTCGAGGCCTTTGCGGGAGACAACCTGAACGATAATTATATACGGTTCTTCTTCAAGGGAGGAGGCGCAGTTGCAGACAGGAGGTTGAGAAGGGTTGCGCTTATTTCCGAGGTGTTAAAAGCCATGGACTTCAAGGTGAAGATCGTGGACGATGTTGTCGATGCCGTCATCACCAAGTACAAAAAAAACCTGCTCGAAGAAAGACTCGAGATACTCGGCAGGTTTACGGCCTACACAAAGCAACTCGACATGGTCCTGTACAATGATGCGATCACCGATTTCTACACCAAGGATTTTATCAGGAAATATATCCAGAAGAAACCTACACCGGGCCCTGCGAAATCAGGGGACATACACAAATTGGGTTAAGCAGAGGGAAGCTTTGCACCGAGCAGGCAGATACTAAAAGCGCTCAGTTGCCCAGCCGCTCCTTGAGTTTCTTGTTTTCCCTTTGCAGCCTGAGCCAACTCATCGCTTTCTCGATCGTAAAAAGTATCTGTTCCTTCCTGAAGGGCTTTGTTATGAAATCGAATGCACCCTTGCTCAGAGACTCTTCGGCCGTTTCAACGGTGCCGTAGGCCGTCATGATAATGACCGGTATATCAGCATCATAGCGCTTGACCGCTTCGAGCATTTCAACACCATCAAGCCCGGGCATTTTGAGGTCTGTTATGACAAGGTCGTATCCACCCCGTTGCACAATATCCAGGGCTTCGGCAGGATTGTTGGTGGTAATGGTTTCATATTTTGTTTTGTCCCTTATGATCATCCCAAGAAGCTTCAGCATGTCCGGTTCGTCATCGACTATCAGCAGCTTTTCAGCCATAGTGACCTCCTCGTTCAGCTGCAGGCACTGTGCACCACCCGCTCTATAACGTGACTACGATTTTAATATATATCAGTCTGCGGAATCCACAGCATGGTCAAGACCGGCCTTTCATTTAAGCAGCTCACATCTTCACAGCAGGCAAGGTTACGATGAAAGTCGTTCCCGGACTGTCCGATTCCTCCTCTGTTCTGGTTTCAAAGGTTATAGTACCACCGTGATGAGTAATAATGCCGTAAGTAACGGAAAGACCGAGTCCGGTCCCTTCACCAACCTTTTTAGTTGTGAAAAGGGGATCGAATATTTTAGTCCTGTGCTGCTTTTTTATACCGTGGCCTGTGTCGGAAATGCGGACTTCTACCGTCCTGCCCTGATTAATGGCCGATGTGGAGACGGTCAGGACACCTCCGCCTTTCATGGCCGCCACGGCATTATTGATAAGATTGAAGAACACCTGCTGGAACTCTCCAGGCTCTCCGCGCACCAGCGGCAGGGACGGCGCAAAGTCTTTGATAGTCGTAATTTTGTTCAGATAAATAGTGCGTCCGATTACATCCAGCACCTCATCGATATTCTGGTTGATGTTAATATCTTTCTCTTCGTGCTCGGACTGTCTTGCGAAGCTCAGGAGTTTTTCTACAACCCTTTTGGCGTTCAGCGCCTGCTTCTCGATTGTCTTAAGCAGATCGTAAGCCTCGGGATCCTCAAATCTCTTCTCAAGCAGCATATCGGTAAAACCCAGTATTATGGCGAGCGGATTGTTGATCTCATGCGCCACACCCGCGGCCAGCGTACCCATGGAAGCAAGTTTCTCGGTATAAATCATCTGCTCCTCGTTCTTCCTTCGCTCGGTAACGTCCCTCCCTATGCCGAGGACCTTGTATACATTTCCCCATTCATCGACAAGACCGCTAAGGCTGATGTTAACCCACCTCTCTGAATCATCAATAACTGTCTTGCAATTAATGCGCTTGCCGACCGTCGTTTCGAGTATCTCGGTATTTGCCTGCATTATTATCTCAGCGCTTCCGGCAGGCAGCAGATTTGCGATATCCTGCCCGATCAACTCGGAGGGAACCTTGCAGAAAAATTCGCTACCATATCGATTCATGGAAAGAATCTTGCCCTCGGGGCTTATTGTGAATATGATATCATTTGCGTTCTCAACAAGCGACCGGTACAGTATTTCCGACCTGTTCAGTTCCCTTGTCTTTGCCTCGACTTCTTTGGATACGGTGCTTGACCAGCGCTGCAGCAAATTGACAAGAAAAAGTCCTGCTACGATGGTTATAAGTACTGCAAAACCCTCGAGCAGGACCTTTCTCTCCGAAAGCAGTCCAAGCAACAGAATTAGTATCAGGAGGACAAAAGTGACGGCGGCCGTCACCGTCCTGTAATGTTTTATGTAATAATCAAAACACCACAAATGGAAGCGGGAAACCCTGTCATGCGCATTGCCGCTTTTTGGACCTTCCATATCCCCCTTTGAGGCTATCCGGCCATCTTAACCACATAGACCGAACAGTCACTGTATTTTACCACTTGCGAGGCAACACTTCCCATCTTGAATCTCGATGACTGGCTCAATCCCTTACTGCCCATGACGATAAGCGTTGATTTTTCCTTATCTGCAGTGCTGAGGATCGCATCGGCAACAGATGAAAAGGCAATGACCACCTTGCAATCGCTTTTTACAGTTTCCTTTGCGATAAGATCGCAGGCATCCTTGATGACCGCGGATGCCTGACGCTCGAGGCGTTCATTCATCCTCTCGCGTTCACCAGCCGATATCTCCAGATCGACCCCGCTGTTGTCCGCCGCAACGCTGATAACGGTGATTTCTGCGCTTTTTGCCTTTGCATAGTCGATGGCGACTTTAAGGGCTTCTATAGAATATTTCGAACCGTCCACCGGAACCAATATCTTCATGATGTCCCTCCTATACTTCTTTCTTGACTTTTGCTTTTGTCATCGAAAGCCCCAAGCCGTTAAACATGTTGTATATCGCAAAGCCCCACCACATCGTGTAGGCAACATAAAAGACAAGCAGGAAAGTCATCAGCCCGACGTGGTCTTTGACCTGCGCTGCATCCACTCCATAATAGTTATACGCAGCTTCTATAGCCTTTTTGGTAACCGAGCTGATCATGTTTGCTTCCTCGATCTTGCCTGTCTTTTTAAAGGCCTTGTCGATCAGGACAAAAGAGTTATACCACTGTCTGAACATCTTCTTTTCGTCGTCTGTTCCATACTTCGTCTTGATCGCATTTCCGTCGTTCTTAAACATGGCATCAGCATCCTGCAATGCAGCTGCAAGAACTTTTCCGAGGTCTCCGTCGATCTTCAGCGAGTCTCCCTGGGCCTCTGTAACAGCGCCTGCAGCTATAAATACTTTAGACGCGTTTATAACTCTCTTTTCAGCATCACCCGGTTTGTCGCCGTCTTTGTTCATCTTTATGGTTACAGAGAAGGTCTTTCCGTTATACTTCTCGGCATCCTTTGCCACCTTGGGAATAAAATACGACGACCCCTTGGACAGCCTGTTGAACGTCTCATCGGCCCATTCCAGTCCGTTCTGTGCCTTGCCTTCTAACGATTTAGGAAAAATCGGCGAAAAAGTAAGGAACAATATCACGAAAAAACAGGCTGCCATAACGAAGCCAAGGCTCAATTGTTTTTTATAGATAGCCATCTTTATCCCTCCTCTCTCAGCTTTCCAATATTCATAATAAACTTGCTGATGACCCATATACCGAAGAACCCGACCACAATCCAGAATAAATAATTGCCGACAGTTTCTATCATATCAACTGTCGCTTTGGGCATCTGGAGATATTCGAGCTCGACCATCTTCTTGGGCAATGTCGCTACCCTATTGACAAAGCCGGCTATGATGGACATGGCATAGAAGCCCCTGATATGGATGCCTTTGACGACCTTTGTTGTAAGCGCGCCGACCTGAATGCCTATGAGCGATCCTATGAGCATTCCCATGGCGAGGGTATAAAACACATACCCATAAATTGCATACTGGAATATGGAGGCGAGACCTGCAGTAAAGATGATCTGGAGAATATCCGTACCTACAGTTGTAGCGGTAGAAACGCCGAAGATATACACAAACATCGGGAATGTAACAAACCCGCCGCCGACACCCATTATCGCGGCGAGCATTCCGACGACGACCCCGCCCAGCGCTACCCACAGCCAGGAGATTTGCCTTCCGCCGAAGTCTTCGTCGAAGGTTATCATTGGCGGGATATGGATCTTTTGAAGACTGATTGAAAGAGGAGTCATTCCCGAAGGACCTCCGTGAGCATCATGCCCACCGGCATCATCGGCAGCGGCCTTTTTTCGCGTCGATTTCCAGAAATCCGCCAGGGCATAAAAGCCGAGAAAACCGAGTATTACCGCATAAATGGTACTTATAAAAGCATCGCTGAGCAGAGGATCGTAATTGTAAACTGTCTTGTTTATCCAACCGCCTATAACAGTACCACCGCCCGATCCGGCGACAAAAGCAACGGCCAGCTTGACGGACACGTTGCCGAGTTTCTTATGGACAGTCGTACCCATAATTGCCTTGGCAAAAATATGAAAGACGTCGGTGCCGACTGCAAGTATTCCCTTGACACCGGCCGCCATAAGAGCGGGTGTGATTATGAAGCCTCCTCCGGCGCCGATACATCCTGTAATGAGTCCTGCTGCGAGACCGACCGCTATCGATGCAAAAAATATCAAGTCCGTATAATGCGCAGGCGCATAAGCCTGCTTGCTGCCGATGATGTCGGCCGCGCCCGTGAGGCTCACTGCCAGGATCGGCAGAAGAAGTACAAGAAGAATCAGGAGCTTCTTCTTGTTTTTGATAATGGACATCGACACCTCATAGTCCCATTTGGCATGGGCAATCGAAGCCGCTTTTAGGAATTCATACACCTGTCTTGGACCACTCATTTTAAAAACCCTCCTTTTTTTTGTATTCATACTGATACTATTCCGATTTTCCCGCAGACGTCTTGCGTCAATAAGAAACCGAAATAACCGTCATAATAAAATGTTTAACTCCCCCTCCTTATTTTTTTGATTCTTCCGCTGTATTTCCATGTCCTTCGAAAATTCAGTTCGTCCCGAAATCAACGGCATTAACAAAGCCAGACAGTCATTACTTGTTTATGTCTGTCCGCGTAAGGTTTACAAATTTGAGCGCCTTGCCGTCCTGTTTGTAGTGGACCCGCACTTCATCTCCGGCATCCCATGACTTGGGGGGCAGTGCAAAATACTCGTCCGGGACGGTGAAAGTGCTCAGAATCTTCTGCCTCCTGGAGTAAATCGTTATCGTTTTCTTGTCTTTGTCGATTATCGGGAATTGCCTCGGTTTCTTGGCTGCCGCATCGTACACGAGCGGATCATCCCTCTCCACAAAATCCTTCTGGCTTACAAGCTGATAATTTATAACCACAAAATTCTTCACCGCCGGATCATAAATTATCACCTGGCTCTTCTTAGTATCGAGCTTCATGCGATATCCGGCCGCGGGCTCCGCCCCGGAAATTTCATTGCGGTCCTTCGGCATTTCATAAGTAAGCGGCGGCAGATGGCTGAAGTCAGGGCTCCCGGGGTCCGCCTTGACATCACGGACAAAAGTAACGATTTTCTTCTCATTGTCGTATTCGATCACCCTTCCCTGATCTACCTTCCCGATGTCCTTGCCGCAGCCTGAAACGAATAACAGCGGCAATGTGCAGAGAATCACGCCCAGGATACATTTCTTGATCATTGTCATTCCTCCTCGTACAGGTCGTTTCAGCATCGGCTAAATGATCCTCTCGAATTCCATCTGGATCTTATAGGTTGCGCCGCTTCCTATAAGTCTGGTATAAGCCATGGGCTCTGAGTCGGGACCGACCAGGACCCGGTGGACTATCAATACCGGAGAGCCCGCAATTACATCTAGAACGGCTGCCTTATCTTCGGTAACCTGTGCTACCTCCATGGTCTGGATAACTTTGACAATCTTCCGTCCGGCCTTGCGGTCCACAAGGTCGAAGATGGACTTGTGAATTATATCTTCGGATTCGAACCCCAGAAAAAGAGAGCGGGGGAAAAAAGATTCATCCATGAAAATGGCTTTATCACCTACGATCCTTTTTGTAATAAAGTATTGAACGTCCTCATCAGTCTTGAGACATGCCTTCACATCATCAGCTGGTTTCGCGACCCCGCTGGCAATGACCTCCCGTCTGAATGGTGCTTCACTCCCTGCCACATCTTCAGTTATCGTGGAATGCATTGCGAGGCCGCGGTGGGGCTCCGCGCAAATTACAAATGTACCCTTACCCTGTTGCCGCTTCAAATAGCCGTCACGAACAAGTTCGGCTATTGCCTCCCTGATTGTTGCTTTGCTTACATCATACGTCCTGCAAAGATCGTCTTCTGTGGGGATCATGTTGCCTACGGCCCATTCGCATTGCTCGATATTTTCCTTAAGAATATCGTAAACCTGGACATACAATTTCTGCTTTCCATCTCTGTCTAAGACTTTTCCCTTAATCATGAGTTTACCTTTTTATGTCTTTATAACCTTATAATAAAGATGCAATGAATATGCCAGTTACAAATCTCTTGTATTTCATGGAGTTAAAGAAAGGGTGCCTGAGGAGATTGAAACATATTGATGCACCTCCACAAAAAAATTGCTATTTTTGCTGTTATAGGTGCAACTTATTGTTTCTTTATTGAATTATGTTGCTATCTTGAGCTGCTTGATCTTTCTCTGGAGCTGTTGCCGGTATATTCCAAGGATCGCAGCGGCGCGGGAAATGTTACCGCGTGCCTCCTGAAGAGCAGACCAGATAAGTTCCTTCTCAAATGCGCAAAGGGCTTCTTTCATCTTAGGCGTTGTAGTCTTTCTTTTGATGCTGGTCTGAAGAATGGATCCCGGCAGGTCGGAGGGCAATATTTCGGAATAACTCGCGAACGATATTGCATGTTCGATGATATTTTCGAGCTCCCGGACATTGCCGGGATAAGCATAGTTCATCAGTATCTGCATCGCCTCATCTGTAATATTCCTGATTATCGCGTCTTTTCTCTTTGGAGCATACTTGCCGACAAAATGGGCCGCAAGCAACGGTATATCATCCATGCGCTGACGCAATGGAGGCATGTGTATATTTATAACATTTAGCCGGTAATACAGGTCTTCCCGGAATACACCCTTTTTGCAGGACAGCTTTAGATCTTTATTAGTAGCAGCAATTATACGCACATCGACTTTTTTATATCTGCTGCCGCCGATACGCATAATTTCGCCTTCCTGAATTACTCGCAGCACCTTGGTCTGAAACAGGGTCGAGACATCGCCGATTTCATCGAGAAAAACAGTGCCTCCGTCGGCAAGCTCGAGTATCCCTTTTTTGGTATAATTTGCACCGGTAAAGGCACCCTTTTCAAAACCGAACAGCTCCGATTCAAGCAGGGTATCCGGGATGGCGCTGCAGTTGAGAGTCATAAATGCCTTGTCTTTTCTTGGACTCCAGCGATGGATGGCGCGAGCCGTAGGCTCCTTGCCTGTCCCGCTCTCGCCTGTTACAAGCACATTGCTTTCGCTGGCAGCAGCCCTCTTTATCAGATTACAGACTTCCTGCATAATCGGGGTTTTGCCTACAAGATCATCGAACATGCCGTCAAACTCAGCCGCGCGCTCTTTGAATTTGGCAGTCATATCCCTTATAATCGCCCCTGTTAATGACTTCTCCATGACGTCGGACGCTCCCAATCGCATCGCTTCTACTGCAATTCCCAGGTCCGGCGCCGAAAAACCAACGACATGCATCCGTCGGCGCAATTTCCCCATTATCTGACGCCAACCGCCTGCTGAAAGATCAAGGAACCCCAGTTGAAAGGACTCCGCAGTGGATTGCGTGCCGGCCAGAGAGGAGCAGTCCCCGGAGTTGCAAACCGTGCAGGGTACTCCGGCAGATTGGAATATTTGCTCAACCTCAGCAGAATCTGTTATGACCCAGACACCGAACATTTGGTTATTTTAGAACAGATTTGCTAAAAAAACAAAGAGACGTTAATATAATGAGGCGGGCCACTTTCAGACGGAAGGGTCTGAGTGATCAGGTTCGCAGCATTCTTTCGTAAAATATAACAATCATGTCGTAAAAAGGGCTGGAGCTATTATAAAAGGGCTAATCCTTTCCGCCAGAAAGTGGCCCATCTCATTATATGGGAACAATGAAAAAAATATACATACTTTCAGATGCAACGGGGCAAAGCGGGCTCGACATATTGAAGGCAGCCCTGGTACAGTTTGAAAATCCACACGTAAAACTTACCGTTTTCCCGCGCGTCGATTCGAAGGCCAATATGATAAAAATATTGCAACAGGCCAAGACCGGCGATGCATTTGTGGTCTATACACTCGTAAAGAAACTGAACAGGGAATTCATTCATGAATATTGCACAAAGAATCATATTTATCATATCGACATTCTCGGGCCCCTTATCAATACCTTATCTTCCTACCTCAGCATCGAACCTCTCGAAAATCCGAGACTGCTTCGAAAAATTGATGAGAGGTATTTCAAACGCATAGAGGCCATCGAGTTCACCGCTAACCATGACGACGGCCAGAGGGCGCAGCGGCTGGAAGAAGCGGACATAGTCATTCTCGGTCTTTCCAGGACATCGAAGACGCCCACATCTTTTTTCCTGGCCCAGCAGGGGTTCAAAGTTGCCAATGTGCCTATCGTTCCGGTTATACCCCTGCCGGATGAAATCTTCAAGATAGATCAGTGCAAGATCGCCTGCCTGATGATGGACCCGGATGTACTGCGGAAAATAAGGCTGTCACGGCTGAGCTACTACAAGACCGACAGCAGCTACACCGATCTGAAAAAGATATACGAGGAGACCGAATTCGTAGAATCGCTTTGCAGAAAGCACAAGCAGTGGAAAATTATAGATACAACCAACAGGTCAGTTGAAGAGACCGCGCGAGAAATCATACAGACATTCTTTGGAAGGGATGTTGAATATCATTAAACAAGTCTGAAAGCAGGAGAAGTATATGACTGAAATTATTTTGACGATTGAAGGGATGAGCTGCCAGCATTGCGTGATGAGGGTAAGGAAGGCCATTGATGCACTTCCTGGAGTTGCAAGCTCTGATGTCTCAATAGGCCGCGCAGTCGTGAAGTATGATGAATCGAAGGTCGGGAAGGAAGATATCGCCGCATCCGTGGAAAAAGCCGGTTACAAGATAGTCAGCTGACAGCCTTACCCTGCCGGTCATAAGAATGAAATTCCGGTTTCCTCCGCTGGGTATCCCGTCTCTGAAAATCAGGGAAAAGATATTTCTCGGGGTAGGCACCTATATTTTTCTTGCCGCCATTATCGGCGTTTTTGCTTACCGTGAACTTTATATAATCACGTCCAAGCTGCCCATATTCGAGAAGCTCGACGACATCACACATAACATCGTCGAGGCAAGGACCGCAGAAAAAAATTTCCTTCTGTACCGGCAGGAGGAAGACATCAAAGCATTCAGGAAGTGTCTCGACCTTATAAAGTCCGACAGCAATAGTGTAAGGCCTGAAATCTCCGGCGGCGCAGGCGCCGAAGATTTCAGGAAAATGCTGAACTCGCTTGCGGCATACGAGCATATGTTCGACGAGCTCGCGGGCATTCTGTATAAACAGGATGAAACCGAGAGGCTGCTGTCATCGGCAAGGACCGATATCGAACAAAAGCTGTCCGGCGGAGAGCTGCATTCATTTCTCATTGCTGCGAGTCTTGAGAAGAATTTCATCATCAACAGGGACAAGAAAGATTTCGATAATTTCATGGCGGCGGTAGATGCCATGAAGTCCGTCAACGCATTGAAGAAAAGATATTCCGACGAGGCTGCCAGTCTCTTCAGCCTCTACTCAGACGAGGTCAATGCCGAGGAAAGTATGCGCGTAAAGGCGCGGGAGGCCCAGTTCCACGCGGAGAACCTTTTCCATCGTGAAAGGTCGGAAATACCTGCAACCATGAAGCGCACCATGAAGCTCCTCCTTTTTGCAATGCTTACTATAGTTGTAGTGGGTGCGATAGTAAACACAAGATTGGCCATGAGCATTGCGGTGCCCCTTAAGAAACTCGAAATGAAGACAAAAGAGATAGCCATGGGCGATTTTTCAGAAAGCATCGAGGTGAAAGGCACGGACGAGATCGCCTCGCTCGCAAAATCATTCAACCAGATGGAAGACCATCTCAAGCTCGCGGTGAGCTCCCTCGAGCATACCATAACGAGGCTCCAGGAGCAGCAAGCCCAGCTGGTGGAAGCCGAAAAACTCGCCTCTATGGGCATACTGACGGCTGGCATTGCGCACGAGATCAACAACCCTCTCACCTCGGTCCTGTCCTTTTCGAAGCTCATGCTGGAACAGACACCCGAAAGCGATCCAAATTACGCCCGGCTGAAAATCATGGTCAGGGATGCTCAAAGGGCGCGCACCATCGTTCGCGAGCTCTTGAGCTTTGCCAGGGAAACCCCTATCAGACCCGTCACGATTAATGTCAACCAGCCCGTCTCCGAGATAATCGAATCCCTCATCGCCCAGGATGCATTCATGGACATCGAACTGAAGGTGAATCTATCGTCCGACCTGCCGGATATATTGGCTGATCCGGTCAGGATAGGTCAGGTTACGCTTAATATGCTTCTCAACGCAATCCATGCAATAACTCCTCCAGGCAGGATCGGCGTCGAAACGAGGTTAGCCGGAAACGTGGTCGAGATAGTCTTCTCTGATACGGGGCAGGGCATCCCGGAAAAGCATTTGAACAGGATATTCGACCCGTTTTTCACGACAAAGGGCGCCAGAAAGGGCACCGGCCTTGGGCTTGCGATCAGTTATGGTATAATTCAAAACCACGGCGGCGACATAAAAGTCGAAAGCGCCGAAGGAAAAGGATCTACATTCACAGTGAGGCTGCCGTCAAATGGATAAACTAAATGCCCTTGTCATCGACGATGAAGAAAGCATCTTAGAGGTCATACGGGCTATAATAGAGGCTGAAGGCATACTTGTAACAACCACTACGAGCAGCGCCGAGGCCGTAGATCTTATCAGAAATACCGACTTCGATATAATCATTTCGGACCTCAAGATGCCGGACATCAGCGGTCTTGATCTTTACGAAATGTGCAAAGAGATATCACCCGACAGCATCTTTATAATAGTGACGGCCTATGGCACTATCCAGTCCGCGGTCGATGCGGTCAAAAAAGGGATCTACGATTATATCCAGAAACCCTTCACTCCCGACGAAGTGCGCATACCGGTAAGACGCGCCTTCGACAAAAAGACGCTGGAAAGGGAAAACCTGGCCCTCAGGAGCCAGATCGAATCGCGATATGCCTTCAGCAACATTGTCGGCAGCAGCCCGGCAATGCAGGAAGCCTTCAGAATAATGAAGCATGCCGCTTCGAGCGACAGCAACGTGATGATCACCGGCGAAAGCGGCACCGGCAAGGAACTTGTGGCCCGCTCCATCCACAGCAACAGTGCACGGTCAAGAAGAAAATTCGTGGTAGTCAATTGCGGTGCCATCCCCGACGGAATCATAGAATCAGAACTTTTCGGTCATGTGAAAGGCGCCACTGACGGCGCCGTTACCGACAAAAGAGGGCTTCTCGAAGAGGCGGACCGCGGCACGCTGTTTCTCGATGAGATCGGGGAACTTTCTCCGACGCTGCAGGTAAAACTGCTCAGGGCCATATCGGGAGAGGGGTTCACAAGGGTCGGAGATTCGAATCCCATATCAGTAAACCTGCGGACTATAGCCGCAACCAACAGGGACCTGAAGAAATTGATCGCAAACAAGCTTTTCAGGGAAGACCTTTTTTACCGGCTCAATATAATTCCGATCAAGATGCCGCCCCTGCGAGAGAAGAAAGACGACATCCCGCTGCTCGTTAATTACTTCATTCAAAAACACCGGGCGAAAGTCACAGGCAAGGATGTAATCGGAATCTCAAAGGAAGCCCTTCATGCCCTCATGAGTTATCATTTCCCCGGCAATGTACGGGAACTTGAAAATGCTGTGGAGTTCGCAATAGA
Organism: Dissulfurispiraceae bacterium; assembly: GCA_035506695.1. GTDB lineage: Bacteria > Nitrospirota > Thermodesulfovibrionia > Thermodesulfovibrionales > Dissulfurispiraceae > Fen-1308. The sequence goes on from DATJOY010000159.1 coordinate 21,944, forward strand.
TTTTACTGCAGGGCCTCTCATCCAGCTCAACGATTTGCCGACTTATATAGCTGATGATACCCCGATCAGCGAGCAGGCAGAGCCGATACCCATCATGCCACTCAAAGAAGCAAAGGCCCAGCTCGAAAAGGGACTTATAATGGCGGCCCTGATAAAATCCGGCGGTAATGTATCGGAAGCTTCAAGACAGCTGAACATTCACCGGCAGCACCTCCAGCAAAAGATGCGACTTCTGGGCATCGATACAGCATCAGTCCACCAGCAGGAGTAGCAAGCAGAAAGTTTTCCCCTGGACTTGTGCGCAGGATGGATTCAAGTTAAAAGGCCCCTTTCATGCGGAAAG
>DATJOY010000160.1:0-6407 GCA_035506695.1 Dissulfurispiraceae bacterium
CCTGCTGGATACCCAATCCCTGATAATACAATGATCCTACCATAAATAGGGCAGGGGCATATCCCTGGTCCGCCGACATTTTGAACCATTTAAAAGATTCCGTATAATTCTGGACCACTGCCTGGCCTTTCTCATACATAAACCCGAGGTTTAGTTGTGCAGGAGCATAATCCTTGTCGGCTGAAAGTTTGAACCATTTATATGCGGCCTTATAGTCCTGATTGACTCCATATCCTTTGTAATATATGACACCCAGATTGAATTCGGCCCTCATATCGCCTTTATCAGCAGCAAGTTTAAACCATTTGACTGCTTCCTGATAGTCCTGAGAGACGCCCTGACCGTTGTAGTACATTGATCCCATATTTACCCGTGCCCTGACATCGCCGTGCTCCGCAGCCAGTTTGCACCATTTGAATGCTTCCTGATAATCCTGAGAGACACCCTGACCCTTGTAATACATAAGCGCTATCATATACTCGGCCTCGGCATTGCCCTTATTGGCTTCCGCAACAAATATCTGGTAGGCGGAACTATAATAACCGTCGCCATACAAGGCAAGAGCTTTGTCCAGTTCCGACGCAAGTGCCGGTGAACAGGTGGTAAGCAGGAGTGCCATTATTACGAAAAAAAACCGCATAATTTCTTTCATCGATCACCCCGAATTAAGTTACACCATGGAGAAACTGTGACCTCCGTGCGCAGCAGGACAGATGTGAAATCTTTTGCAGATACACATATTTGACTGTACGCTTCAATTATTATAGCAGAAACAGAGAGAGTAAACACCCACAGCGGCTTGAGTTGCCCGGCCGGTGTATAACAGGCGTATCCAGTATGCCTATCCATCGGGCAACTCAAAGTAGTTTAAAAAAAGGCAATTAGTGATGTCTTATTCTTAGAAGCTCTGCCCCTTTCTGTGATGAAATTTATATCAGAAGAATTTCTCGTCGAAGGCAATGCCGACGTCATTCAGGCGTTTATAATCTTCCCTCAGTCGCGCATTTGCTATCTGGGCATTTATTTTTGCCTCATCAGATGATTCTCCGGCTGATGCCAGCATATAAACCTTGGAGACCTTGCGGACATCTCCGCCGACCTTGAAGTTATAAACGGCAGAGAGAAAATACATGTCCATTTCGCCCTTCATCTCCTCGTTGTTTCCCGGATGTACCCTTTGCGAGACAAATTGTTTTGTCAAATCAACATGCACCCCCAATTTTGTTCCTGTTTTTGCAAATGAAATAAAATCCTCAAGCCTTCCAAATCCGGTCTCTTCGATAGTTCCCGCCATGATGCCCTCCTTCAAGTATGAGATGACACAATAAGAAGCTGATATTCAGGGACCAATCAGGTTCTGTCAGACCTTGCCCTTCCGGTTCCCGTTCCGGTCACTCCCTGATAAAATCATATCATAAAATCGTTATAAGAAGTTGATCATTTTCGCTGCCTGTCGTTTGCAAGCCTCAGTCTCCAAAGGGCAAAATAGGCATTACATATACATTAACTTCTTCAACGCCGGCGACACTTTGTGCCGCCTGTCTTATATTGTTCACAAGTATTTCCTCTTTGTATGGTGACGCACTTGTCTTGACGAATACTACGCCCTTTTTGTAATACACTTCGGCATCGGGCGCGTAATCGATTATTGCCAGTTTTACCCTGGCTCCAAGCAGCATTTCTCCAAATATCCGCTGCGACTCCGGAGTGGTCTTGAAGTGATCGAGACGGACTGTGTTGAAAATAATATCGACTGCTTCTTCGACCGTTATCTTATTGATATGTATTACCAGGTCGTAAAGACTCGAATCGCTCGTATCGATTCCATAAACATGCTGGCTCCATTTTCTTCTTTCTTCATCGTCATTCCTAAGAAGCCGGGCTGCCTCTCTTTCCGATATCTTTTCGCGTGCCATCTCAAGCTTGATTCGCTCTGCCATATCAGCGATAATCCTCACCTTAAGCACATGGGCCACGTCTTTAAGGAGAAAGTGTCCGGCAAGTCCGTGATAGACTATATTATCCTTCTGGAGATGTTCGAGGAATGCTATCTGATAATAGGCAATGAACTTTTCTTTGCCGTATGTGATTTTATCCAGAATTGAGGGTGCGTCATGAAGTGCCCTGACGAGCTTGGCTTCCGGTATATTGAATTCTTTTGACGCCTCAATGATTGCTTCGCGCGCAATGCATTCATACCCAAGCTTGCCGGCGAGCTTTTCAGCTATTTCCTTTCCCTTGGTATAGGACCCTCGTGAAATTGTAATAATAGACATGATGACCCTCCACAATAAAATGAATTATTCAGATGCCGAACGGCATCCATCGCTCATAAAAGAACTTTTCCTTGTTATGAGGCATGAGCCTGTGTCCTATCCGGACTTCGCGGGTTCGAACCCTTGAGATCCGGCCTCGCCTGCGGGTGAAGCTTCATTTGGACATAATCTTACCGGCTCTGTCTTGCAATATGGATATTTCACTGTTTCGCATTCCCAAAAGACAAGATTAGGACAGTTCTCGCGACAATGTTTATAGTCAATTTTATTGAAAAGCCTTGTAATGGAATCACCCTTGGAAACAAACCAGCGGTCCTGCTCGAAAATTCCGCTTAGGCCTGAACGATCAAACACATCTGCAACAGGACTCTTGACATTTGCAAAATAAATCTCAACGCCCTTCTTCCTCAGTTCCAGAACAAGCTCTCTCATCTCGTCCACACCGGTAGAGTCGATCTTGTTGACCATCTCCAGGTCAAGCAGTATATATTTGAGATGCTCCTTAAATAACTCCGCTTTTTCAAGAACGGCCTTACGGAAAAATTCCGCATTTGCAAAATAAATGGAGAAATCCGGCAGCAGGTAGATAATCTGGGGACAGACTGGTAATTTCTTTGTATCTGCATTTACAAAAATTTCGGATCGTGGATCACGGGTAAGCATTATGATGCGGGGAGACATGGATTCCCACAGAAACAGCAGCAGCGAAAGGGCTATGCCTATAAAGATTGCGTAATCCGGCTTAGTGATGACTGCAAAAAAGAAAGTAGTTAGGGCAACGATGCCATCATGCTTGTTTGTTCTCAGGAGTTTTATAAACTGGCTTTGTCTAACCAGGCCGACGACGGCTGAGATGACTATAGCGGCCAATGTGGCCTTTGGGAGATGATGGAAAGCCGATGTGAAAAACATTAGTGTCGCAATTACGATACATCCGCAAAAAACATTCGATAGCGGCGTTTTGCCACCCGCCTGGAGATTAACGGCGCTACTGGAAAAGGAGCCACTTACAGGATATGCATGAAAAAATGATCCCGCGACATTGGCCGCACCTTGGCCGATTAATTCCTGGTCGAGATCGACGGGTTGTTTTGTCTTTTCGGCTATTGCTCTTGTAATCGCCATGGCTTCCATGAATCCGACTATGGCGATAATAATAGCAGGGCCGATCAGGCGGAAGATGGCCTCAAGGTTGGTCGCGGCTGAGACTACGCTATGAATATCAACGTGGTCCTGCGGGACCATGGGTCCCATATATTGCCAGAAAGGGACTATGATTGAGGGTAACCCTGAGGGCATATCTCCGATTGTCTTCACGGCGTATTGATCGATAGATAAAAAATAGCTGATAAAAGTGGTGACAACGATGGCTATCATCGTGACAGGCAACTTGCTGTTTATCCGGCGGCCACCGAATATTATAGCAAGAGAAAAAAGACCAACGCCCAATGTGTACAGATTCGCATGAGAAACATTTTTTACTATATCGACAAATATGGGGAAGACAAATTCGCTATCTCTCACCTGTATGCCGAGCAGGTGCTTAAGCTGAGTTGTGGCTATAATGATAGCAGCAGCATTTGTAAAGCCTATTATTACCGGATGCGACACGAATCTCATGATGAAACCAAGCTTTAGAATGCCCATTAAAAGCTGGAACGTGCCGACTATTGCTGCCAGGTTTATAGCTATTATTATGAACTCAGGGGTTCCGGGTTTTGCAAAGGGAAGAACCGATGCAAAGGTGAGCAGGCTGACAATGGCTACGGGTCCAGTGGCCAGCTGGTTGGAACGGCCCCACAGCGCCCCAATAATAGGCGGGATGCTTGCCCCGTATAGCCCGTATATGGGAGGAAGCCCGGCAATCATTGCGTTGGACATTGACTGCGGAATGAGGACTGCGGCAACAGTAATACTTGCTATCAGGTCTTGAGGTAGATCTGCTTTTCTATAATTCTTAAGCCAGCCGATAAATGGAAGAAATCTTTGCATTATTGCCAGCCTCTCCTGCCTTGCATGATGAGCGACGGGACCGCAGAGAAGTAAACGACACCGCGATCTTAAGCATTTAAATATTTATTACTTTATACGTATAGCCTATTTTAGCAGACTCTTCAAGTGTGGCCTTGACCGAACAATATTTTTCCATCGAAAGTTCGATCGCCTTTTTTACGGCATCTTCCGAAATATTTTTCCCGGTAATGGTGAATTCGAGTTGAATTGATATGAACTTCTGAGGATAAGGTTCGGCCTTTTCACCGCTCACTTTTACCTCGATATCGCGCACTTCCTGGCGCTTTTTCCTGAGAATGGATGCGACATCCATCCCTGAACATCCGCCGGCCCCGACGAGCAGCATTTCCATGGGTGTCATGCCGACTCTCACCTTTCCGGGTTCAGGGCTTGCATCCATTACTATCGCATGGCCCGATCCCGATTCACCCGCGAACTTGAAATCGTCAATCCATTTGACTTTGGCTGTCAGCATTGTCCTCTCCTTTGTACCGGTTAGTCATCGCAATGCACTGTATATTCTCACCGCACGACTGGGCTTAAAATGCGGATCATCAATCTTTACGGATTAGTCAGCTGCACCCTTTGTATTCCCGTGGCTTTTCCGCTTTCCTCATCGACTTCGATGACCACTGCGGACAATATCGCTTTGCCCTCGGCAACATCGAATTTTCTCGGCATCAGCGTGAGAAATCTCTCTATGATTTCGTTCTTTTCAATACCTATCACCCCGGCTGAAGGTCCGGTCATGCCGACATCGGATATGTAAGCTGTACCTTCGGGCAGTATCTTTTCATCTGCAGTCTGCACATGCGTATGTGTTCCGATTACAGCACTCACCTGTCCATCCACATAGTATCCGAAAGCGATTTTTTCGGAAGTAGCTTCGGCATGGAAATCAATGATGATGATTTTTGCGGCATCCATAATGCTCTCAAGGGTTGCGCTCGCAGTTCTGAAAGGGCAGTCAAGCACGTTCATGAAGACCCGGCCGGATATATTGAGAAATGCAACCGGTGGCTTCTTTTTTGGGGAAAAGACCAGGCTCCCCGTTCCGGGGACCCCGGGGGGGTAGTTGAGCGGCCTCAGGACCCGGTGTTCCTTGGCGAGATAGGCTACGGCCTCTTTCTTGTCCCAAACATGATTCCCTGTTGTAATTACATCAATGCCATAGGAGAAGAGCTCGGCAGCGGTCGATTCGGTTATTCCAAAACCGGCAGCTGCATTTTCCCCGTTGGCCGCAACAACATCAATCTTATACCGGCTGATAAGATTGGGAAGCAGCGCCTTTACGGCCTGTCTTCCAGGTTTGCCCACTATGTCGCCAATAAAAAGGATTTTCATGAATAAATAATATCTGCAAATCCGGCCATGAATGGAGCGGGTCCCGGTCTATTTTGCATAGTCCACGTGCCTTGATTCCCTGATAACCGTTACCTTGATCTGACCTGGATATGTAAGCTCTGACTCGATCTTCTTTCCCAGGTCCCTGGCCATTACAGTACACATCTCATCGCTTACGGCATCGGGCTTCACTATGATGCGTATTTCCCTGCCGGCCTGGATTGCGTAACATTTGTCGACCCCGGAAAATGAGAGTGCCATTTCTTCGAGCTTTTCGAGCCTTTTCAGGTAAAGCTCTATGCTTTCCCTTCGTACGCCGGGCCGGGCTGCAGAAAGGGCATCACCGGCCCCCACAAGGGCCGATTCGACCCATTTCGCCTCTACATCGCCATGATGTGCCAGGATGGCGTTGATTACCGCATCAGATTCCCCATATTTTTTTGCGAGGAAGCCCCCGATTTCCTGGTGAGATCCTTCCATCTCATGGTCGACTGCCTTTCCGATGTCGTGAAGAAGCCCGCCACGTTTTGCAAGCTTGGTATCGACACCCAGTTCACCCGCCATCATGCCCGCAAGAAAGGCCACCTCTTTCGAGTGCTGCAGCACATTTTGACCATAGGAGGTCCTGTATTTCAGTCTGCCAATGATTTTAATTATTTCAGGGTGTACGCCGGAAATGCCGAGTTCGAAGACTGCCTTTTCTCCCTCTTCACGGATTGTAGATTCGACCTCTTTCCGTACCTTTTCAACCACCTCTTCAATCCTCGCGGGATG
>DATJOY010000161.1:0-17868 GCA_035506695.1 Dissulfurispiraceae bacterium
GCAATATGATCATCTATGCCACGTCCAATCGCAGACACCTGATGCCCGAAAGGAGCGAGGACAATCTGCCGGTCTATAAGGGCGGGGAATTGCACCCGGCCGATGCGCTGGAAGAAAAAATGTCCCTGAGCGACCGTTTCGGGCTGAGACTCGGTTTCTTTAACTTCGACAGGGACACCTATCTGCGCATTGTTCATAACTACTGCTCCCTCAGGAAGATCGAGGTTGAAGAGGATGCGCTCGAAACGGAGGCCATGCAATGGTCCATCGAACATGGAAGCTATTCCGGAAGGACTGCGCGTCAGTTCATCGACGATTTGGAAGGAAGAGTCGCCCTGAGGATAATCCGTGAAGGAAAGCGGAGAACCTGAGACCGCAGTATGGATAATAAATTCTCATCAGAGGGTAATATAAAGGCATGATCAAAAAGATCAAGTCAAAAGACCTCAAGCCCGGCATGCATGTCATAATTCCCTCATCATGGCTGAACCATCCATTTGCAAAGGGCCGGTTTAATATCAGGTCCGAAGACCAGATAAAAAAGATCATCGAAAGCGGGTTTGACGAGGTGAAGATAGATACGGATCAGGAAATTGTGATCGCCGCGATCGAACCTCAAGTCAGCGGGTATAAGGAAATTGCGCCCCCGTCGAAATGGAACCCGGCTACATTGGTGCCGCCGGTCCTGCGTGAGGCAATTCACGACAAGCATCTTGCTGCCGAAAAAAAAGCATCGGTTGTTTATGAGTCATCGGTCGAACTGATGGGCAGACTGCTGGAGGACCCGAAGGCCGAAAATATCGGTGCAGCCAAAGAGTGCATATCCGACATTGTCGACATGGTCCTTTCCCAGGACGATACCTCTTATCACTTGCTCAGGATAACTTCACACGACTTTTACACATATACCCATTCGGTCAACGTGGGAGTTTTTTCCATATTGCTTGCAAAGAGTCTGTTCAGGGGCAATGATGCCCACAACATGCACGAACTCGGTGCAGGTTTCTTCCTGCATGATCTCGGCAAAGTGCAGATAGAAGCAGCAATCATCAACAAACCCGGAAAACTGACCGACGATGAGATGAAACAAATGAAGGCCCACCCGTACCAAGGGTATAAGCTGTTGCGTGAGACCAAGCAGCTTTCCGAGGAATGCGGAATAATTGCACTGCAGCACCATGAAAGAGAGGACGGGACCGGGTACCCCAGAGGGCTGCGTGGCAACGAGATCCACAATTATGGCCGCATCTGCTGTATCGCCGACGTATATGATGCACTTACCGCTGAGCGTTCTTACAAAGCCAAACTATCTTCCTTTGAGGCTCTGAACATGATGAAAAACCAGATGCTGCACTTCTTCCCGAAAAGCATGTTCGAGAAATTCGTCCTGCTATTCACCGACAGCCAGCCCAAGTGCTTGTGACCCAAAAGCCTTGGCCAGTCCTTCATGTGCGATCTTTCCGCCATAAGTATTTAGAGAAGTCTTTATACCAGAGTCTTCGATGACCGCCCGTTCGACGCCCATAGAAGCCAGGATTTTGACATAAGGCAAAGTTGCTTCACTCAGGGCCAGGGTCGAAGTGCGGGGATAGGCACCCGGCATGTTTGCAACCATATAGTGTATAATACCTTCCACATCGTAAACGGGCTGATCGTGTGTGGTCGGCCTGGATGTTTCTGCACAGCCGCCCTGATCGACAGAAACATCCACGATTACGGCCCCTTTCTTCATACTCCCGAGCATCTCACGGGTGATAAGTACAGGGGTTTTGCCGCCAGGCACAAGCACTGCCCCGATCACGATATCAGCACCCCTTATCTCTTCCCGGACATTATTAGCGTTGAGCAGTAAAGTCCTTATCCTGCCCCTCAGGATTTCGTCGAGCTTCTCCAATCTTTCTATGCTTCTGTTGATGACCACGGTCTCCATCTCCAACCCCGCACATACGCGTGCTGCATTGGCCCCCACTACTCCGGCACCGAGGATTACGACCTTTGCCGGTTGGACCCCAGTTGTGCCTGTTGGCAGGACGCCATCGCCGCCGAGCGGTCTCTGAAGGTAGAAGGCACCCATAAGTGGCGCCATCCTCCCTGCTATCGCGCTCATCGGAACAAGCAGCGGAAGGCTGTCGTTCTTACGGAGGGTCTCATATGCGAGAGCGGTGATTTTTCTCTTCAGCAGCACATCGGTCAGTTCCGGGTTTGCCGCCAGGTGAAGGTATGTGAAAATTGCGCCTCCTTCTTTCAGCAGCTTGTATTCTGAAGACAAAGGCTCTTTGACCTTGACGACAAGTTCGGCACTGGCAAATGTGGTATTTCTGTCTGCTATGTCCGCGTCCGCGTTCAAATATTCATCATCCGCAAATCCGCTGCCTTCACCAGCCCCGCTTTCAACGATGACGGTGTGTCCTTCGCATCTCAGCTCCCCCACACCTGACGGTGTCATTGCGACCCTGTATTCATGTTTCTTTATCTCTTTTGGGACCCCGATAATCATGGCCATTCTCCTTTCCCCGGATCTTAAATTAATTATACATGTAAAATCGGCACCCAAAGAAAATTTCTGATATAATAGCAAAGCGTGCGACCGCCGAAGGACGACGCCTTTTTTTAATGTCGGTGCCGGATGCAGCCGCAATCAAGATGCGTAAGGAAGGACAATTATGCTGAAGAACTTTGTTTCGAGGGTGGACTTCTCTTCCTATGAAGATTTTATAAGCGACTTCCGCATAATAGTCCCGGAGAATTTCAATTTTGCCTATGATATTGTCGATGAAACAGCTGCGCGCAACCCCGATAAGACCGCTCTGGTCTGGTGTAACGATAAGGGCGAAGAGGCGAGTTTCACCTTCGGAGAGCTGAAAACATACAGTGACAAGGCCGCAAACTTCTTCGTATCCCACGGCATTAAACGCGGCGACCCTGTGATGTTGGTCCTCAAAAGGCGATATGAATTCTGGTTCTGTATCCTGGCGCTGCATAAGATCGGCGCCATAGCCATACCTGCGACGCATCTGCTGACTGCCAAAGACATAATTTACCGCAATAACGCGGCAAGCATCAAGATGATCGTCAGCGTGGCAGATGCTGAGGTCATCAAACATATTGAGGATTCCGAAGCCATGTCTCCGACTTTAGGCATGAAGACGCTTGTCGGGGGCAACCGCAAGGGGTGGCTCGACTTCAGCGAAGAGATGAAGAGTTTGCCCGGAACTTTTTCCCGCCCGGGGCCGGCCGATGCCACCGTCAACAGCGATACCCTGCTTCTGTATTTTACGTCAGGCACCACCGGCATGCCCAAGATGGTGCAGCACGATTTCACATATCCGCTCGGGCATATTGTGACAGCAAAATACTGGCAGAATGTGCAGGACGAAGGCCTGCATCTCACAGTGGCAGATACCGGCTGGGCTAAGGCCGCCTGGGGGAAAATATACGGCCAGTGGATTGCCGGCTGTGCCATATTCGTGTATGACTTCGACAAATTCGCCCCGGGAAAGCTCCTTGATGTCATGGTAAAGTATGGGGTCACCTCTTTTTGCGCCCCTCCCACCGTTTTCAGGTTCCTGATAAGGGAAAACCTTGGGGCATACCGTTTTGATAAGCTGAAGTATTGCTCAGTGGCCGGGGAACCGTTGAACCCTGAAGTCTATACCCAGTTTCTCAATGCAACCGGGATCAGACTCATGGAAGGTTACGGGCAGACGGAAACGACCGTGGCGATCGGCACCTTCCCCTGGATGGAACCAAAACCGGGATCTATGGGCAGACCGTCTCCCTGGTACGACATCGATATTCTTGACGACAAGGGCAACCCATGTGCGGCAGGCGAGGAAGGACAGATAGTGATCCGTACCGGCAAAAGATCGCCGGTGGGCATGTTCCTCGGTTATTATCGTGAACCGGACCTCACATCGAGGCTGTGGCACGATGATATCTATTACACGGGAGACGTGGCCCGGCGCGATGAGGATGGCTATTACTGGTTTGTCGGAAGGGTAGATGATCTTATCAAGAGTTCAGGGTACAGAATCGGTCCCTTCGAGGTTGAAAGCGCTCTTGTGGAACATCCCGCGGTGCTCGAATGCGCGGTAACATCCGTACCGGATGCAGTGCGCGGGCAGATTGTCAAGGCCTCGGTGGTTTTAACCAAAGGGTACATTGCGAGCAGCGGTCTGGCGCACGAGCTTCAGGACCATGTGAAACATGTAACGGCCCCTTACAAATATCCCAGGATAATCGAATTTGTGACCGAACTTCCAAAGACGATCAGCGGCAAGATAAGAAGGGTCGAAATCCGGCAGAAAGACGGGGGCTAACTGTACCTTTGTCCTGCGGGGAATTGCTGATAAACTTATCTAAAAGACAGTAAAGAATGTGAAGGGCCCACAATGTAGTTACTCAGTCCGAAGGGATGGTTGCCCAAAGTCTTTATAATGGGATCCCTTCAGGATCCATCGACACAATTATGAGGTGCATATGAAGGTTGCAACGGCTTCCCGGATGAAAGAAATCGACAGAGCCGCTATTGAAGATTACGGGATCCCTGCGGTCGTCCTTATGGAGAGGGCCGGGCTTGCAGTTGCCAAAAAGACGCAGGAAGTACTCTCGGGCAAAAAGGTGCTTGTCGTCTGCGGCAGCGGCAACAACGGCGGCGACGGCCTTGTCGCTGCGCGCAATCTTCATAACTGGGGATATCATGTAAGAGTTGTATTGCCATCAAGGGCTGATTCCCTCGGCGCGGATTGCAGGGCGCAGTATCTGATTGCAAAGAAGACGGGCGTGCCGGTCGAGTTCCGCAAGAGTCTGATCGCTTCTGATTTTCATGGCGCATTCATTATCGATGCCATCTTCGGGACGGGACTGAGCAGGCATGTCTCCGGGGATTTGGTGCGCCTCTTCCGGTCCGTGAATGATTCCGGCGCCCCGGTCCTGAGCGTGGACATCCCCTCCGGCATTTCATCGGATACGGGTGAAATACTCGGCGAAGCTGTGAGGGCAGATTATACCGTGACTTTCGGCTTGCCCAAGATAGGGCACTTTCTCTATCCCGGCGCTGCCTGTTCAGGACATCTTACGGTTGAAGACATCGGCTTTCCGGCGAAATTGATTCAGGCGAGTGATATCAGGACTGAATTGACCGACCCTCAAAGAATGTCGGTTATTTTGCCTGAAAGAAATCGCAATTCCTACAAGGGAGATTACGGTCATGTCTTTGTTTTAGCCGGTTCGCGGGGCAGGACAGGCGCAGCGCTGATGACTGCAAGGGCGTGTCTGAGGACCGGATCGGGTCTTGTGACTCTCGGCGTGCCCGAAACCCTGGTGGATATCTTTCAGGGCAGGGTGACCGAAGAAATGACCCTCCCGCTGCCCGATAAGGGCGATGGAACTCTCGATGAAAAAGCGCTTGAGATCATCCTCAACTTCTGTGCTGAGAAGGCAGATGTCATTGCTGCAGGTCCGGGTATCGGGGTTTCGTCGGATACTGAAAAGATCATTTCCGGGCTTGTTAAGTCTTCTGCGGTCACTCTTGTCATCGACGCCGACGGCCTGAATTCACTCAAGCAAAGCGTTCGGACATTGGGCAGCGCAAAGGCGCCGGTTATCATTACTCCACATCCAGGCGAGATGGCGCGGCTGCTCGCCGGAGGGGCAACGGCTGTCGACGTAGAAAGGGAGAGGATAAACACCGCCCTCTCGTACTCGAAAGATGCCGGAGTTTATGTCGCACTGAAAGGGGTGCCGACGGTTATCGCATCTCCTGAGGGCGACCTGTTCATCAATACGAGCGGCAATCCGGGCATGGCTACCGCCGGTTCGGGTGACGTGCTCACCGGCATCATCTCGTCTTTTGCTGGACAGGGCATCACTCCGCTGGACTCAGCTGTGCTGGGTGCATACCTGCACGGGCTTGCCGGTGACGCGGCTGCAAAGGTTATGGGAGAGAATTCTCTCATGGCTTCAGACATCATTGAAGCGCTGCCGGATGCGTTTCATTACCTGAAATCCCTGTAGGTTAATGACGAGACATGGACCGCGGATTCATAGAGCCTCCTGTCTTCAAGGGGCTTCCCGTCGGAGCGGCCTTCACCATGAAAACTTTTTATGTCGATGATGGCGTTTTAAAGACACAACTTAAGGGAGAAACGGTATACCTGCCGGTCCAGAAACATACGGACAAAGTTATCGTAGTCGGCCACGATACTGAGCGGAAGATAGCCGACGCAGTTGTCACAAATGCAAAAGGCCTGATCATCGGAATCAGGACGGCAGATTGTGTGCCGATCCTTTTGTATGACAGGAAGAGGCATGTGGCCGGTGCCGTCCACGCCGGGTGGCGGGGAACCGCAGAAGGTATAGTAAAAAAAACCATCGCGGCCATGAGGGACCGTTTCTATTCATCTCCGGAGGATGTGATCGTCGCTATCGGTCCGAGCATAAAAGGGCGTTGCTATGAGGTCGGGCCAGAAGTGGCTCAAGCTGTGGCTGTTGCCACGGGTGGCGGACAACATGTACTATCTTGCGGTGAACGCCTCTTTGTCGATCTTCCATCTGCAAATAAGATTCAGGCCATGTCGGAGGGGATTCATCCCGATGATGTCTGGATCTCAGAAGACTGCACCCATTGCCATCCTGAAAAATATTATTCCTACAGGTATGCCAGAGGAACCACCGGCAGGCAGTATGGTTTTATAGTGATTAGATAGCGTCCTGATATTCGCCTATGAACGGAAAGAAAAAGATAAGTCTTGTAATAGCCGGCATCGTGCTTTTGATACTGGTTGCGGTGATCGGTGTAATTGCTTCGATTGATATCAACTCGCACAAGGACCGGATTGAACGGACGGTGTCGGAGGCGATCGGGTTACGGGTCAGGATCGGCGGTGCAATGGGGATTTCTTATTTTCCCATTGGGGTAACAGCTGCGGATGTCCACATAGGCAATAAATCGGGAGAGATAATCTCAGTTGCAACACTTAAAATAGGCATTCAGCTGTTTCCCCTTCTGAAAAAGGAGATCAAAGTTACGAGGTGCGATCTGCTCGGCCCTTCTTTCAACATAATCAGGGACGCCCGCGGAAAATATAATTTCGAAGGTGCGGAGAAATCCGCTTCGGGACCGGCTGAAGCCCTTGGCATCGATGAAATCAGGCTGTCCAAGGGTAGCCTGACTTATCAGGACCGCAAAACGGGAGAGAGGACCGAACTCGCGGGCCTGGAGTTTGCCATCAGAAATGTAAGGATAGAGGACATTTCAGGGGATATCATAAAGGGTTCTTCGTTTGAGGGAAGTTTGCATGTGGGGGAGTTGCAGCAGAAGGACCTCAGGATCGGGAACATCTCAGCCGTAGTCAGGGCCAGGAAAGGCGAATTTACTTTAAAACCGCTTACGATCGGGATGGTTACAACTGAAAAGAGTAAAGCTGGAAGCGGGATTGAGATGCATGACCTCAGTTTCGATCTGGACAGCCTTTCGATTGCGGATTTCTCAGGGGACATCGTAAAAGGAGCGTCGCTTGCAGGCACTGTGGAATGCAGGGAGGTGCTGCAAAAAGACCTCCGGATTGAAAAAATCAGGGTGGCAATGAAGGCGCAAAAAGGTATATATAATTTCAACCCGCTGACTGTCGGCATACTGGTCATAACCGGCAGGAAGCAGGAAGAAAAAGTTGAGTTGAAGGACATAAAACTCGAAGCCCGCGGTCTTGAAGTTAAAGGAGATTCGGGTGAAATGATCAGAGATATTGCATTTACCGGCAATGTCGAGTGCGGGGAGATATGGAAGGGAGAATTCAGGATCGAAAATGTCAGCGGGCCAGTAAAAGCAGCCGAAGGGGTTTATCATCTTGAACCATTTGCTGCCGCTATTTTCGGCGGCAGGGCTGAGGGCGATGCGGGATGCGATCTGTCGGGGGCTGTCGATACTTATAAAATCAAAGTGAAGATATCCGGGCTGGATTTCGAGAAACTTACCGAGGCTTTCGGCAAAAAAAAGGTCATCGGCGGAAAGGGCGATATAATTGCATCCGTATTCATCAAACATAAGGAAGGCAGGGATATAATGAGCAGTCTGGACGGGGAATTTGCGCTGCATGGCGACAATCTCCTTCTTTATTCTATGGACCTCGATAAGGTCCTTGCAAGATTTGAAGAGACGCAGAATTTCAACCTGATTGACCTGGGGGCCTTTTTTATCGCCGGCCCCCTCGGCACCGCGGCAACCAAAGGAATCGGCTACGGGAGCCTGTATGCCGGTGCCCAGGGCGGGCACAGTACGATAAGGGAGCTTGTATCGAACTGGAAAATAAAGAAAGGGATCGCGGATTCTACGGATTGCGCCCTTGCGACACAGAACTATCGTGTCGCGTTGAAGGGCAAGCTCGACCTTGTCCGAGAACGCTACGAAAATGTCATTGTTGCGATCCTTAATTCAAGGGGTTGTGCAAGGTTCAGCCAAAAGATAAGCGGTCCCTTCGGAGACCCTCAAATCGGCGCTGTCAGCACGATCCAGTCGATAGCAGGCCCGATTATCAATCTGCTTTCCAAGGCAAAGGATTTACTTGAAGGCGGCAGGTGCGAATTGTTCTACAAGGGATCGGTCCGCCACCCTCGTTGAGCGTCGTGACGGTCTCTTGCAGGTAATATTGACTTTCGAATAATTGGTCCGGCCTTCCGGGATTTTATTTGACGAACTTTTACGAATATGTTAATATAATTCAGGAGCTTTGGAGGTATTGCGTTCACGCAAGGGCACAAGGGTACTGAACTTTGTGGCCTTTTTTTATTTAAGTGTTTTGAAGCTTTGTTTTGCAGACAGGAGGAACAATAAATGAACCGTAAGATGAAGATATCGATGGCAAAAGCCGACAAGAAACAGCAGAATATAGATGCAGGTGTGATGTCTGCACGTTTCCCGGATGTTGCAAGTATCGTAATAAGCATGAGATACAAGCAGGTTGGGGTTTTGGAACCCTTCCACAGGGTGGTCAATTTTTTCCCCGGCAGTTATGCTGTTTTCAAGATAAACTGTCTGAATGAAGGGTGTGTTGGAGGCGGATTCGATTTCAGTAAGATAATCAATACAATGGTGCGGGACCTGAAGAATGTTTCGCGCGGGGAGCTCAGCTGCAAAGGCTGCGGACCTGATGCCGATTTTTCGCACCTGGGGTATGAGGTTACCGTACGGTACGCTTAGCTTCTGTAAAACACAAGTGTGAAGAACGGTGAAAGGAGAAGACAGAGGCAATGATAGAGCCTAAAAAAGAAGAGGCCGCAGAAATCGCGTTCAAGGACACCTCCGTTGGAGGCAGTCTGCTCAGGGAAGCTTTTGAAAAGGCAAAGGACGCGACCGAGAAAAAGACCAAGGAGCCGACCATCCTCATAGAATGCAACTTCATCGTCGAGGTCGCCCAATCAGTGGCGACAAAAGGTGAACATGCAAACTATGTAGAGCGCTTTGTCAGGGGCATGCTCGCGGAGAACAAGAAGATAAAGGAAATTATAGATGTGGACGCCTTTGAGCCCGAGGAGGGCCGATAACGGACCCGCTTTTTTGACTCCGTGTCAGTCCGTGCGTTCGAGCAGGCCCAACTCGCAGTTTTTAGACGCAAGGTCATCCTTGGAATAGACCTGGGCCTCGCCGGGGCGGTCCAGGAGCCAGAGACAGACCGCCTTATCTCCCGGTTCCATGCGAATGGTTATGCGGTTAAAGACGATATCTACACCGATTATCTCGCTCATGAGACGAGCGGTGCTTTCATGGCCTACCGCCGAAGTAAATCCGTTGGAAAGAATTTGTTTTGCTTCACCTGGTGTAATCCTGTCAAACCTGTAATGACCATAATTAGTGATCACTGGCGCGTTCAATACGTAGATCATCTTATTTCTCCCTGATTCAGCCCGGCTGCATCCTCTGTTTGTAAGGCCGGTGCGCTGTGTGAAGGGACGCAAAGTTCGTCCGCTTCCTTCTTTATGGACATTGCGGCTGTCCTGTCAAGTCCGCTTCTCTCGACAAATGTCTGCGCGCTCATACCGGCAACCTCGTCCGCAAGAATGATGTCGCGGCTGGTCAGCGTCTGAACGGCACTCCTTGTAGCTGCAGGCAAGATGGTTACGGGATAGAGGCGCTTTTCCTCGATCAGCGATTCAAGGCTTCCTTTTTCCGGATATCTCCAGCTTACTATCTTGAGTCCCACGCACTCGGCGTATTTTATGGCATCGGCACTGCAACGTGTATTGGTCACGAGCCAACCCTCATGGACATGCGAATTCTGATGCTCGGAAACCTCGAAAGCCTTCCTTATGTCTTCGAACCGTGAATGAACGTAGAGCGCTATCTTAACGTCTGCCGGCTTTTCTCCGTTTGCATGGTGCTTGCATTCGATTACGCATCGCCGGTCGTCCCTGTTTGCAAGCACATCCACTTCATGCGTGACACAATACCCCTTGATCATCCTGTTCACCTCGACGTTGTAGCCGTATGATTTCAGGATGCGGGCTACGTACTTTTCGAAAGGATATCCGGTAGGCCCGAGCGCGTAAATCGCCCGTTTGATGGAATAGCGCATTCCGGAAACGCGGTTGTATTGCCTGAGCATTTTTTTTGCCATTCTGAAGATATGCTTTGTATGGAATGAGGGCACGACCTGCAAAGACACCTTTTCTGCTATATCTCTGGCAACGGACTCCGGCGCTCCGGAACGGACAAGAGAATTTGCGAGTTTGCGTGCATCGAAATCTTCAGGCTCGCCGGAAGCCTTTATGACGGAAATGGCCATCAATAATTTTACACTATTTCGCAGCCATTATGGATGGATGAGGGTTGAAAATAGGAGTCTGATTCTGATAGAGTCTCTTATTCATAAGTAAGGACAGCACAGCCTGAAGTATTTGCCTCTCGCGCACTGAATTAGTCGTTGTTACGGACAAATCAGGCCAATCATGAAATGACCTATATGCAAATAGAGAGGATTGCATTTTTAGGTTGGCAGCCCTGAAAACTCAGACAGTGCGCTTCGATTCAAACACTTCAGGCTGTGCCGGGGAAAATTTGTGAATGGAAGTCGATTTGCAAAATTTGCGGGAGGTCATTTCATGACGGAATTTAAGGGTGTCACCGTAGTTAAAAAGGCGAATGTTTTTTTCGGGGGAGGGGTTACGAGCCGGACGGTACTATTTGAGGACGGCTCGAAGAAGACGCTGGGTATCATGCAACCTGGAGAATATGAATTCAATACCGGGGTTGCTGAAGTGATGGAGATCCTGGCCGGAGATTTGGATGTACTTCTTCCAGGGCAAACGGACTGGAAGCCGGTCACAGGCGGCGAGTCTTTCAATGTCCCGGCCAATTCTGCCTTCAGGATGAGGGTGAAGACGCTCACGGACTACTGCTGTTCGTTTGCAAAGTAGGCTGCCCGGACAGATTTCGCCAGGCACAGTCCGACCCGGTATCTACAGCCGCTTTTCCGCCGGGAGATAGACATGATAGGTAGTGCCGGACCCGATCTCGGATTCAACCGTTATAAAGCCGTCATGATCAGCGATGATCGAATAGGCCATCGCAATTCCGAGGCCGGTCTTTTTCTGTGGGCCGGCATCTTTCATGGCAAGTTCCGGATCGAATATCCTGGTGGTGTTCTCCGTCGGTATGTCAACAGCACTATCTTTTATTGATATCCTGACATAGTCTCCTGATTCGACTGCGAGCCTGTCTCTGTCCCTGATCGTTACATTGCGTGCGCTTACAGTCAAACGGCCGGTATCGCCCATTGCCTCCCTGGCATTAAACGCCAGGCTTCTTAACGCCTGTGTAAACTGGACCTCGTCAGCCTGGACCGGCCAAAGCTCCTCGGGCATCGAGATGTCGCAAATTATGGAGCTGTCTTCTACAACCGCGGGAACAACTTTGATGATAATATTACCCGCTAAAATAGTGGTCTTTACCGGCGTGCCCCGCCGAGAAAAGGCTATCATCTGCTTGGTCAGGTCCTGAACCCGCAATGAGACCTCTTCAGCATTTGTCAGGAGGTGATGGACCTTGCTTTCGGGGTCGATATGTGTTTTCGCGACAGCAATATTTCCGAGTATCGCGGTTATCAATTCGTCGAAGTCGTGTGCTATTCCGGCTGTAACTATTCCGACGGCTTCCATTTCCCTGACCTTCATCAGCTCTTCAGCAAGTTTGTGCCGCGTGCTTATGTCATTATTGCTTGCACGTCTTCCCAGCCATTTGCCGTCATTGCTGTATACCGCCTGGCAGCTGTGGCTGATCCATCTTTCCTCTCCGTTTCTGGTGATGATGCGGAAATCTATGTGCTCAGCCTCGTTGCCGCTTTCGGCAGAATCGTTGTAATGGGCCGCAACTCTGGCCTGATCCGCCGGATGCGTAATCATGGTGACAAGATCGGGGTTGGCAAGGAATTCCTGCGGTTTGTAGCCGGTGATCCTCTCGCAGGAAGGTGAAACATAAATATAGTGACCGTCCGGACCGATCCACTCCTCCCAGTCATAAGTGAAGTCGGCAATGATGCGGTATTTTTCCTCGCTTTTTTTGAGGGCCTCTTCAACCTGCTTTCGCTCGGTCACATCCCGGATGAGTCCGTCATAAGCCAGGAGCTTTCCTTCCGCGTCATACTGGCAGACAGGGGTATTGCGCACCCATCTGATGGCGCCGTCTTTCCTTACGATCCGGTGCTCGTAAGGGGCCGTGTCTTTTCCGGACAGTATTCCCGCCACATGCTTCAGCACGGCAGGCCTGTCTTCTTCATACACCATGTTGATCCACAGGAAATTATTTAAGGAAAATTCCTCCGGAGAATATCCGGTTATGGGCAGGCAGCCGCGGCCGTGAACAGTTTCGACCGGATTGCCGTCGACAATATGGACACTGAAAATGTAGTCCGAAACCACCTCGGTGATGCGACGGTATTGCTGCGTAACAACGTTCAGTAGTGCTTCGGTCTGCCGGTTTTTCTGCTCTATATCGGAAAGGAGTACCCGCAGGTACGCCATTTCGTATGATACTTCATCAGGCGTTCTTTCTTCGTCGCTCATCGGTCCCCATCTCAGAAAGCATAATCGTTCAGTTCGTTCATTAAGATGCATATTAATTATAACAAAATTATCGCACTGCGAGACCAGGTCAGGTGCCCGTGCTTTCCGTCCGATTGATTTTGACCGGCCTGTGCCGTATTATAATTGTAATATTGAAGAAGCGACCGCGCATAAGGAGATGCCATGCTAAAGGCCAAGGAAATAATGACGAAGGACGTGATAACGGTACTTTCCTCTACCACCGTCGAAGACCTCGCCCGCGTCCTGGTGGAGCATAAGATCAGCGGCACACCTGTCGTCGACGACAAGGGTGATCTTGTCGGTATTGTTACGGAAAACGATCTGATAAGGAAAAACAAGAAGTTCCACATTCCTACCATTGTGAGGCTTTTCGATGCCTACATAATGCTTGAGAGCAGGAGCAAGATCGAGCAGGAGATCAAAGAGATGGCGGCAGTGACTGTTGCCGACATAGTCAGAAAAGATGTTGTGACTGTCGGCGAGGACACCCCGGTCGACGAAATCGCCACTATCATGTCCGAAAAGGGTGTCCATCTCGTCCCAGTCGTGAAAGGAACCAGGATCAGGGGAATCATCGGCAAGATAGATATAATAAAAGGATTGAGCCTGGGGAACCTGTAGAGCTTTTCCCCCCGTATCCTGGAGGATTGCTTGGACAATGACCGGAGAGTGACTGTCACTAATTCGGCGGAAGAGACAGAAGAATTCGGTTTTAAGCTCGGCACTTTTCTTAAAAAAGGCAAGGCTGTTACCGTTTGTCTCTACGGGGAACTTGGCGCCGGGAAAACGACCTTCGTAAAGGGGTTCGCCGCTGCATTCGGGATTCCGGGCCGCGAGATAGGAAGCGCCAGCTTTGTTATCGTCGCCGAATATGAGACCGTCCCACCTTTTTATCATATCGATCTCTACAGGCTCGGCGATGAGCCTTGCCTGGAGGATATCGGCCTGTGGGAGTATATAGGGTCGGGTGGTATCGCAGTCGTCGAGTGGGCAGAGAAACTTGGCGAAATGCCTGAAGGTGCTGTGTCCGTGAACTTCGAATACCTGGGAGAAGACAGGCGGCAGGTATTATTTACGGGTATCGACGGAACAGATTGGGACAGATTCTTGCAAGAAACGAGGAAAAAATGAAGAGGATAGGCATCATCTGCAAATCGGGCAGGGCCGAGCCGGTCGAGCTTGTAAAGATACTGCTGCCCTGGTTTGAGGAGAAGAAATGCGAGGTCTTCCTTGAGTCTGAAGCGGCGGCTGTCCTCGGTAAAAAAGGCTATGAGCGAGAAGTAATTCCGGAACATGTCGAGATGATGATTGTCCTTGGCGGCGACGGCACGATGCTTAGCGTCTCACGGCTGATTGCGGGCCGGGATGTTCCGATACTTGGAGTCAATATGGGCGGGCTCGGGTTTATCACCGCAATAAACAAGCATGAGATTTTCAATGTCCTTGAACAGGCACTGCAGGGTACATGTCCAGTGGAAGAAAGAATTATGCTTGATGCCGGGGTCTTCAGGGAGTCGGTTGAAACCGGCTGTTTCACGGCCATGAACGACGTCGTGATCAACAAGGGCGCGCTGGCGAGGATCATTGAAATGGAGACCTTCGTGAATGAGTCTTATCTAACAACATACAGGGCGGACGGCCTGATCATTGCAACCCCCACCGGCTCGACGGCCTACTCCCTTGCGGCTGGCGGCCCGATCCTCTACCCTACTATGAGTAGTATAGCAATTACGCCCATATGTCCTCACATGCTCACCAACAGACCTATAGTCCTGCCGGACGGCAGTGTCGTCAGGGTCGCACTCAAATCGGCGAGCGAAAACGTCTATTTAACTGTTGACGGACAGGTCGGGCTCAAGCTCCAACAGGGAGATGTTATAGAAGTGCAGAAGTCGGCATTCACCGTAAAGCTGTTTGCACCTTGCGGGCACGATTACTTTAATCTCCTGAGGACAAAGCTTAAGTGGGGCGAAAGATGATAGTAGGGGCGTATGGCAATACGCCCGTGTCTGGTGCGAATATGGCAAATAGACTGAAAGAAAATATATGTGTAGGGCTTGAATATTTCAAGGCGCTGGGGTTCGAGCATCTGCCGGTCTCCCGCGCGGCGCTGGAGCTGCAATCCGCACCTGACGAACCTGAGCTGCCGCGCGCGCCCGATCCTGTGCGGCCTGTCCTGGACAAGCAGACGGCGCTCAGACAGCTCGGTGATGAAATCGGAGACTGTAAGAGGTGCCGTCTTTCGGAAGAGAGGACCAATATCGTTTTCGGCGAAGGTGACCTCGACGCGCGCATCATGTTCATTGGTGAAGCCCCCGGCAGGGAGGAAGACCAGCAGGCGCGGCCTTTTGTGGGAGAGGCAGGCAAGCTCCTGACGAAACTCATAGAAAAGATGGGTGAAAAAAACGGGTTCGGGCGCAAAGACGTGTACATTGCGAATATCGTAAAGTGCAGGCCCCCGATGAACCGCGACCCGCACGATGACGAGATGCGCACATGCTCGCAGTTTCTCATCAGGCAGATTGAGATCATACAACCTGAGGTTATCGTCTCGCTCGGCAGGATATCGGCTTTCTCACTTTCGGGAAGGTCTGGCGCGCTGACATCGTTTTCGATTACGAGGGAACGCGGCAAGTTCTTTGAGTACAAAGCAGGCGGAAGGACCATTCCTGTCATGCCTACATTTCATCCCGCATATCTTATGAGAAATCCCAAGGACAAGTGGCTGACATGGGAAGATGCGCTGGCCGTGCTTGCGAAACTGGGACTGGGAGAAAAAACGGGATGAAGGTAATCTGGGCTCCCTGGCGGATGGAATACATCCTTGGCGAGAAAGAAAAATATTGCATCTTTTGCGTAAAGCCGCAGGAAAATACGGACAGGGACAACCTGATCCTGTACCGGGATGAGAGGGTCTTTGTGATGATGAACAAATACCCTTACAACAACGGGCACCTGATGGTCATCCCGTATTTTCACACATCATCTTTCGAGGGACTCGATAGCGATACGTTGTGCGACCTCATGAAGATCACGAAGTATTGTGTTGACTGCCTTACCACCGCTTTCCATCCGGAAGGCTTCAATGTCGGGATAAATATCGGCAGGCCCGCAGGCGCGGGCATCGAGGAGCATCTGCATATTCATGTTGTGCCGAGGTGGGGCGGTGATTCGAACTTCATGGCCGTCACAGCTGAGGTCAGAATGATCCCCGAACATATTCTTGATACTTACGATAAGTTGTATCCGATATTCAACAAGCACTAAGGAAACTGTTTTTGCGTGATGACCGACCCCATGTTAATTGAGTTTTATGGTATAGTCTTCTTCAATTGGGGCGGTCGCTGCAACGGCGACTGATGGGGAGAAATAATAGCGCAAAAGTAGCGTAAGCATCGGTGCTTACTGATTGCACTATATATTTGCCCATCGGCGGAAGGCCTGTAACAGGCCAGCGACGCTACAACTGTAATTATCTTATTAACAGTAATGACCCCACCTTCGCAGGTATGTGGAGGGTGGGTTTTTTATTGGGCAATGCGACTGATTTACCTCCCGGAGGGATTAATGAAAGCATTGATTCCTGAAGAAGTGATTGATAGTAAGATTACCTAATACGCGGGCACAAGGTAATGCTGGATAAGGACCTTGCGGTAATTTATGGCGTAAAACCGATCCGACTAAGAGAACAGGTGAAGAGAAACAGTGCACCTTTTCCCGAAGATTTCATGTTTCGATTGAATGAGCAAGAGATAGATATTATGGTATCGCAAAATGCGATTCCTTCCCGCCAACACCTCGGCGGATATCAGCCGTACGTTTATACCGAACAAGGAGTCGCCATGCTGGCCACCGTCCTGAACAGCGAGACGGCAATTCAAGCGAACATAGTCATCATGCGTGCCTTTGTGAGACTAAGACAGATGCTCGCCTCAAATGCGGACCTGGCGCGCAAACTCGCCACCCTCGAAAAGAAATACGATGCGCAGTTTAGGGTCGTGTTCGATGCAATCCGAGAGTTAATGACACCGCCGGTCCCTAAGCGCAAAAAGATAGGATTCAGAAGGGAAAATGAGCAGTGAGAAAAGGTGGCAATGGAGTTATTAAGCAAATGGGCGCTAATTGGATAAAGTAAAGAGAACAGTGATGCAGTAGAAAGGAAAAGGATGAATGCATAATAGCAATCCTATGGTAAACCCCACGCATCTGACTGACCACACGCATCTCACCGTCACCGCTGAGGTCAGGATGATCCCGGAACATATCTTGGATACTTACGATAAGTTGTATCCGATATTTAATAGAAAATGATAGGCTGTGCTGCCGCATTCATAAATATTCTTGAGGACATGAAGCTTCAGCACAGCATGGCGTGGAGTCATGGATTAATAAATGGGGGTTAATAAATGGTATGTGTCCCCATTTAATTTTGTCAAAGGCAGCCATATACTTCAGTTCTAAAAAAAACACTACTGAATCCTTTTCAAATGAAATAGCCATGTCCAGGACATCTTCAAACGTCTTTAGATTATCCAGAATGGTTCTAAGCGTGTCTCGGCTGGCCAGTGAATGGGAGGCGCAGAATTCCTTCATATATGCGTTGAATTCGCCTCCATAGCTTTCTTCAGCATTAAATGTATCAGCCGATTTTGCCAGCTTTTTGAATAGAGTCTCATGCTTCGTCTCTTCGATTGCAAGGTATTCAAGAAGCTCGACAATCTTATGATCACTAAATTTCTTTGATGCTTGGCTATAAAAATCATATCCGTTTTTCTCAATATATGCAGCAAAATC
>DATJOY010000162.1:0-3509 GCA_035506695.1 Dissulfurispiraceae bacterium
CCGGCAGTCACAAAACCGAGGCCGGGCCATGCCGACCTTACCGGAATTATCAAATACAACCATAAAGACATAAGAAACATTCTCGAGCGCTCCAGCGCGCGTGAGACGGCTGCCCGCGTCGCTGCCGGGGCCGTGGCAAAAAAGTTCCTTGCTGAGTTCGGCATCTCCGTTGGAAGTTACGTGATCTCAATCGGAGGCGCGACTTTGCACCGCGATGATTATGACAACAATCCGGAGGTGTTCGCTCTTGCCGAAGCTTCACCGGTCCGGTGCCCTGACCAGGACACGTCGGACAAAATGGTCGCCCTGATCGACGAGGCTGTCGGGAATGGTGACACTCTCGGTGGCATATTCAAAGTGGTTATCTCCGGTGTGCCGGCCGGGCTCGGAAGTCATATCCAGTGGGACCTCAGGCTTAACTCCCGCCTGATTATGGCTGTCTCGAGTATCCAGGCCATAAAAGGGGTCGAGATCGGAATGGGGTTCGAGGCCGCGGCAAAGTTCGGCTCCGAGGTCATGGATGAAATCTTCTATTCCGGGAAGACCGGTTTTTTCAGGAACACAAACAACGCCGGCGGCATAGAGGGCGGCATGTCCAACGGCATGCCGATTATAGTGCGGGCGGCCATGAAGCCCATCCCTACGCTCAGAAAACCGCTGCGTTCGGTTGACATTGTCACGAAGAAACCCATAGAGGCCGCCTACGAACGTTCCGACACGTGTGCGGTACCTGCTGCATCAGTAATCGCCGAGGCGATGGCTGCACTATGCATTGCCGATGCATTCCTCGAAAAATGCACTGGAGACAGCATCGACGAGACCAGGAGAAATTTCAGTGCTTACAAAGAATACCTCAGGCATTTTTAATATTTCACCGACATCAATGCCTGGCCTTATAATCGGATGTTGCATGGCCATGCTTTTTTCCGCAGCCTCACCGGCTGCTGCCGACACACCTGAAGCGCCTGTTGTTTGCGCACCTTCCTGTATCCTGAAAGGAAAAGCGAGCCTTGAGGCGGGGGATTACGACAAGGCGGTCGTCGAACTTACGTCAGCCTATAAGGAGATGCCCTTCCTCGGAGACTATATACTCCTCTGGCGTGCAAAGGCCTTTGACGGAAAAAATGAAGCCGGAAAGGCCCTCTCGGACATCAGGACGGCAATAAAGGATTTTCCGGATTCTCCCGTCATTAAGAGCCTGCGCCTGAAGGAGATCGAACTTGCCCAGAAAGAGGGCGGAATAGACATGGACGACCTTTTCAGGAAATTCATGTCCGACTTCCCTTCGGAACCAAAGGCGAAATTTGCATATGCCGCGTATCTTAAGAACGACAACAGGAAAGACAGGGCCAAGGCGCTTTTCAAGGAAATATTCTTATCGGTAACTCCGTATTCAAAAAGCGCGGGGGAGGAGCTTTCTTCCTCGGAGATAACAGCTGCGGACCTTTTGAAAAAGGGTAAGAACCTCAACAACGCATGGCTCTTCAAGGAGGCCGAAAAGTGTTTCAGGGACGCACTGCGCATGAAGGGGGCAAAACAGCAAAGGAAAGAGATTAACGAAGGGCTTGCTTACGCCCTTTTCAAACAGAAAAAATACAGGGATGCCGCCGCCCTTTATTCAGAATGCGACAGCCTGTACTGGAAGGCCAAGTCACTCTTCCGGGCCGGTGACACAGACCGCTTTGAGGCGGAGATGAACAGGCTCTACAAATCTAACGACCAGCGTGCGGCCGCCCTGTTCCTTGCATATGGATCAAAGAAACGCCGCAGCGGCGATACCGAAGCCGCCCTTTCCATCTTCGATAACGTGGTATCCAAATTCCCCTCTTCAAAGGAAGACGCCCTCTGGCACAAAGGATGGACATACTACCGCGCAGGCGATTACAGGAAAGCACTCGACATCTTTTCTGCGCTCCGCAAGACATACGGCAGTGCGCGTTACGTCTACTGGGAAAACCGCTGCATGAAGGCCGTTGGTACCGACGGGCCGGCGCAGGTAATCTCTCTGATACCAAACGATCGTAACAACAACTTCTATCTTTTTCTCTCTTCTGCCGGAAATGGCGTCCCTGTCCCGCCCTTTGAAAGGACTGCGACCTCAGGCTGCAGCAGCTATGTCCTGCCGAAACGCGTCGAAGTCCTTGAGGGACTCGGCTTCAGGAATGAGGCCCTTACCGAGATGCTTTCGATTGCGAACAGGAACCTTCCGGACCATGATGTAGCATGCCTCAGCGCGCACCTGAAACAGATGAACGATTTCCGGAACTCAATCTCTATGGTCGCACGGATCAGTTACCGCGACGACCTGCACGAGTTGTATTACCCTCCGGCCTATATGGACGTGATTGACGCCGCTGCGCAGGCAAACGACATCGACCCTCTTCTTATACTATCGATCATGCGCGAAGAATCCCGCTTTGCACCTGAAGCCAGGTCACCGGCCGGCGCACTCGGGCTCATGCAGCTCATGCCTCAAACGGCGTCCAGGCTCAGCCCGCATGCAGATGTTTCCCTGAAACACTCCGAGGATCTATACGACATCAGGACAAATATCTACATTGGTTCGTACTACCTCAAGTTTCTTATTAAGACGCTTAATTCCGTACCCTCTGCCGTAGCGGCATACAACGCAGGCGAGGATGCGGTCAAGAACTGGATGTCCGCCGGACAATACAGATCGGCTGACGAATTTATCGAGGACATTCCTTATGATGAAACGCGGAATTACGTCAAGAAAGTACTGACAAGCTACTTTGAATATATGAGACAGAACGGCAGAAAGGACGCGCCAAAAATTTTTTAATAGGTCTTATATGACTTATAATTTTTTCTGGAGGAGGGTTTCATGAATACCGTTGAAGAAAAAATTGCCCAGGTAATTGACAAGGTCAGGAACATGAAGGAGGAGAAGGACATTATCGAGAAGAGAAACAGGGAACTCGAAGAACTCCTCCGGCTAAGAGAGCAGGAAATCGGAAAACTTTCCTCTGAAAAGGAAGGCATCAAAGCCCAGATCGAAGCTCTTCTGAAAGAACTCGAAGGATTCGAGCTCAAATAGCGGTCATGGAAAGGATCGAAGTCTCCATACTCGGGCAGCAATACATGATCAAGGGCAGCGCTTCAAAGGAATACATGAAGTATCTCGCGGATTTCCTGGACGGCAGGATCCGCGATGTTTACAGGCGCTCTCCGGGCACGACACCGCTGAAGGCGGCCATCCTCACGGCCCTCGTTCTGTCGGATGAACTTCACCAGATAAAGAAGGCACATGCCTCGGTTGCACAAAGCATAAAGAAGATCGAAAGCGGGGCTGAATCGCTCCTGAACATGATCGACTGAAAAAGTCGCGGGTTACTTCTTTCTGCGGTCCATGCGGTAGCAGCTTCCCGAAACGGCCTTGCTGAAATGCTTCATCTCCCCCGCAACCTGACTGATCTGGCTGTAATGCGAAAACTTCCGGAATTTGTTGTGGCTGATGCCGATTGAAATGGTCATGAATGAAAAAGACC
>DATJOY010000163.1:0-10160 GCA_035506695.1 Dissulfurispiraceae bacterium
AAAGACGCGCTGAAGGACGCCGGATTATAGCAGCGTCGCGCCCGCCGACTTTTTTAAATAGAATTTTTCACAAATGAGGACTGCCGGACTGAAGTATGACCGGGCTTATAAAAAAAGGTAGTGGGTCACTTTCAGACGGAAGGGTCTGAGTGATCCGGTTCGCAGCATCCATATGAAAAATAAAGTAAGCATATCGCAAAAAAAAGTTTGAGTAATTGAACAAGGACTAATCTCTTCCGCCTGAAAGTGACCCACTACCCAAAAAGCTGGCTAATTGACAGATTGAAGATCACAATATTATTATAATAATTACGTTTTTTGCCGTTTAAGCTGCATTTTTGTCGGGCTGATATTAAGTACAGTTGTAATCACAGATACCGGAGGTCTCTATGTCAGGACATTCCAAGTGGTCCCAGATAAAGCATAAGAAAGCCAACACCGACGCCAAAAAAGGCAAGTCTTTCACCAAGATCGTCAAGGAGATTACTGTGGCGGCAAGGTCGGGCGGCGGAGACCCCGAAGGAAATCCCAGGCTGCGGCTGGCCATAGATAAGGCAAAAGAAGTGAATATGCCTTCGGATAACATCAAGAAGGCGATCATGAAAGGTACCGGAGAATTACCCGGGACTACTTATGAAGAAGTATTATACGAAGGATACGGGCCCGGAGGCGCTGCGATACTGATGGAGGCACTTACGGACAACAAGAACAGGACCGTTTCCGAAATCCGCCACGTACTGTCGAAAAACGGCGGCAACCTTGGAGAGGCAGGCTGCGTTTCATGGATATTCGACAAGAGAGGCTACATTCTGGTCGACAAATCCAAGGTCGATGAAGATACACTCATGACGATTGTGCTTGATGCAGGTGCAGAGGACATGAAGAACGATCCTAAAGAAGACAATTATGAAATCATAACCTCCCCTGAAAACCTGAACACCGTCAAAAATTCGATCAGCAGCAACAAAATCGACATGTCCCTTGCTGAAGTAACGATGATCCCAAAAAATTATGTGCCGCTCGAAGGCAACGCCGCAGAGCAGATGATCAGGTTGATCGATGCGCTTGAGGACCACGATGACATACAGAACGTTTACGCGAATTTCGACGTGTCCGATGACAGCCTTAAAGCGTGACGGGAAAAGCATTCGCGCTTGACAGTTTCAATAGACACAATAGAAAATATATAATAAATGTTCGATCCGATACGTATTACATTCAAGCGCAAATTCCTTGCAGGGCTGATCATTACAGTGCCGGTGACACTTACGATAGTCGTCATCGCCAGCCTTTTCAAATTCATCGACGGTATCCTCGGTCAATTTTTCGACATGTTCCTGGGCAGGCACATTGCAGGCCTCGGCTTCATAACTGCCGTCGGCATCATTTTCCTTGTAGGGATTGTGTCTACGAATGTCTTCGGAAAAAGGGTGCTTGGCCTGGTCGAGAAGGTCTTCCTTAATATACCGGTATTCAAAAGCATATACACTGCGCTCAAGCAGCTTGTCGACGCCTTCTCTCCGGAAGGCCACGGCGCGTTTAAGAAATTCGTAATAATCGAATATCCCCGCGCTGGCTGCTACGCCTTCGGATTTCTGACGGATGAGTGCAAGGTCCGCACCGTACAGGGTGAATCGTGTCTGAAGGCCGTCTATATTCCAACAAACAACCTTTACCTCGGCGACATTGCACTTCTGAGTGACAACAGCATTATATATACCGACATATCCATTGAGGAAGGGATCAGGATCATACTCTCGGGAGGAATTGCCACGCCTGAACTCATCTCTGAATCGAAGGGGGGTATCGCTTGAGCATTAATGTGGTGATACTGGCGGCCGGACTCGGCACGAGGATGAAATCTGCAACTCCCAAGGTATTGCATTCCATATGCGGCAAAACGCTTATCAGTTACGTAATAGATGCGGCGCAATCTGTGAAGCCCGATCAAATCATCGCGGTGATCGGCCCCGGCAGCGACGGCACACAAATACGGGATGCGCTCAAAGGCAGCCGAGTTGCCCTTGAAGTTCAGAAAGAGCCGAAAGGCACTGCTGATGCGCTGCGAACGGCATGCCGTGCTCTTGCCCGCAAAAAAGGGACTGTCCTTGTCCTGAACGGAGACACGCCGCTTGTAAGCCCTTCGACACTTGAAAAACTGCTTGCCACTCATAAGCGCAATTCAGAAATTATCTCCGTACTGTCATTCGTTGCCGAAGGCAGCCACTCATACGGAAGGGTCATAAGAAAGGCCGGCAAGGTCGTTTCGATCATTGAGGACCGGGACGCAAGCCCCGAGCAGAAAAAAATCATGGAAGTAAACAGTGGCGTATATGCCATGGAATTGTCGGCGCTCAAGCTCCTTAAAGAGATCAAAGTAAATCCCGGCAAGGGAGAGTACTACCTGACGGATATAGTCAATATCGCAGTCCGCAAGGGTCTTAGTGTAGGTTCCCATTTACTCGGCGAGGAAACTGAGCTGACCGGTATCAATACGAGAAAGGACCTCTGCATGGCCGGAATCTTTCTCAGGGACAGGGTCGTCTCAGGATGGCTCGAAAAAGGAGTCACATTTATCGATACGAAATCAGTATTTATCGATCCGGCGGCTGAAATAGGCCGGGATACTGCCATTTACCCCAACGTTGTTATTGAAGGTAAAAGCTCGATAGGCAGCGGTTGCGTCATTTTTCCCTGCACGAGGATAATCGACAGTATAATAGGGAATGGAGTGACGATCAAGGACTCCACCGTTGTCGAATCTTCGGTAGTCAAAGACGGTGCGTCGGTAGGACCGTTTGCGCATTTGAGACCGGGGTCGGTGATCGGCCCTTCCGCAAAGATCGGCAATTTCGTCGAAATAAAAAAGTCGGTTATCGGCACGGGTGCAAAGGCATCACACCTCAGTTATATCGGCGATGCGGAGATCGGTGACAATGTAAATATAGGGGCCGGCACCATAACATGCAATTATGACGGCGTAAACAAACACAAAACTGTTGTGGAAGAGGGATCTTTTATCGGCAGCGATACTCAGCTCGTCGCGCCGGTCAGGGTCGGCAAAGGCGCATATGTAGGCGCAGGATCAACGATAACCAAGGATGTCCCGCCGCTCGCTCTCGCCGTTTCCCGGACGCCCCAGCGCAATCTTAAAGGGTGGGCAGCTGTAAAGTCGAACAGGAAAAATCGCAAGTGATCCTGGACAATTAAACATCTTGAACGTCTTCCAAGGAGGCATACATGTGCGGCATAATCGGATATATCGGCAGCAGAAATGCCATCCCGGTAGTAATGGAGGGACTTAAACGGCTTGAATACAGGGGATACGACTCTGCAGGCATA
Source organism: Dissulfurispiraceae bacterium (assembly GCA_035506695.1). Taxonomy (GTDB): domain Bacteria; phylum Nitrospirota; class Thermodesulfovibrionia; order Thermodesulfovibrionales; family Dissulfurispiraceae; genus Fen-1308. The sequence continues at coordinate 3,343 of DATJOY010000163.1, forward strand.
GCTTATTTTTCGGATAACGATATTGAGGTCAAGCGCTCCAAAGGAAAGATCGCACAACTCGAATCGATCATCTCCGACCAGAAAATCAGCAGCACCACCGCCATAGGTCACACCCGCTGGGCCACGCACGGTAAGCCTTCGGATGAAAACGCCCATCCGCACAGGTCCGACGGGATAGTGCTTGTTCATAACGGCATTATCGAAAACTATGTGGAATTGAGGCACGGTCTCGAAGCCGAAGGCTATAAATTCAGGTCCGAAACCGACACCGAAGTCCTTTGTCATCTCATAAACAAGCACTCGGCCGGCAGCGTTCCGCTTGAAGACGCGGTGAGATCGTCACTGAAGGTTGTAAGGGGCGCTTATGCCTTTGCGGTGATCAGCAAGAAGGAACCGGACAAGATCGTGGCTGTCAGAAAGGAGAGTCCGCTCGTCCTGGGTCTCGGCGACAATGAATATTTTCTTGCATCCGATGTCCCTGCCTTTCTCAGCTATTCGAGAGAGGTTATTTTTCTCGACAACAACGAGATGGCGGTTATGCACAGGGACGGCGTCATTATTACCGATCTGGATGGAAAGCCGATGAATAAGAATGTCGTGACTGTCTCATGGAGCCCTTCCATGGCCGAAAAAGGCGGTTATCGCCATTTCATGCTTAAGGAGATATACGAACAGCCCAGAGCGATAGCCGACACCATAAGGGGCAGGATATTCCCTGAAAAGGGCGAAGTCTCCCTTGAAGAATTCGGACTTAGCGCAGCTGCCGTGCGAAAAATTGAAAAGATATTCATTGTCGCCTGCGGTACATCTTACCATGCGGCGATAATAGGGAAATACATGATAGAGGAGCTTTCGAGGATTCCGGTGGAAGTTGATATAGCCTCTGAATTTCGTTACAGAACTCCTATTCTGGGCAAAGGAACTTTATTTATAACCATCACTCAATCCGGCGAAACGGCCGATACGCTCGCCGCAATGCGTGAAGCCAAAAGGCTTGGGGCCTCAGCCCTTGCTATCTGCAACGTCATCGGCAGCACTGCATCACGCGAAGCTGATTATGTTTTTTACACCCATTCGGGGCCTGAGATCGGGGTAGCATCGACAAAGGCGTTCACCTCGCAAATTGTTGCTCTGTACCTTCTTGCCGTCGCCCTCGGTAAGAACAGGGGAACCATTGATGAGCAATCGGCATCCAGCCTCATCGACGACCTTCTGCACCTCCCGGGACACATAGAGGCGTCACTTGAACTCGACGACAGGATCCATGCGATCTCGAAGGAACTCTTCAAGGCCAGAGATTTTTTATATCTCGGAAGGGGGATACAATATCCGATTGCCCTCGAAGGTGCACTCAAATTGAAAGAGATTTCCTATATACACGCAGAAGGATATCCCGCCGGGGAAATGAAGCACGGCCCCATAGCCCTCATTGATGAAGAGCTTCCTGTGGTTATACTTGCCGCGTCGGGAGATCTTTTTGAAAAAGTTCTCTCCAATATGGAGGAGGTCAACAGCAGAGGGGGCATACTGGTCACACTTGCTACAAGAGGTCATGATGCAATAAGTAAATTGTCCCGCTATTCCATTCTCATCGGGGGGAACAACAACTATCTCAACACCGTCCTGTTTACAGTCCCCCTTCAGCTCCTTGCCTATCATATTGCTGTTTTGAGGGGTTGTGATGTCGATCAGCCGAGGAACCTTGCCAAAAGCGTAACTGTGGAGTAACCACGGCGTTATCATTAGCGCTTATTGCGATCAGCCCTGTCTTTTTGAGGGGTCCTATATGGTATAATTAAGGAGAGAAAATGGCTAAAGATGTTTTATTAGAGGATATTACCCCCCAACAAAGAGAAGCCGTTCTTCACTCCAATGGTCCCTTGCTCGTATTGGCCGGCGCGGGAAGCGGCAAAACGCGTATTATTACCTGCAGATTTTCTCATCTCGTAAAGAAAAAGAAATTCTCGCCCTCATCCATTTTTACTGTCACCCTTACCAACAAGGCAGCCGACGAGATCAGGGAGAGGCTGTCGCATTGTCTATCCAGCGATCTCAGGCACGCCTGGATCGGCACATTCCATTCGCAGTGCAACAAAATACTCAGGAAAGAAATAAAGGTGCTCGGATTCAAACCCGATTTCATTATTTACGACGAAGACGATCAGAGTTCTCTTATCAGGCACATCCTGAAAGAATTCAACATATATGAAGCACTGTACAAAGGTGTCGCGTCCCGCATAAGCATCCTCAAGTCATCCATGGTCAGCCCGGAGGATTTCCTTTCCCAGGGAGATGGCTTCAGCTTTGACGAAAAGCTGGGGAGGGTCTACCTCAGATACCAGGACGAACTCAGGCGTTCGAACTCCCTTGACTATGACGACCTTATACTGCTTTCAAACAGGGTATTCGAAGAGAACCAGAAGATATTGCGCAAATATCAGGAGATGTTTCCAGCGATACTTGTTGACGAATTCCAGGACACCAATCGTGCCCAGTTCCATTTTCTCAAGCTTCTTGCAGGAAAGAATAAGAACATCTGCGCTGTCGGCGACGACGACCAGAGCATTTATAAGTCGAGAGGTTCCGATATAAGCAACATACTAAATTTCGAAAAAGAGTTCCCGGGGGCCAAGTTATTGAAGCTTGACCACAACTATCGTTCTACCCAGAATATTCTGAAAGTCTCCTCGGCGATAATTGCAAAGAATGCCCACCGCAAACCCAAGGAACTTAAAACAAACAATCCATGCGGAGAGAAGGTCTTGTACTGCTGTTTGAATACCGAGGAGGAAGAAGCCAAACATGTCGCCCGTGTCATCAAAGACCTCTACCTGAAGAGCAATTTCGAGTACAACAATTTCGCAGTTTTCTTCAGGATAAACCTTCAGACAAAGGCACTGGAAGATGCTCTGAAGGAAGAGGATATTCCGTATCGAGTTATCGGAGGGATAAGTTTCTACCATCGCAAGGAGATCAAGGACATCATTTCATATATGCGGCTGGCCCTCAACAACAATGATAATGTGAGCCTGAGAAGGATCATCAATAGCCCTCCGAGGGGTATCGGTTCGACTACGATAGCCAAGATCGAACAGGAAGCAAGAAAAAATGCAATGAGTCTTTTCAGAGCGCTGAAACTGATGCTGCAGTCCAATAACGTGGCCGCTTCCTTCAAAGACAAACTTGCCCATTTCGTCTCGACTGTAGAGGAGCTCTCAGCCGGCTCTTACAGAAGCGCCGCCGATATGATCAAACAGATTGTCGAAAAAACGGGATATCTCGATGATATCGAAGAAGAGCGTATCCAGGCGATCATCGAGCTTGCCGCATCTGCAGAAAACATCCCTGTCAGGGACTTTATAGATCGCATATCCCTCCTGTCTTCGTCCGACGAGGTTTTACCGGAGAGGGCAGTCTCTCTTTTGCCGCTCCACAATACTAAGGGAGTTGAATTCCCGGTCGTGTTCATTATCGGACTTGAGGAAGGTATCCTGCCTTATTTCAAGGCTTTCGACAATGCAGCCGAAATGCAGGAAGAAAGACGTCTGTTTTATGTCGGCATGACACGTGCAAAAAATATCCTGTCTCTCAGCAGCGTCAAGAGGAGAAGGGTTTATTCCAAGATACAGGAGCAGGAACCTTCAAGATTTCTTGCCGATATGCCGAAGGATTGCTGCACGTGGGTGGAACTCTCCCATCAGAAAGAAAAGGCCTTCAAGACAGCCATTCAGATCGGCCCGTCAAAAAAGACGGCGACATTTATTATAGGGTCGAGAGTAAAACACCCTTCCTGGGGAGTAGGGATCGTCAGAGACTGCTACGGTGAAGGCGAAGAGGCAAAAGTCACCGTCAATTTTCCGGGCATAGGAGTAAAACGCCTGGCCGCAAAGCTCGCCAATCTCGAAAGGATTTGATCTGATGCTCTCGCGCGAAGAAGTCTTGCATATCGCTGAATTGTCCCGCCTCTCCCTTTCGGAAGAGGAATCGGGACTCTACACAACCCAGCTCAGCAAAATCATAGATTACGTGGAACAGTTGAATGGCCTGGATACATCCCGGATTGAACCGACGTCGCATGTAATCCCTCTCGACAATGTCATGGCCGATGATGTCGGGATTGTTTCGCTTCCCTGCCGGGAAGCCTTGGGCAATGCCCCGGACGCCACCGAAAAGTTTTACAGGGTGCCGAAGATAATCGAGTAAATAAACGATTGGCCGGGGACGCTGAGGAAACGACCATCGGCCTTTTCATACAAGGAGAACCAAGTATGCTCCGATGTTTTTTAAGGTCCAAGATACACCTTGCAACAGTGACTGAATCGAACCTTGCTTACGAGGGAAGCATAACCATAGACAGCGATCTGATGGAGATGGTAGGAATGCTTCCCTATGAACAGGTGATGATAAGCAATATGAACAACGGTGAGCGCTTTGAGACTTATGTAATCCCCGGCAAACCGGGGTCTCGTGAGTTCTGTCTCAACGGCCCCACCGCACGCAAAGGCGCCGTCGGCGACAGAATCATAATCTTCAGTTATATCTATACAGACATAGGCGAGATAAAGAAAGACTTCAAGCCGGTCATTATCAAGCTCGACGAAAACAACAACCCCAAATAACCATACCGGCGGTTCTGCTCACAGGGATCGGGTGGAACGTTCGAATCGAAAAAAAAGAACAATTGTTGTTAATAATGCAACAATTGTTCTCATAACAGCAATTTATGTCCTGTATTCCGCGTTTATCCTGATATAATCCTCGGTCAGGTCACATGTCAGCACCTTTGCACTTCCATTTCCAAGATGCAGGTCAATCACGATTTTCACCTTCTTATCCTTGAGCTTCTCATTGGCTTCCTTATCAACTCCCGCGGCCACGCCTTTTTTTGCAACCATCAGGCCGTTCAGCGAGATATCCACCTTTTCCTCTTTTACCGCAATACCCGAATAGCCCAAGGCCGCCATGAGCCTGCCCCAGTTGGCGTCGTTACCGTAAATAGCTGTTTTGACCAGAAGGGAGTTTGCAATTGCGAAAGCGCCCCTTTCAGCATCCTTTTCGCTTTTAGCATTCCTGATTTCGACTTCAACTAATTTTGTAGCTCCCTCTCCATCCCGCACAATCATCTCGCTCAGTCCATAAGCAAGCTCTGCAAGCGCACCTGCGAATATTTCGTAAGACGCCGATTTCAATTTTATCGTCTCGTTGCCCGCCATCCCATTCGCAAGAGCAAGCACTGTGTCGTTTGTCGACATGTCTCCGTCGATAGTAATCCTGTTGAAAGACCTTCCGACGGCCTGCCGCAGGGCAACGTCGAGCGCCTTCCCCCCGATGCTCGCATCGGTTGTGATAAAGCAGAGCATGGTGGCCATGTTGGGCCGGATCATGCCTGCGCCCTTGCAGATGCCGGTAAAGGTAACTATTTTACCCCCGATCTTCTTCCTCTTAGAGACGACCTTAGGAAAAGTATCGGTCGTCATAATTGCAGATGCCACATCTTCAATCGTTGCCTTCCCCAGACCTTCCACAAGCCCCGGCGCCGCCGACCTGATCCTTTCCATGGGCATGGGGGTCCCGATGACTCCTGTCGAGCAGACATAAACTCCGTCGGCGCTGATGCCTTTCCGGCTTGCAACGAGCCTGCCCATCTCGGCGGCGTCCTTCATACCCTGCTGACCGGTGCAGGCATTGGCATTGCCGCTGTTGACTATAATGGCCCTTCCCGCACCAGACCTTACGAGCTTCATGTCGAGTCTTACAGGAGCGGCCTTCACGCTGCTTGTGGTAAACACTCCTGCAGCAACACATTCCTTTTCCGAGTATATCAGCGCGAGGTCTTTCCTCCCCGGCTTCTTTACCGCCGCCTCGATGGTCGAAAAGAGAAACCCGTTCGGTACGGCAGCCGATTTCGTGTCTACGGACATAATGCCAATCCCTCCAATGCGGTAGTTTCATCAACACCGAGCATTATATTCATGTTTTGAACGGCCTGCCCGGAAGCACCCTTTCCAAGATTGTCTATTGTTGAGAGCATGACGAGCGTATTCGTCCTTTCGTTTACCTTAAGACCCACAAAGCAGTAATTGCTCCCGCGAACATGCTTTGCGTTCGGATAAAAACCCTCTTCAAGGACCTTCACAAACGGCTCTTTGGAATACTTTTTCATATACAGCGCAATGACCTTGCCGGTGCTGATCGGTTTCGTCAATTTCGCATAGGCGGTAGTAACGATTCCCCTGTCCATCGGGACCAGGTGCGGAGTGAAGTCTATCCTGACCGGCCTGCCGGTCATCTTCGACAGCTCCTGCTCGATTTCAGGCGTATGCCTGTGGACCCCGACCCCGTAAGCCTTGAACCCTTCGTTCACTTCGCAAAAAGAGATTGCAACATCCGCTTTCCTTCCTGCGCCGGAAGTCCCCGATTTGGAATCGACGATAATGCTGCCGACATCTATAATGCCTTCCCTTAACGCAGGACTGACGGCCAGAATTGCGCTGGTCGGGTAACAACCGGGGTTTGCGATCAGCCGGGCCTTCCTTATCGATTTGCGGTATAATTCGGGCAGTCCATATATAGCCCTGCTGAGTGTATCAGGATAGTGGTGCGCTGTTTTATACCACTCCTGGTATACAGCCGGATCGGAAAGACGATAGTCAGCCGACAGGTCTATGACCTTCTTCCCTTTTTGGAAAAAGAAGCTGACCGCTTCCTGAGATGCTGCATGCGGCAGTGCCATAAAAAAAACATCAGCTTTTGACAATAAGCGGTCCTTTTCCAACGGCTCGTAAATGAGTCCGCTGTATTTGACCAGATGCGGGAAG
>DATJOY010000164.1:0-5483 GCA_035506695.1 Dissulfurispiraceae bacterium
CACCTCAGCGGTCGCTGCTCGTGAATCGAGCACTTGAACGTTGCACGGTCGATATAGGGACAATACCCATCGTCGTCGCGGGCCATGTAGTACGGACGCTCCGGATTATATTTTATATCGCCCCTTTTTACCTCATCCTGCGTAAGTGCAAAAACGTAAGTACAGCAGAGCGCCCGGCATGAATTTAGCCTTGAGAGACAATCCACAAACGCCTCCGGTTCCGCTTCGTCCTCGACACCAAAAACCTTGCCGCCGATCATGACCATGCGCTCCAATGCAACTTCGAATATTCTCTCCCGGTCTTCGGGAGAGAGAGGGGACGAAGCGTGCCTGATCGGAGATTCTTCGTCGGAATTAATATCGCTGTCCATAAACAATTTATAACATATTTCTGCGGTATTAGTTGAGCTGCCCCGGTGAAGTTTCCGTCACTTGACAATAGTATCGTGCAGATTCATATTAGAACGTATAACTTTGCATATTGGTCCAGGGGGAGATATGAGTGGATACAGATCGACAAAGATGTTCTCGGTTCAGTTGCAGGGAACTCCTGAACAGGCATTCCCGCTGCTTTGTCCTGTTCGCGAATATGAATGGATAGATGGCTGGCAGTGCGATTTGATCTTCAGCAAATCGGGCTTGGCAGAGCCGGGCTGTGTATTCAGGACGCACTTCCCCGGAGACGGACCCGAAGATACATGGGTTGTTTCACGATACGAGCCGCCGTTGTCGATCGAATTCGTACGGGCAAACGCCCTGCGGACAATTCACTTTTGCATATCTCTCTCACGGAATGCCGATGGCACAACAAGCATGACCTGGACACAGACATTCACAGGATTAAATGCCGAGGGAGACGCGCTTGTCAAGGGCCTGACCGACGAAACCTACAGGGATAGGGTCCTGCTCAGGGAAAAGCAGATCAACTACTTTCTGTCCACCGGCAGGATGCTGCAGTGCCGCTGAACAACCTGCCTTCATTGAGGGATGCGATTGCAGCAATAATAAAATACGGGGACGGTCCGAATGCAGGAGAGAGACGGTCCATCCCCTTAACTGATACTTGCTATTCCGGGTTGCTATTACTTCCTGGAGCAGGCGCACGCGGCGTCTGAAGATTCCGTGCATTTGCCGCAGGTGGATATGCCGAGAATGCTGTAGAGCGGGCACGATCCAACAAGACCTGTGAAAAGCGGCACTATGCCGAGGTATCCCCAGACCCAACCGCCAAATACCGCGTAAGCAAGCAATCCCAAACCGACGAGCACTCTGAGCGCCCTGTCAATTGAACCTTCATTCTTTTTCATCACTGCCTCCTTGTTTTGCAACTGATTTTATACTTCTGAATTAAGTATAACGCGGCTGGAATGAATAGTATGTGACAATATCACAAATGCTTCTAAGCCACTTTATTCATAATTTTTTTACAGCATAACCTGAAGTGTTTGAATCGAAGCGCACTGTCTGAGTTTTCAGGGCTGCCGACCGGGAAATACAATCCTCTCTATTTATAGACTGTTCATTTTATGATTGATATGAATTATCCGCAAGAATGACTAATTCAGTGCGCGGGATGTAAATGCTTCAGGTTGTACTGTCATCATTTATGAATAAAGCGGATTAATCAAGCCCTGCGACGAGAATTCTGTTGATATGTGTTATTTATTCACCATCCGGATGAGATTTCTCGTAAGGATTATCTTTCCCCTTCTCTCGAAGTCTTTCAGAAGTCTGCTCACTACCTCGCGGGAGGTGCCGAGGTCGTTGGCGATTTTCTGGTGGGTCGTATTTAATTGTCCGTCTTCGGCCTTCTCTTCAATATAATCAAGCAGCCGCGAATCCATCCGCCCGAAGGCTACTTCTTCAACGAGTGCCATGACAGAGGTCAGCCTGCGGCTGAGAAGGTTAAACACGAAGTTTCTCATCACTTCAGAGCGTTCAAGCAGTCGGCGGAATTCTCCCGCAGGGACAAGCAGCAGTTCAGAATCGAGCATTGTCACCGCGTGTGCCGGGTATGACATGTTCGATAATATGCACGATGCATTAAGAATGCACGTCTCGCCCTGTTCTATTTCGTAAAGCGTGATTTCCCGCCCGTTTTCGCCTATCTTGAACACCCGTATTTCTCCCGAAATTACAAGTGCGATGGCTGAACATGCATCGCCCTCGGAATATATCCGGACATCCTTTGGGATGGGTTTATGATTCGAGACAGAGAGGATTTCAGAGACAAGCGCAGGACTGTTCCGGAAAGCTGGGAAGATTCCGGCGAACTCGTTATTTGATATCTCCTTCATAATGCCCGCACTCCGGTCGCAGCTCTCCTCCGGGAACCGGCCACCCCTTCCCTCTTTATCCGAAAAAAGAAATGGGTTACAGTCAAAGCTTGCCCTTCGTGTATGAAAACGTGTCTTCTATTCCTTTACGGGTAAGACATGGATAGCCTTGATGATAAGCTGAACCTGATCGCCTTTTTTCATTTTCATGGCTTCGAGCGATTCTGTTGTAAGCACCGAAGCCATTTCGGCGGGAACAGAGACATCGAATTTTACCAGAGACATTATGTCACCTTTCTTGACTGACTTTACCTTTGCAGTGATAGTGTTTCTTGCGCCGTATTTCATGTTGACCTCCTTAAGCGGAATTTAATCTCATCATAACACATGGGAAATGCAAGGGCAATATTGTCGGGGATTTTCGGTCCGCTAAAGGATAAATTTGTCCTGCCCTCACCGGAAACCGGAATTGACAGTACCATCCGACACGTCAATACAACTTTCCATTGCCTGCAAAAAATCTATAGCTGACCCTTTAATTATTCAATTAATCTATTTTACTTATTGTATTGTCCTATATTAATTTATCAGCAAATGAACTGCGTGCAAATTCCTGAAGCTGCTGATCAATGTCGGACCAATACGACATCCCTGCAGGCCAGTCAAATATCAGTAAAGGCGAAACATTTAACGATATGAATATTATTGGGTTTCGCCGTTCCGGTCCGGGACCGACATCTGGCCGAATAAACAGCTGCACACATCGGGCAAACAAGCCAATTCCCCTTCCAGGCTATTTTTATCCGCTGACTGTTTCTGTTGTCCGGCTATGCCGGGGAGCAAGGGGCTGGCGCCTCACCTGGTCTGCAAAACCAGGGTCATGGTCAAAGACTTGCCAGCTGAAAGGCGGCCTGTCGCTACTCATAAGGTGCCATGGTGGGTTCGATTCCTACTGCTCCCCTCCACAGGTGTTGAATATGTTTTTCGGCACCGGGGCTGCAGATGACAGTAGTGACGACTGCGGACCGTGGCATTGCCACGCGATTTCTATGAACACTTAAGGAGATGTAAACATGGATGAAATCCGGCACGCGAGTTTCATGGTGTTGGCAAGCGGCATTTTCGTAGGATTCCTTTTCGGTTTTGTACTTCAGAGGGGACGCTACTGCATGAATTCGGCTTTCAGGGACATTATCTTTCTTGATGACTTCACCCTTTTCCGTTCATATCTGCTCGCACTGGTAATTGCAATGATAGGCGCCAACCTGCTTGAAGACTTCGGCTTCATGGGAGATTTCGGTCTCAGGAGGCAGTCATTCAATGTCATAGCCAACATGGTCGGCGGCTATGTATTCGGCGTCGGCATAGTGATGGCAGGGGGCTGCGGAAGCGGCATAATTTACCGCGTCGGCGAGGGTTATACTTCCGCGCTTGTTGCGGTAATGGGATTTGCCGCCTCACTTTTGGCGACATATCACGGTCCCCTAAAGCCGGTCATGGATTTTCTGAAAAGTTTCAAGGTGTCGATTGGAAGCGGCGACGATGCAATTACAAACCCGGCGTTATGGGACCTTCTCGGCGGCCAATCGATGAAATGGGTGGTAATAAGCGTTATCGCTATTGTCTTCATTGCAGTAGTCCTGAAGGGAAAGCCTTTTGCAAAAGGTCCGAAAAAGGGATATTCATGGTCGTTGACCGGTGTATTCCTTGGCCTGATCCTGATTTTCGCGCTCTGGGCGTCGAATTATTGGGGAGGCCAGACGCGGGGTCTCTCTGCAGCAGGCCCGACGGCTGAAGCATATCTTGCAGTAACAATGGGCGACAGCATGTCGAAGTATGATCCAATGTTTGATTTCTGGGGGATATTCAAAGGCACCTGGAGCGCTTTGTATATATTCGGCATTCCGCTTGGCGCCTACATCAGTGCAAAGGGACTAAAGGAGTTCAAATTCCAGGCCCCGCCTGCAAACGAAATAATAAGGGTCTTTTGCGGAAGCCTTGTGATGGGGTTCGGCGCTGCTACTGCTGGTGGTTGCACAGTCGGCCATGCACTGACCGGCGTTTCATCTCTCGCGTTATCGAGCATCCTGGCGACGGTATTCATGATACTCGGCAACTGGACGATGGTCTATTTCATGTTTATAAAGCCAATGAAGGACTGAAACTTTCTTGCCATATGCACTCGTCCGATAGGGACGATAGGATTTATATAATTTCAAAATACCAGGAGGACCAGAAAAGATGTCAGACAACAGCACGGTTTCAAGAAGACAATTCATTTCAGGGGCGGGATTAGTAGCCATCGGAGCTACTGCAGCACATTTCGGGAGTTTTCTTTCCAATGCCGAAGCCAAAGGGGGGTCGACCGAAAAATGGCCGTGGCCGTATGTGAAGCTTGATCCGGCCATTACTGCCGAAATCGCTTACGAAGAGTGGTATAGGTTATTTTGCGGCGGCGCGGTCGTGAGCAGCGTATTCGGACAGTTGCGGGAAAAGATCGGAGAGCCGTACAAGTCTTTTCCAATTGATGCCTTTATCTTCCTTGAAGGTGGAGTTTCGGGATGGGGGACTATTTGCGGATCCAATGCCGGCGCTAATATCGTCACCAACCTGATAATAGGACCAAGGATTGCGAATTCGGATGACGGCGCCCTTATGGGCAGTGAAATGCTCCAGTGGTATTGCGATGCTTCAATGCCTGTTTATACTCCGAAGAAGCCGAGAGTTACAGCTGAAATTCCCAAAACAACGAGTGATTCTCCTCTGTGCCATGTATCCGTCGGCAAATGGATGAAGGCCGCAGGCAAGGAGTTGAAGAGCCCCGAAAGGAAAGACCGCTGCGCACGGGTTACCGCAAGCGTTGCCTATCATCTGGTCGAACTGCTCAACGCATGGAAGGACGGCAAATACGAGACCAAAGGTATTATCCCTTCCGCAAATTACGGTATCACAGCCCAGAACAACTGCACCGAGTGCCACGGTTCGAATATTCCGTCACCGCCGATTGCCAAGGCCACCGGGAAATAGCCGACATGTTAGCGATTATTCTTAAGATCATTGCCTGACAGCTCTATTAATAGAGTTAAACTTCGTCACAGGAGGACGGGTATGGAGAACGAGAGCATTTATTCTTATCTGACGCGACGAGGCGTGTCGCGCAGGGACTTCCTGAAGTTTTGCGCCAGCACTGCGGCAACTTTGGGGCTG